>JAYVTR010000280.1:0-19667 GCA_043788625.1 Planctomycetota bacterium
GCACGCGGATACAGAAATCACCGCACCTTCATCCTCATGGCTTACCTTATTGCAGGTAAGCTCGACCTAGGAAGTACCCACACGAAATGACGCAGAGCCTAAAAAATGATTAGGGTACGAGCTGAGCAAAACCCAGATCACTCTTGGTCAGTGAAGCGATATGCCCGTCGAAATAGGCAACATTGGCCTTGCCGCGATGGCGCTGAATGCCGTCGACCACTTCCGGGATGTTTTCCCAGCTGGCCCAGATGAACCACTTCGGGCTATCTGTAAAAAATGGCCGTGTAGACGGGGCAGTTACTTTCGACAGCAACTGTTCAAGTCGAAAGGTGTAGCTGAGACTCAGGCTATTGGTAAATGATTCGCCAGGCACGCTGCTGTTGATCAATGGTGCTTGGCATACGGTTTCGCCATAGCCGGTGTAAAAGTTCAAGGTGGCCTGCGGCGAGGGGTGGTTTGCATAATAGGCTGTCGATGGCCACGTTGGACAGCCGCGCAAGACGCGCTTAACGGTCAGGACATCAGCGGTACCGCCTTCTTCGATATAGGTTGAGATCGAGGTGTGCCAGTAGACGAAGCCATAGCTCTGGGTAGGCACGATGTTACCCTCCCAATCGTGGGCATAGGCGCTGGCACCCAGTCCGATTTGGCGTAAGCAGGCAGCGCATTTGAGGGTGCGGGCAGAATCGCGCACCATGGCGATCGCTGGTATCAGCATCGAGGCGAGGACGGCGATGATACTGATGACGACCAAGAGCTCGATGAGCGTAAATCCGCTGGTTGCGTGGCGCTGCTGCGACGGTTGGCTTAGCTGGTGTCGATTGTTCATAGCCGCTTCTGCTCTTCCAAAAAAAAGCGCACCTCAGGATGACTGTGCCTGCGTGCACATCTCCTAATAACGTCCTTCGCAGTGGTCTGTCATTACGTTATTCAATCCTGTATGACGTTAAATCGGCACGACGGCAGCAGCATGAAATTAAAATATGTGATATATAATATGACTTTTGAAATGGGCCGTTCGACGGTCTAGCCCAATCCGCGGACAGCGCTACGTTGGTAAGCATGGGCGTGCAACACAACACCCCGAGTCGTCATGGTGGCATAGCCCATTTACCGGCGTGGATTTCGCGACCATTTTACCATGCCGGCTACCGTTATCCTTTTCATGATCACAGTTATTGTGAAATATTTTGGGTCGAGAGCGGGGAGATCCGTCATACCGTCGGCAACCAACCTGAAGAACTGCTGCAGCCGGGAGATCTGCGCTTTGTCCATCCGACAACGGCGCACGCTTTGGGAGCAGACCGACCATCAGTATTGGTGAATCTTGCCTTTCCCGTCGAGATGTTGAGCGAATTAGCGACGTTTGCTGGCGAGTGGCCATTTCGTGCTGGTGAAGCACCAGGTTTTCACCTGACGCCGGCAGGCTGCATGGCACTCCAACAGTGGAGCGAACAGTTGTTCGATCCCAAGCTGGATCGGCTCACCGTCGGCGCTTTTTTATTGTGGCTGCTGGCGGAGATCCGCCGTGCGGCTGAACCGGTCTCCGAACAGGGCACACCAGCCTGGCTGCAGCTGGCACTCGCCAGTTATGGTCATCCAGCCCAGCTAGCGCAGGGGGTGGCCGGACTAGTGCAATTGTCTGAGCGCTCGTCAGGACATCTGAGTCGAGCGATACGTAAACGATTCGACTGCACCACGGCTCAATTGGTGAATCGCCGGCGGCTGACGTGGTTGGCCAGCCAACTGCGCACTACGGATACCCCCATACCCAATTTAGCTGCGGCTTGCGGGCTGAGTAATCTCGGCAATTGCTATCGCCAGTTCGGTCTGGCTTATGGTTGTCCACCAGGGGAATACCGCCGTCAGGCACAGATCACCAGTGCACATACCGATATTATTCCGAACCCGGCTTAAAATAGCTTCACACCACGACCGGGTAGTTACTAAAAATAAAATCGCCCTCCCGCTTGAATCCTGAAATCACTATTGGTAAAGGTAATCGGATCCAGGCATTGCAAGTGCCCATCGGCAAAGAGGAAATTCGCTCGCTGCAAGGACGTATGGCGTTTGTAGATTTGAAAATTACCGCTCGCGGTAGGTATAAGATTATCACTATCACGCAAAGGGTAGACGAGTCCGGCCCGATTCAGGAATCTGAAAGTAAGCCCCATGTTTTCACTCGATGGAAATGAATTTCCGCTGGCCTGCTGACCACTGTCAAACAGCATTACTAAAGTCGGTCGTGTTTCACTGGTGTGGACTTGTTTCCAAGGCCCAGAACCAAAACTACGGCGTGCCAATACCTGCATGTTGCCGGTGAAATGCAAATTGCCCGCCCTGATGATGGCCGAGGGGCACGTGAGATTGAGCTGTTCACCCAAGTTGTTGATTGCCGTTGGCCAACTGAAGGGATAGCCACCAGGTCCGAAATTTCCCCATGGCAATAAACCACTATCTTCGGTCGCAATCGTCTCGAGGGCCATTCCCGCACTGCGTAGGTTGCTAGCGCAGACCCTGGCGCGTGCACTCTCTCGAACGAGGGAAATAACTGGCATCAGCATCGCGATGAGGAGGGCGATGATGGTGATAACCACCAAGAGTTCCATTAACGAGAAACCACTACGGTGAGGAGCCATGGTAGCTTACTATACACCATAACTCGCGCTCGTTTGCAAAATGATTTCGCTTCGCCAGCTGCCACCTATGCAGGCGAGTGGATGACGGCCTGCTGTTTGATGAGAGCCTTAAAACGTCTTGTCATGGTTCTCTGGTGTGCCAGGAGCGACTTTCCTATGTACCACTTATGCCCAGCCTGCACGGCTGGGATAAGGAACCAACCGTGCTATAAGTGGCTGTTAATATTCGCCAGGGGACCTCGGTTGAGTCGGTTCCTGATCAATAGACTAGACGCCAGGCCCGCAAATTGCCGACACCCTATTTAGTCGACGTTGACATCCATACATCAAAAGTCTTGTGAACATCATAGTAGACGCAGATCACTGTGCTAAATCCGACTCACGGCACATTCGAAGTCTCGCTGCTGGGAGCCACCGTGACCTTATGCTTTTCCGCTGCTTGGCCTTCGCCCCACAAGCGCACCGGTAGGATCTGATCGACCTCGTCTTTGTCGGTGGCGACGACGCGGATGCTGTTCATGCCTGGCTTCAACGTCAGCGGGAAGCGGAAGCTGGATTCCTTGCCGACTGTGCGCAGGTCGACTTTGTCATCGTCTTGGAAGACAGTGATGAATTGAGGATTGTCATCGGTGATGGTGATGGTGAGAGCTATGTCATTGCCGTTGATGCGCTCGAGCTTGCCGAGCGTAATCATCGGTGCTTGCACCGTGCGGGGCTTGATCTTTTCGTTCACCGGAATGGTGATGGTGTCGAAAATTCCGGCGCGGTAGCGGCTATCGACGCGGTTGTCGTCGCCGAAGGTTTCCTGGCATGACAGCTGCAAGGTGATGTGGTCGCCGCTGAAATTCTGGCCCTTGACCGTTTGTGCGACGGTCACCGGGATCTTCACCGACCAGCTGGCGCCGGCTGCCAGATTGGGGCGTTTGGCAGTTTTGTCGGTGGCGCCAGCGGCCTTGTCATTGGTGCCGGTGTATTCGAAGCGGGTGTCGCCCAACTGTACGAATGCGTCATCAGACTTGAACACGCGCGCAATCGGCGCCGACAGTGGACCAGCACCGTCGTTGGTCAGATTGACGGTAACGAAGGCCGGCACGCCCGGCTTCAACTCCGCCGGATCATCGATCTGCCAGGTGAACGACAGGTGCGGACGCGGCTGGGCACGTACATTGAGCGTCACCGGCAAACTCGCCAGTGGCGCCTCGGTGAGGTCGCTGCGTAATTCAAGGGTGAAGCGCTCTTCGCCGGAAAATACCCGTGGTGGGACGTGAAACCGTAAGGTGCCGGTGATGGTCTGACCGGGGGCCACGGCCCCGAAGAGCATTTCATCTTCCCACAGCGGGCTGTATTTGTCGGCCTGGACGCTGCCAAACAAATGGCCGACGGGAGTCGTGCCATGATTGGTGACGGTGAAAGTCAATTCGGCCGGCGCATCGCCCTCATTCGTGGCGACCGCTACTGGGGCGACGAGCGGGCTGGCAACGATTTCGCCTGGTCCGGTATAGGCGAGGGTCAAGGCACCCTTGCCGGGCACGCCATCATCGCCCCAGATGATCGGCTGGGCCTGTTTGGCGAGGGTCGTGGCCAGGGTCTGCGATTCGCGGGCGGCGGCGGCTTGCACCGGTGCTTTGAGCCGCTCAAGCAGGAACTGACGCTGTTTGCCGTTTTTCAAGGCGTCGCTGGCAGCGGCGGTAAATCCGGGGGTTTCCACCGTCGCCGCCATGAGGTTGATGACCAGCAAGGCTTCTTGATCGGGGGCAAATTCACGTGCCGAAATGCCTGACTGCTTCAACTCATCCTTGGTGCGGTACGCCGCTACCCAGCCGAGGTGATAGGCGCTGTCGTGAGCGTAAGCCTTGCGATTGGTGAGCGCGAATTCGTCGTCTTCCTCGCGTTCGCGTGAAAACGGCCGCAGGCGATCGAGCGAGCCGTCCTTCTTGAGGCTGTGGCGCACCAGGTGCACGTCCGGGGCGACGCCAACGTCTTGAATGCTCACGCCACCGGGCAGCTGGTATTCCTGGATGGTCAGCTTCAGACGGCTGCCGTCACGCAGGGGGCGCACAGTCTGCACCGAGCCCTTGCCAAAAGTGGTGGTGCCGAAGACCACCGCCCGGTCATTGCGCTGCAACGCGCCCGAGAGGATTTCGGCAGCCGAGGCGCTGCCCGCCGAGGTCAGCACCGCCAGCGGAAATTGATAGGCCTTGCGGCCATCGCTCTTGGTGATGGTGGGTTCGCCGTCGATGGTGACGGTGCGCACGATTTCCTGACCACGGCCGAGGAACAGGTCGCTGACCAGCTTGGCCTGGTCGAGCAGGCCACCGCCGTTGAAGCGCAGGTCGAGGACCAACGAGCTGAGCGAGCCACACTTTTGCAGGTCGTCGATAGCGGCTTTCAGGTCGCGTTCGGTATTGGCATTGAACTCGTCCATGCGCACGTAGCCGATCGAATTCTGGCGGTGCGAACGCATGGTGATGACTTGCACCAGGTCGCGCGTGATGGCCAGGTCGAGGGTGCGGTTGGCGCTGCGCCGATCGAGGGTCAGAGTGACGTTGGTGCCTTTCGGCCCCTTGATGCGCTTCACCGCCTGGTCGAGCGACAAGCCGGCGGTTTTTTCGCCATCAATCGCCAGGATCACATCGCCGTCTTCGATGCCGCCGCGATCCGCCGGCAAGCCGGGCATCACCCGATCGATGGCGATCAGACCTTCATCCTGGGTCAGCCAGGCACCGATACCGAAAAATTCACCGTTGATGCTGTCACCGAATTCGCGGGCCGGCTCGGGCGACATCAGTACGGTGTGTGGGTCAAGACTCGACAGCGCGCCATTGACCAAGGTGTAGGCCAACTCACGACGGCGCTCCTTGGTGTATGAAGCCGTATCCACGACCTTGCGCACGCCTTCGATGAGCATCATGGCGTCATCGAGGGTGGCCGGCTCAGCCGCCGGGATGTCGGTGGTCGTATCCTTGATGACCAGGCTGATATGGCCGTCATGCCAACGGGTATCGATGGTGACTTCGGTGGTCTCAAGAGCGCGGAGGGCACGCTCGACCATCAAGCGCGGGTGGAAGCGCGATGGGTCGTAATAATACTTTTCCAAATAGGTGCCGATGGTCTGCGCCATATCCGGAAATGGCAGGGGGTCATCGGCCCCCACCAGCCACGTCGAGAACAGCAACAGGGACGGGACGAGGCGTAGTGAGGCGCGCATGTGGCGCACTCTAATGCCTCACCTAGCGCTCACTAGTCCCCATGCACCTTACCGTCTATTACGCTCGATTGCTGACGGTGGCAATCTCACCCGGACCGTTGATCTGGATGACGATGATGGTCAGGTCATCGTCGTGGGCGTGGCCACGCGTCCATTCATCGATGTCGGCGTTGATAAGCACCATCAGGCTTGAGGGGTCGAGGTTGAGTTTCGCCCCCTGTTGGGCGATGGCGCCGAGACGGACCTCATCATAGGGTTCGCCGGCGGCATTGGTGCCCTCGGTGAAGCCGTCGGTATATAAGATCAGGTAATCGCCACATACCGGCTGATAGACTTCCGAGACGGGCCAATCGCCGAAATCCATGATGCCGAGGGGCATGCCGCAACTTTCCAACCACCGCGGCTCGCCTTTATGCAACCACAAGAGCGGGGTGTGTCCGGCCGAGACGTAGATGAATGAGCCGTTAGTGGTATCCATCTCGACCAAGGCAGCGGTCATGAAGCGTCCACTTTGGGTATGGTAGAGGCCTTCGTTCAATAGACGGAAACACGGTTCAGGCGGGGTGCCCGCACGGAATTGCTGTTGTAAGAGCACATGCGCCATGGTCGTGAACAGGGCCGCTCCCAGACCATGGCCGCTGACATCGCCAATCATGGTCAGCAGCCGACCATCAGCATCGAGGTAGGTGTAATAATCACCGCCGGTCTCTGAACACGGCCGCGAACAGCCTTCGATGTGGATGCATCCCGGTGTCAGGTCACCAATCGGGAACATGCTCGCTTGCACCGATTTGGCGAGATCCATCTCCTGCTTCATGCGTTCGCCGTCGACCATGGCCTTGATCAACTGGGCATTATCAAGAGCGATGGCTGCCAGTGAGCACACGGTTTCGGCCAGTCGTTGTTGACCGGGACCAAAAGCCTCGGCTGGATTACCCAGCAACACGACACCTTTTGCTGCATCACGGGTGGTCAATGGCAAGGCGAGCAGACCGCTCAGCTGGGCTTTGAGCCCGGTCAGATCGAGCATCTTCGCCTGTTCTTCGGCCTGTACGCATAACAGCGACCCTGAAGCATGCACCACGTCCACCACGCGTTGGCCGGTAGCGCGCACCAGGATGTGATCGATATGCGACTCGCGTAAACCCCAGGTGACGCGCGTTACCAAAACGCCCTTTTCGTCGGGCACCAAGACCGCGCCGACCTCGGCGCGCACCGCCGTCAGCACGGTTTCTAGGATCTTCACCAGCAGCACATCGACTTCGAGGTGGCGCAGCAGATCGCCGGCCGTCAGCAGGTGGGTGATCTGTTCACGCGCCATGCGCAGATCACGACTGGTTGATTCCTGGCGATGGATGTGCATCAGCACCGGGCCGAGGATTGCGCACAGCCGGCTGATGCTGGCCGGTTCGGCCATAGCCGGATTTACCGTCAACAAACCCACCGGTTCTTTGCGACTGTTCAAAACAAATTGATAGGCCTCTGGCTGCAGCTCAAAGGGGATATCCGCGACATTGCGCTCGCAACCAAACGCCGCCGCCGGATAGAATACCCGTGCTTGACTGTCGGCGAGGTACAGCAGAGCCGGCGTAGCGCCGAATAACTCAAGCAATTCAGACAGCCGTTTGATCAGCGTTGAACTACTTTCCGCCTGTAAGAGGTTGTCGGCGAGTTCCTCGATCATATCCGGAGCGAAATCGTGAGCCATGTATGAGCTTACACCGTAACCCGCGGTGGCGCGAGTAGGCCTTTGGCGGATGGACTTATTATTAAGCAAATACTACCAGCGATAACCTAGGCGTATATAAACCGTGATGTCGCCTTTGGCATCCAACTGTTTGGCCACGCCAAAACCCGGCGCCAAGCGCAGGGCCCAGATTTCCAAGTCAGTGGCGAGTTCGCCGCCGGCCGAGCGGAACCAATCGCCATTGCCGTGCAGGCGGTCGCTCGACACCTGTGCCGCATCGTAAAAGCCCTCAAGGGTGACTTGCCGCAAACCGAATGGCGTAGTGCCGTAGTGGTCAAATGGACGCCACAGCGGCAGGCGGTACGCGCCACTGAAACCGACCAGGTAATATCCCGATGCAATTGGTTTGGGGTAGCCGCGCGGGCTGAGAATGTGGTTGGCGCCGCCAATGGTGAACTGGCTTTGCAAGTTGGTTCCACCAGCCTGGTCGCTCCACCCGGCATAGCCGCCGCCCACCACCTGATGTCCCCAATGCGGAAACAGGCTCCAGGTATACGCCGCTAAGGCGGTCAGGCGTTTGCTGTCGAGGTCACCGCCCAGGCCGTGATAGCCACTGACCCGATAGCTGGCGAGCAGAGTCGGCCCATCTTCGCGGCTGTAACTGGTGGGAAATTCAGTGGTGTTGGAAAAACCCAACAGGGCTTCGGCGTAATGCGCGTTGCCAGTGAAGGGATCGCTGCTGATGACGGTTTCTCCGGCATAGGCCTCAGCGGCCGAATCAACGCCGCGATAATGCGTCGCCCCCAGTGCCACGCTCAGGCTGATGCGACGTTCGATGCCGCTGAGATTCCATCCTGCCCGGCCCTCGACGGTGGTCTGGTTTTCAATGTAGTCATAGCGGTTGCCCTGAGCGGTGACGATGTCATCAGCATAGGCGACCTCGCTGCGCCAGGTGGCGGCACGGAAACCGATCACATACGGTGACCACGTATAGCCGGCATAGCCTACTGCCGTGTGTTCGTAGTCGCCGACGCCGGCACCAACCAGCACCTGGTGTGTGTACAACGGATCCGCAGCAATGGCCTGCACGCCGATGCCGCCATACGGCGTCACCACCGTGCTCGGAGTCCAAAACAAAAAGCGCAATTCACGCACTCCCCAATACCCCCGAGCCTCCGCCGGCACAGCGGTGGCATCAGCGAGCGGCGGCATCGGTGTAGGTACGTGCGCGGCACCGGCGCTCACAGCGGTGTTCTGCGTGACCGGTGCTGGCCACGCCAGGGTCAGCGGCGGCACGCTGGTGGCAAAGCCGGCCGGATCGTTGGCGATGCGACTCAGGTACGGCCCATGCTGGTCAAAGCTGACCAACGCCAGTTCGCGGCCATCTGGGCTGGGTACGCAGGCGGTGATTCCACCGATGACGTTGGTGACGGGCAGCAAGATCTTTGGTGTGGCAACATCCAAGCGATAGGCATTGGCGACGCCGGTATGATCGGCGCAGACGAAGACACTGTTGCCATCAGCCGTCCAGCTCGGATGGATCAGCCGTCCGCGCACTTCGATCAGTACCGTGCGCTGTTCGGGAGCGGCCAGCGGCGCCAAGACCAGACGCGAACCTTCGTGATCGGTTTCGACCCACGCCAACTCGTCATGCCCGGGGCGGAAGGTCGGGTGCCAGGCGCGGCCCTGGGTGGGAAACGTCGTCCACACCGGCACCGGCGCCAACCAGGAAGCTCCCCAGGTGGCGAGGCTGAGCTCCTGATGACCGCCCGGTAGCAGATGGACTGCGGCCAGTTCAAGGGGCGGTCCGAAGGAACTGTGGATGGGATGTTGCGAGTGGCGCAGATCGGGCTGCAGGAAACGTTCGCCGGGTACGCCGGTAGTACCGCCGTCAGGCCAACGCACCACCACGCGGCTGCGCGACCACTCATTGCCCGCCGCGCCCAGGGCTTCGGCGTAGACCGCCGTGCCGTCGGCCAAGCCGCGCGCTTCGCCGCGATTATAGGCGGGAGCCGAAGTCATGCGTACACCACCCTGGGCATCGACGATGGCCAAGCGACTGGTATCATAGGGATCGGAAAAAGCCGTGAGCAGGCTGCCATCGGGCAGCCACGCCGGGGCGGCGACGAGGGTATCCACCGGCGTCAGGCGCGGCACGGCGGTGACCGGCGCACTGCGGATGACGGCCAGCTGGGCCTGCTGTTCGGCCAGCAGATCAGCCCGGGCCTGGGCCAGCAATTCGCCATGGCTGTGGTTCAGCAAGCGCTCGCTGCCGCGGTTGAACACAAAAGGCCAGGTATGCGCCTGGACGTCGCTGATGCGCCACAGGCTGGCACGGTCGGCATAGGCACCGGCCAACCAGCGCGTATAGGCTGCGCCATAGAGGTAGACGCGGTTGCCGTAGGGCCAGCGGATGTAGGAAGATTGCCATTCGCCGACTTCGGGAATGGCCCCGGCCGCGGCATCAAGGCGCCACACCATGTGCGTCAGGCTGTCACGGCCGCGCCCAGCCCATGGTGAAGTCGGATCGGCATAGGTGGTCTCCGCCCACTGCGCCAAGCCCTCATGCCAGAACAAGGGCATGGTCACATGCGGTGGCACGGTGAAATAAGCGACGATGAGGCTCAGGTAGTCGACAGGAAAAACCCGACCAAAGATCTTGCTGGTGATGCGTGGCAGCCCGTACACCCGGTCATTGCTGATGTGATGGGTGAATTCATGGATGATGGTGCGTTCGAATTCGTCGGTGCCGGAGAAAATCCCGGACCGCGGCAATGAGGGCGCCAGTTCTATCTGCACCAAAGGCACCGGGACCGTGGTCGAGAACCCGTTGTGGGTCTCGGCATCGTCTGACACCCACAGGGTCAGCGGCTGGGTAATGGTGTAGCCCGCATCCGCCGCCAGGTGCACGTAGATGGCATCGGCGCGTTGAATCTTGCCGCGCAACAATTCGATCTGATCGGCGGGCACCAGCGCGTGCAGGTGTGGTGTATCGATCACCGCCATGTGGCGGTTGGGGCGAATCAATGGCGACAGATCCTCGGCCGGAAGCAAGCCCAGGCAGCCGAGAGCCGCCAGGCATGGCCAGGCTTTGGCCATCCTGACTTTCACAGATCCGACTTTCACAGACCGAGAAACCAACAGGCGATGCGGAAGAGCACTGGCCGATCCGCCAGCTTGCCGGCTTTCACCAGCTGCGCATTGGCAGCGAACTTGGCTTTCACTACGGCGCGGATCCAGCGCACCGCCCAACCCATGAGCACGGCGAAGAGCACGCCGAAAGTCACGCCCAAGCAGGTCAGGCCGAGGTAGCCGGTGTGCGATAACAAGCTCCAATAGAGCAACGGCACATCGGCAGCGGTCTTGGCGAAACCTTCAAGGCTTTGTCCGATCAACACCGCCGGCCCCGCCAATAATTTGGCGAACATCTTGCCGATGGCGAAAAACAGCAGCACCGAACCGAAGTGGCAGTTGATGATCAAGGCCAGGGCGAAAAGCAGCAGCCACAGCGGTGACGGCCCGTGTGCCAGCGGCCACAGCGGCATGAAACCGAGCAGGGTGCCAAGCACGGTGCCGACCATGATCTGCCACGGTTCAGCGCTGGAGAGCAGACTCTTTAAGGTGCCACGGGTCAGCTTGTAGGTCAGGTACATGGGTTATTTCTTGAACAAATTCTTGAGTTTATCGGCGGCTTCTTTGGCCTGCGGATTCTTGTCCAGCTGCTTGTCGATTTGCTTGGTTGCTTCTTCGGTGGCTTTTTCCGTAGCCAGGCCCTTGGCGGCGTCGAGGGCGCTGCCTTTCAGCACCGCTTCAACACCGCTGTCGGTGATCGTTGGTGCAAACAGTGTGCCGCCAATTTTTACCGGCCACGCCAGAGGCTTACCCTTCAAGGCGTTCACGGTCTGCGCTACCTGCAGGGTCTGCTGGTCATGGACGGTGGGTTGCAGCGTTAGGCCGGTGACCTCACTGACAACCGAGCCGTTGAGATCCCAACCCGTCCACGCATTATCGATGGTCAGGTTGGCCATGCCGCTGGCGCCGTATTTGGTCAAGCGATCACCGGCGATCGTCGGCGAGGTCAAGGCTTGCACCGGCACCAATGGTGCGGCGATCTTCAATGAGCCGGTATCATCGGCTTTACGCAGCAAATCGAAGCTTATGTCGCCAGCGCCGGTGGTGCTGGCCTTGGCCTGCAGGGTCATGGTCTCGCCCAGATCCTGGCGCAGAGCGACATTGCTGCCGTCGACCGTGAACGAGGTGACTTCGAAGGCCGATTCATCGGGCAGCTTGATGGCCTTGCCGGAAATCTTCAGGACGCGCACGACTACCCGCGGCACATGCCGATCGGCTTTCGGCAGCGGTTGGATCTTGGTCGCCTTGGGCCAGTCGACATCCGCCTGCGGAGCGGGGCGTTGTGCCTCTTCCACCGGCTTGGGCTGTTCGCCTGGTGGCTTTTTGGTTTGCACTTCTTGTTGTTGCTTCTGCTCTTCTTGGCGCTGTTTGTATTTTTCCATCGCCTTCTGATACCAGCTGGCCCAATCGACTTTCGACCAGTCGATGCCCGAGCTTGATTTATCTTCGGGTGCCGGCGGGGCGCTGCTGATGCGGCCATCTGGGCCGCGGCGCAGGTTGCCGCTCATGCCTTCGATGGCCAATTCCTTGATCACCGCGTCGCTGGATGTCAGGCTTTCCCACAGCGCGATTTCAGCGTTCAAACGATCAGCGGAGGCCACTTGTGCCTGGGTGCCGTCGGCGCTTTTGCCGATCATGCGTACCGCCAGCTGTTCGCCGTGCAGGCGCGCGCCATACAGGTTGAAAGCGAGGCGTGATTCAGGGGTCAATTCCCAGCCGTTGGCGGCCAGGGCGTTGCGTAGCTTGTTCAGCACCCATGGCTCGACTACCCATGGCAAGACCGCCAGCGACAGGACGCCGATTACCAGCAGGGCGATCAGGCCGCCCCAGCGGATGAGGCGTTGTTTGGGCTTCGCCTGCGTTGTCGGCTCGGCTGTCGGCTGGACTGTCGGCTGAGAAAGGGAGGCGGGGATCGAGTCAGGGGCATCGCTCATGAGGAGACTACCAATTCGGGAATGATCTGTGATTTGCCGCAGTGCGGGCAGGCCATGAACTCACCAGACAGTCGATGGGCAATCGAAAACCAGCCTTTGCATTCGGCACAGGGGATGGCTTCCGGTGGATCTTCGGCGCCAGCCTTGCGGATCGGGCCCACCGGACCGACGTCGTCGTCAGCCGCCGAAATCTCGATGGCGGCCTCGGCGTCTTCGATCCGCCCTACGTGAAAGGTCAGGCGTGCGCGTCCGGCTTTGACAATGTCCTTCTCACGCAAAGGCATCTTGCCCGAAACCAGGGCTTCGTTGATGCGCGTGCCATTGGCCGAACCGAGGTCTTCAACGAACCACGTCTCGGTCCCTTCCACTGATTCCTTGCACAAAGCGAAGTGTTCGCGCGAGATGCTGGTGTGTTTGATGGGCAGGTCGCTGGCCGATGAACGGCCGATGACGAGGCGCTCCTTGTCCAGGGTGGTACGCGAGTACCCTTCCACGCCCTTGATACGGATCGTGACGAATGCCATGCAAGGCTCCCTTCGGGGTGCTAGTGACTGGCAGGAGATACGCCCATCGCCCAACGGTTCAACCGGTTCTGAGGTCTTTCATGTTACAGTTCACCACTATCGCTGAGCAACGGGCCTGGAGTCGCAGCCAACAACGCGCCGGGAAAACCATCTCCTTCGTACCAACTATGGGGGCCTTGCATGCCGGCCACATCAGCTTGGTGGCCCAGGCGAAGTCGGCCGCCGACGTCGTCGTCGCCTCGATTTTCGTCAATCCGACCCAATTCGACAACCCTGAAGACCTCGGCGCCTACCCGCGAACCCTGGCTGCCGACCTGGCCATGCTCACTGCCGCCGGCGTCGACGCGGTCTACCTGCCGACGGTTGGCGAGCTGTATCCCGATGGCTACTGCACCTTTGTCGAGATGGTCGGGCCATTGACCGACAAGTTGTGCGCGGTCGCCCGGCCGGGCCACTTTCGTGGCGTATGTACCGTCGTCCTCAAGCTATTTGGCGCCGTGCTGCCTGACATTGCTATTTTTGGCGAAAAAGACCTGCAGCAGGTGCTGATCCTCAGCCGTATGTCTTCCGATTTGAACCTGCCGGTCGAAGTGCGTGTCGGCGCCACCTTGCGCGACAGTGACGGCATGGCCATGTCGAGCCGCAATGCGCGTCTGAATGCGGCCTCACGGGTCAAGGCGTTGGGCTTGCCGCGCGGACTCGAAATGGCCAATCGCGCCTTTAAAGAAGGTGAACGCAGCAGCATGAAGCTGATCGAACTGGTGGCCAATGAGCTGCTGGTCTATGAGGGGGTCGAACTCGATTACTGCGACGTGGTCAAGCTCGCCGGCTTCAAGGAAATCGAAAACGCCGACGACGGCTGCGTGCTGGCGGCGGCGGTGTTCGTCGATGGCGTGCGCCTCATTGATCATGTCTACCTCGGTCGCGACGCGCTGCCGGTGAGCATCGAGGAATAGCGTCAGATGTTCGATCCGTTTAAAGGCATGAATGAGCAGCAGCGCGAGGCGATCGCTTCGCTTGATGGTCCGTTGCAGGTCATTGCCGGTGCCGGTTCGGGGAAGACGCGCGTCATCACCCATCGCATCGGCAATATCATTCAAAGCAAAGGTGTGCGTCCGGATCGTATCCTGGCTATCACCTTCACCAACAAGGCCGCCCGCGAAATGCAGGAACGCGTGTTGCGCCTCATCGGTTTGCAGACGCCATGGATCACCACCTTTCACAGCGCCGGTTTACGGTTGTTGAAGATGGAAAGCTCGCACCTGGGAATGGATCACCCATTCACCATCCTTGATGAGGACGACCAGAAAAAGCTCTACCGCCTGGTATTTGCCGAGCTCAAGCTCGATCCCAAGGTAGTCGAGCCCAAGCGCATCATGCACATGATCAGCAGTTGGAAGAACGAGCTGATTGATATTCCCAAACGGCAGCCGACTGACGATGTCGAGGTGTGGGCGCAAAAAGCCTACGCCGTCTATACGCGTCTGTGCCATGAGCATTGCCACCTTGATTTCGATGACTTGTTATTGCGCCCGGTACGCTTGTTCGAGGCCGAACCTGAACTGCTGAAGAAGTGGCAAGAGCGCTTCCCGTACATCCTCGTCGATGAATATCAGGACACCAATAAGGTCCAGTACCGCTTGCTGCGCCTGCTCGGCGAACACCGCAACATCTGCGCGACCGGCGACCCCGACCAGGCCATTTACGGCTGGCGCGGAGCAGACATTGAAAACATCCTCAACTTCGCCAAGGACTTCCCTGACTGCAAGAAAGTCCTGTTGGAGACCAATTATCGTTCGACCAAGGTCATCCTGCGCGCCGCCCAGGGTGTGGTGCAGAATAATCAGAAGCGCGAGAACAAGACCATCCGCACCGAAAACGTCGAAGGCAAACCGTTGACGCTGGTGGCCGTTGATGACGAGGTCGATGAAAGTTATGGCGTGGCGGCCAAGGTCGAAGCGCTACACCGCGGTGGCCGGCCGTGGTCGGACTGCGCGGTGTTCTATCGCACCAATGCCCAATCGCGCATCCTTGAAGACGGTATGCGTCGGCGCGGTATTCCGTATCGCATCATCGGTGGCCAGCGCTTTTATGATCGCGAAGAAGTCAAACACGTCCTGGCGTACCTAAAGCTCCAAGTGAATGCCGCCGACCGCATGGCCCTGACGCGCATTGCCAACGTGCCCAAGCGTGGCGTTGGTGAAAAGACCCTTGATGCGTTGTTCACTTTGGCTGACGACGCCCTGGTGACGGCTGGCGACGTGCTCAGTTCGGACGATCTGCTCGAACGGGTGGCGGTGGGCCGTAATGGTCCACCACTGCGTGAACTGGCGCGGGTGTGGCGTTCGATTAGGCGTTTGCCCAAGGGTAATCCGGCGGCGTGCGTGCGCGGTGCCATCGAGCTGACCGGCGTTGAAGACCACTACCGCAAAACCGAAGAAGCCGCCGAGGCGCAAGACCGTATCGCCAATATGCGCGAAGTGATCACCGCTGCCGAGCAATACCACGAGACCTATCCTGAGGGCGGCATCGAAGGCTTTCTCGATCTGGTGTCGCTGAACACTGGTGGTGACTCGCGCGAAGAGCTCGGCGAGCACGCCGACCGCGCGACGCTGATGACTATCCATGGCTCAAAAGGCCTAGAATTTCCGGTGGTATTCATCACCGGCTGTGAAGACGGGGTGTTTCCGCTGCGGCGCATGGGCGTGGTTGAAGACCTCGAAGAAGAGCGGCGCCTGATGTACGTTGGCATCACCCGAGCGATGACTGAACTTTATCTCTCGCGGGCGCGCTGCCGCATGATGTACGGGCAGACTTTTCGCAATGAACCGAGTCAGTTCCTCTCAGAAATCCCGGACGACTGCTTCGAATCGAAAGACGCCACCGGCCGGCGGGCCTTGCCTGAGCCGACCGGTTTCATGAATCCCAAGCTGCAGAAAGCCATCGACGCCGCCAAAGGCCGCCTGGCCGGGCAGTTCACCACCGGCGCGCAGCTCAAGAAGGCCCAGGAAGGCGGCGGTGCCAATGGCGATAAGAGCGACGACACAGTCGAAGACTTCCCCGATGATGATGACTTTATCGAAGACAGCCTCGGCCGCATCCGCCGCAAGCCGACCCAGGAAGGTGCCGCCCCAGCCGAAGTACTGGCTGATGATCCGTACATCCCCGGTGAAGCCGTCATCCACTCGGTTTTTGGCAAGGGCGTAGTACAGGGGCTGCGCGGCCCCAAGGGCAATCGCGCCATCACCATCGCCTTCAAGGAGCCGGTCGGCACCAAAGAGCTGCAACTGGCTTTTGCGTTGAGCAAGTTGTCGTCAGCGTAGACAGCCCGTCAGTGATCTGTCGGTGGAATGGACAGAATTCATTTCAGTGACTCGGCCGCTGCCACCTAGGCTTGCTTCTTGCCTGGCGCTGCGTGTAACCCCATTTCAGGAAAACCATCATGCTCCTTCGAACCTTGACTCTTTTCCTCCTTGCGGGCGTGATGGCAGTTGCTGCCGAGGCTCCAGCCTTGCCCAGCAAAGTCGAAGTTGAGGCCCTCATCACCAAAGGCCAGGCGTGGCTGGTGGCGCAGGCGCAGCCCAGCGGCGCATTCGTACCGGGCAAGAAGTACACCCTCGGCATTACCCAGTTGGCCACCGAAGCTTTAGCCAGTGAGCCGCTGTCGCTGCCAGCAACTGATCCAACGATCGCCAAGGCCCTGGCTTTTCAGGCGACCTTCAAGCAGCCGGACGGCGGCTTCTACGAACTCGAAGGCACGCCGAACTACACCACGGCTTTGGCGCTGAAAGTATTCGCCGCCACCAAGACCGGCGATCCGGCGGTGATCCAAGCAGCGCAGAATTACCTGTTCGGCATTCAGAACATTGATCAGAAGAGCCTCAGCCAGGGTGGCATCGGCTACGGCTCGAAGGGGACCGGCTTTGAAGATCTTTCGAATACCAGTTTCGCCATCGAGGCCCTCAAAGGCACCGGTGTTCCATCCAGCGACGCACGCATGCAGGCGGCGCTGAAGTTCCTCGAAAAATGCCAGAACCTGTCGAGCGTCAACAAGGCCGCATGGGTGACCAATGATGGTGGTGCGGTCTACGCACCCGACGAAAGCAAGGCCGGCGGCAGTTCGGACCCCAGCAAGGGAACGCCGCAAGAAGCCACCAAGCTGGTGAGCTATGGCTCGATGACCTACGCGCTCATCAGTTCGTATCTGACCTTGGACGTGCCCAAAGAAGACCCACGCGTGCAGGCAGCGCTGATCTGGGCCAAAGAGCATTATCAGTTTGAGGCCAATCCCGGCATGCCCACCGGCCCGGATAAGAATGGCAAGCTGCGCGAGAAGCAGGGGCTGTTTTATTACTACGCCACTATGGCCAAGACCTTTGACCTGCTCGATGCGCAAGCCTTCACCTTGGCCGACGGCTCGCAGGTCGACTGGCGTGCTGACTTGTTCAAGAACATCAGCCACAAGGCCATGCCTGGCGAAGGCGGCAAGGGCGTGTTCTGGGTCAATCCCGACGCCGAGCGCTGGGGCGAGGGCTTTCCGCATCTGACCACCTGCTACATGCTCAAGGCGTTGAAGCGGATTCACGCGTCGTTGTAGGCAGCCGCTGACATCCCCGCGGATTCGATTGGCGCTCGATATCAGTCGGTGGCAATGAAGTGAATGAACGACAGGATCCGGAGCCACATGGCTCCGGATTCTTTTATTGGTCAGGATCACGCGCAGGCCATGATCCGCGCGGTGGCGGCGATTCGCGCCGGTGGCTTGGTGGGCATGCCCACCGAAACGGTTGACGGTTTGGCCGCCGACGCCCTCAACCCTGCCGCCGTACTGAAGATCTTTTCAGCCAAAGGTCGGCCGCGTTTTGATCCATTGATCGTACATATTGCTGACCCGGACTGGGCGTGGCAGATCGCCGAGGCTACACCACGGGCGATGAAGCTGGCCGCGGCCTGCTGGCCGGGGCCGTTGACCCTCGTGCTCAAACGCCTGGCAATGGTGCCGGACGTGGTGACCAGCGGCTTAGACACCGTTGGCATCCGTTGCCCCGATCATCCACTGGCGCGCGAGCTGTTGCGCATCTGCGGCACGCCGCTGGCGGCCCCGAGCGCCAACGTCTTCGGGCGCATCAGCCCGACCACCGCCGAGCACGTTCGCGAGCAGCTCGGTGACCTGGTCGACGTGGTGCTCGATGGCGGTCCGTGCCGAGTGGGTATTGAAAGTACCGTCTTGCTGACTGATCCGCAGCCGCTGATCCTGCGCCCAGGCGGCCTGACGCGCGAGCGCATCGAAGAAATTCTCGGTGAGCCGGTGGCGATCGCCGGACGCACCGAACGCGCCGGGCACCTGCCGCGGCAAGCGCCGGGCATGCTCGCCAGCCATTACGCTCCGCGCAAGCCGCTGACCATTCGCGCGCCGATGGCGAAGTGGCCGACGGATCCGACGGTGGGCGTGCTTGCGTTCCGCCAGGGCCCGCCAACTGCCGCGCACCTGGAGGTGCTCAGCATCAGTGGCGATCTCAACGAAGCCGCCACGCGCCTGTTTGCCTGTTTGAGGCGTTTGGATGCCTCGCCGGCGACGTCCCTGATCGCTGAACTGGTGCCAGAGGAAGGGCTCGGTGAAGGCATCAATGATCGCTTACGTCGCGCTGCTGGACTCGGCTAAGATGGTCTCAGACCGAGTCACCGGCTCTCGCAAGCTGTCACAGGCTGTCACAGGCACTGTTGACAACCAGCTGCTCAATGATCAATGCTTGAGAGTTACAGGCTGGCGCGGTCGAGCATCGCGCCCAAGAACGTACGTCGCCGTTTTTTGCCGATCAGGGCGTATTCAGGTTCACCACCAGCCAAAACTGCTGAGCAGTCATGGATGATCTCGTCGGTGTTCTTATAGCGTTTTTCTGGCTGGAAATCCATCGCATGCAGAATGATCTGGTTCAAGCCCTTGGCATATGACGATGAACCTAGATCCAGATGTGGCGGCTGCGTAGCCGTCATCAACAGCGAGAGGATCTCTTCCGGGCTACCACCATCAAAGGGTGCTTTGCCGGTGGTGACATAGAAAAAGCTCGCACCTAAGGAGTAGATGTCGCTACGCGCATCGAGTCCCTGGTGGTGGATCTGTTCCGGCGCAAGATAACTCGGGGTGCCGGCGATCACATCATCAGCGGGTAAGTTATCGGCAGGCACGGCTACGCCGAAATCCGAAATGCGCGGATTGCCGTTGGTTTCCATCAGCACATTGGCCGGCTTGATGTCGCGATTGATGTAACCGGCATCGTGGATTGCCCCCAGGCCAGCCGCGCAATTGCGCATCAGCACCAGGGCGCCTTCATCGCGCATCGGGCCGTGCTTCATGATCTGACTCTGCAGATCCCCGCCGCCGACCAGCTTCATGGCCAGGTAGGGGCACTGGCCGACCACGCCGGCATCATATAAGGTCACTACATTGGGGTGGTCGATGGCGCCCATGACCCGCGCTTCACGCAGGAATTCATCGATTAATTTTGCGCTGAAACCTTCTCGGGCAGCGTATTTCGGGCTGAC
>JAYVTR010000281.1:0-11201 GCA_043788625.1 Planctomycetota bacterium
ACCTGAACCATTACGTGCCAAATACGCGCCACACTCTATATTAGTTGACCCTGGACCCGCTGAAAAAAATCGAAGTTTTCTTGATAACCAAGCGGCCAACCTATTACGATAACCCGATAGAGCCCGAGCATCGATTACTGAAGGGCGAGCAATAGTGGTAACAAATTCTTCCACAGTATATTTTTGCCAAGCTGCAAATCCCTCTATTGTATCAGATTTAATAAATCCCGTCGTTACCGATGATAACTTTGAAGAAATATCATCAAGCAATTGACACTGAAAATTTAGGTCTCCATTGCTACTCTGATAAAAACCGTCTTGTGGATAATCACTGGCGGGAATATTCCCCGCGGCTGAAGGCCAAGACCAAACAGAACCATTTGAAAATTCGTAGTACATTTGTTGAGAGCCACGTTGTAGTCCCTCAATACCCAGATCTTCTGCTAATAGTTCAGAACCTAAAAGTGAGAGCAGTAAAAGAAAAATTAAGTTTTGCATGCGCATTATATTATGTCTTTTTCAATATTTTTTTACGCACTTAGTCACATATTGTGAAATGCGGTAATGGGTTGATGGAGAAATTTACGATGTATTTGGTAACTGTCAATGCGATACGTCGGGAGTAGCTATTAAAAAAATAGGCTCATTCCCAGTCAAAATAGGAGGGGATTTTAGTTCTGAACGAAACCAGAAAAAATTGAGATGACCACAAAGTATAAATTAAATATTTAATTTACTAGGCCTCGCACGACCTGATTCATGTTAAAAGCTCAAATTTATTGAGCATAATACATAATCATTGGGTTACTCCTACCAAAATAATGGACTGTCCACAAGGTCAAAAAAACATTATTGACGTTCATTTAATATAGCATCCCGTTCCACCTCACATACCCTCCCCCGCCACGAGGTACCCGATGGCCGTCATGCTTTTCTTCACCATGCTCGCAGTTGCCGCTTTGGCCGCCGCATGGATGGCGAATATTCCACGTTTGGCACGAGTGGCCTTGGTGGTGATGTCACCGGCTCTCTTAATTTTAGGCATGATCCTTGGCTCGTCCGTGGTGGTGCCCGCAGATCAGACCGGCGTCATCAATCGTTTATTCGGCTCGCCGCTGCCTTCTGGCGATATTGTCGCACGGCATGGTGAACAGGGTCCGCAGGCCGAGATCATCGGGCCGGGTTGGCATTTCGGGTATTTTCCTTTTCTGTATGAGATCGAACTGGCGCCGGTGGTGGTGATCGCACCCGGCAGCCTGGGCTTTGTCACCGCCCGCGATGGCAAGCCGCTGGGCGATAATGAAACCTATGCGCCGGCTTGGGACAGTACCGCTGACATGCTCGACCCAGCGACCTTCCTCGCCAAGGGCGGCCATCGCGGACCGCAAACCACGGTGCTGACACCCGGCACCTACCGCTACAATCCACGTCTGCATGAAATCAAAATGATCGAGGCGCTAAATGTGGCACCCGGCACCGTAGCCGTGATCAAGAGCAACAGCGGCTTGCTTGCTGAAAAAGCCAACGACACGGTACTGGTCAACGGCACGCCGTTAGTGGCCAATGGCAATCGCGGCATCTGGCGCACACCGTTGTCGCCCGGTGCCTATTACCTCAACAGCCAGGCTTTTCAGCCGACCCTGGTGAAGACGACGCAGAGAGTCTATGTCTATCAGCAGGGTGCGGTGCGCCAGCCAACGCAAAAGGCTGCGACCGGTGCTCAGGACTGGTCGGTGGTGGTGCGCAGCAAAGACGGCTTCAGTTTCCCGGTGGATGTGCGGGTGGGTTGCGCCGTCGAATCGAAGGACGCGCCGTACCTGGTCGCCCTGCTCGGCGATCCCGACCAGATGGTGCGCGATGATCAGGAAGACGAACAGCTTGAGGTCCTCGAAGCCAAGGTCATCTTGCCAGCAGTGCGGGCGATTTTCCGCAATGTCGCCGAGACCATGAACGCCCTCGAGTTCGTCAATGCCCGCTCGACCATCGAAAAACAGGCAAGCCAACGGATGACCGAAGAGCTGGCCAAATTCCATGTCACCTGCGATGGTGTGTATGTCGGCAACATCCACCTCGATGTCAGCGAGGCCGGCAAGAAGCTGATCTTGACCCAGACCGATCGTGAAGTCGCAGTCAATCAGCAGACTCTTTACAATGAACAGCGTAAAGCTGAAGAATCGCGCGCGGCATTAGTGAAAGCCGGCGAAGAAGCGGAGCAGCAACGCAACCTGGCGAAAGCCACCTATGAAGTGCTGGTCAAGGAGCAGGGCGCCAAAGCCCGTGGTGCCGAGGCCAAGGGCGAAGCCGAATACCAGACCATCACCGGCGAAGGTCGCGCCAAGGGCTATGATGCCATGGTGCGCGCCCTCGGCCGTGAGCAGGTGGCGCAATTGGAATTGCTCAAGCTCGTCGCCGAAGGCAAAGTGCAGATCACCCCGCAAGTCATGGTCACCGGCGGCGGCAATGGCTCGATGGATGCCCTCGCCGGAACTCTGCTTCGGCAATCAGTCAGCCCAGGAACCAAGCCATGAAGCTGCTTTTGTTTATCACTCTGATCGTGGTGCTGGTGTGCCTTGGCGTGATCATCGGTGCTGTATTAGCTGGCCGCGGACGTTGAGGATCTGAGCTTGAAGCTTGAAGCTTGAAGCTTGAAGCTTGAAGCTGGTGGCTGCGAGCTGCGAGCTGCGAGCTGCGAGCTGCGAGCTGCGAGCAACCAGCCACCAGTCACCAGTCACCAGTCAAGTCACCTTTTCAATAAAATCAGCGGTTCCACGGCATTTTGGCGATGAGCATGCCCATCATGCACGAATCCGTCAGCCCGGCGATGGTCAACCCGGTCCCGACCCCGCCTGACAAAGCGAACCAGTACGGATGCACGACGTAGCCAAGGCCAACGCCGATCACCACCAACGTTCCAGCGGCGATGCGCACCTGCCGCTCAAGTGACATGATCGCCGCGCCGCGCACCACCGGCAGTCCGGCGGCTACCCATGCATCTGTTCCGCCCGTCACTATCACACTTGGACAACCGCAGTCAGCCAACTTGCTGGCCGCCATCGCAGCTCGGCCACCCGACTTGCACAGCAAATGAATGGTGCTGCCGGCCGGAGTACTCGCCGCCACCGACGCCGGATCAAAAACATCCAGCGGCATCAATACCGCACCGTCGGCATGCAGCGCCCGATATTCAGCTGGCGTCCGCACATCGATCAGCCAGGCATCGCCGGCACTCTGCTGCGCCTGCGCTTCAGCAGCTGAACAGGTCGTGGGGGTGGTCATGGTCATGCTGACTCCTGTGCTCGCGGAGCATACTCGATAGTTGCAACGTAGCGATTGGCGTACCCCGGAGACCCTCTCAATCCCATCGCCAGCAGCTCATGGCCAGGACGTGCCAGGTCCAACTGTGATGCAATTGATGGACGCGGGGATTTTCATAAACGGGGTGTCCAACGCTGGCAGCTCCCATCGCCACCATGAGCGGCAAGAGATGTTCGTCGGTGGGATGCACGCGACGGGCACTGGGCGCCTGTCGCCAAGCGCGCAAGGCCGCCAGGTCGTTGGCCTGCACGGCGTAACTCAACCAACTGTCGAAATCCGCCGCCCACCGCGGCGGTTCGTCGTTGTCGTGGATCACCGCCGCCAGGGGATGCGTCGGCGCACCGCTGCCCACCACCATGATTCCCCGATCGCGCAGCGAGCCGAGCACCGCCCCCAGGCGCAGGTGCTCATCGACACCTCCGCAGGTGAGCGACACCGGCACCACCGGAATGTCAGCACCGGGCCATGCCAAGGAGAGTGGGACCCACGCCCCATGATCGAGTCCACGATTGGCAGCATGCGCCGGCATGCCATTGGCTTCGAGCAGTTCGACGATCTCCTGCGCTAAGCCTGGATTACCCGGCGCGGGCCACTGCATGTGTGAAACTTCTGGCGGGAATCCGTCAAAATCGTGAATCGTCTGATTGATGGCCTGCATGCCCACGTGGACTTCTGTCTCACGCCAATGTGCCGACACGACCACAATGGCGGTCGGACGCGGCACCAGTTGCGCCAAACCCAGCAGAAACGCATGTGCCGGCACCGGCTCAATGACCAGCGATGGCGCACCATGCGCGAGGAAAAGGACAGGGGCAATCATGGGCGACTCCCGTAGATGCAGAGGGCATCTCACGTCCTCAGCCTAGCAGGCGGGAAGCCGACTGCGACTGCTGCGAGCCCAGACGGGGTTGAGCTGGAACCAGGTTCAGCTCAACCCAAGTTCAGCCAAGGACCCGTTCTAAGTACCAGCCAATGGCCCGATCACGGTCGACATCCCAAGCAATGCGATGTGGTCCGCGCTCATCGGCGTGAAATTGGGTATAGCCATAGGTTGACTGTCCCTGGAGTTCCACCGTCACCAGGCCCTGCCGCCAGGTACATAAGTCGGGCTGCATCATGGTCGCCACGGCTAATGGATCGAACAGCGAAGGCATCGGTTCATAACCGGGCTTGCGCTGCGCGTCTTTCCAGGCGTGGACTGCGCGATGCAGATATTGCACCACGGGCAGCGGACTCTGCGCCATGCGCTCAAGGTCAGCGGTGTGGAATTTGGCTTCGTTGCCGATGTGCCAGGGCGTCACATCGATGGGGATGCCACTGGCAAAAACGTGATGCGCGGCCTCGGGGTCACAGCGTATATTCCATTCCGCGAACGGGTGGCGGAATTCGCCAGCCATGGCGACGATCCTTGGAATCTTGGCGATGATGCGTGGCTCTTTGATCAGCGCCATGGCCATGTTGGTCAGGCCACCGATGGTGATGGGGATGATATCACCAGCCCCGGCCATGATCGTTTCAATCAGGAAATCGACGCCATGCCGCGGATCAGTCGCCGGTAGCTGAGCCGCGGGCAGACAGGTGCCGTCTTGGTTGGGCAGTTTATCCAGCGCGGCGACATCGCGTGCGAACTTGCGTGAGGCCATGGTCGCTCCGCAACCGGTCGCTACCGGTACTTCCGGCCGGCCGGCGATGACCAACTCGGTGAGCGCCTGGCGGCTGCGCGCCGGCGTATTGCCGAATACCGTAGTTACGCCGACCAGGTCGAGTTCAGAGCTGGCACAGATGAGGGCCAAGGCGAGGGCATCATCGATATCGTCGCCGATATCGGTATCGAGAATGACTTTTTGCAACTTCATGGCGGATTCCTGAGGGGAGTGCGAACGATGGATGCAGCCTAACCGCTGCTATGCCTCGGCGCTAGGAACAGAACAATGGCTGGCTAGCATGAAACGCTGATGATCCGACCAGTCCTTGCCCCCCTGCCCACGCTCAATTTCGCTGGGCGCTATCATGGGTCACGGGGGGTCGAGATGCATCAGCACCTGGGGCTGGAAATAGTTTTGGTTACCCGGGGCAGCTGCGCAGTACACGTGGGTGCGGTCACTTTGCGCGCCACCACCGGTGAAGCCTTCGTGCTGCCCGCCAATAAGCCCCACAATCAACTCGATGAGGGGACGGTCGACACTGTCTACGCCAATTTCGACCTGCGTCTCGGTGATTTCCCTAGTGAACCGCGGGTGCTGGCCATGCCCGTCGATGGGCTGGCAGCGGGTTGGCTGGGACAGTTGGCAGATCTGCAGACCCAACCCCTACCGCCAACCGTGCGCAGCGGCCTGGCGTTGGCGCTGATCGACACGCTGGCGCAGGGAGAGCACCATCGTGCTCGCCAACGCATGCTCCATCCCGGACTGGTCAAAGCCATGCAACGTATCGAGAGCGATCATCTGGAGGATCTCACGGTCAATGACTTGGCCCGCGCGGCCGAACTCAGTCCGAGCCATCTCACCGCCTTGTTCCGCCAGCACGTTGGTTGTGCGCCACTGGCCTATGCCCAACGTCAGCGCCTGGAGCTGGCCGCCCGCCTGCTGCGTAACGCCTACCTGTCGATCGCTGAAGTCGCCGATGCCTGCGGCTATGCCGATGCCAACTATTTTTCACGGCTCTTTCGCCAGACCCACCACTGTTCGCCGAGTGCGTGGCGCAATCAGGCAGGCGCCGTATGAATACTCAATCAGCAGCGGTCGCTGATTATTTTCAATCCCTGGCGAAAACCACCTTCAGTGGTGACGTCACTGCCAGTGAAGCCGCCCGCTTTGCCGTGGCCACCGACAATAGCATCTATCAGGTGCTGCCGGCTGGTGTCGTGCATCCGCGCTCGACCGCTGATGTCGCCGCCCTGCTGCGCACCGCCCGTGCCCATCCGACGATCCGTCTGTGTTCGCGCGGTGGTGGCACCAGCACCAATGGCCAGTGCCTGACCCACGGGCTGGTCATCGATCACAGCCGTCATCACGATGCACTGCTGAACCTCGATGTCGCCGCCCGGTTGGTGACGGTGGCGCCGGGGATGGTGCTGGACACCTTGAACCGCCATGTGCTTGGACATGGACTGCAAGTCGCGCCGACACTGTCGACGTCTTCACGCGCCACCATCGGCGGCATGGTCAGCACCGACGCCGCCGGCAAGGGCTCGCGCGTTTATGGAAAAACCTCGGAGCACATTGAGGCTTTGGAAGTGGTCTTGGCCGATGGCACGGTGTGGACCTCACGGGCCATGAACGCTGCTGAATTCGCCTGGGAGAGCGAGCGATCCGACAGCGTCGGACAGCTTTTACGCGACGTCATGGCGGTCGTCGACGCCAATCGCGCGGCGGTGGCCGAACGTTTTCCGCGTCTGCGGCGCTTTCTCGCCGGCTATAATCTGGCACGGGTGCGTCAGGATGACGGCCGCATCAATTTCAATTGGCTGTTGGCCGGCGCCGAGGGCACCCTGGCGGTGATCACTGCTATCACCTTGCGCCTGATTCCCATCCCCGCCGCCAAACGCCTGGTGGTGCTGCGCTATGCGACCTTTGCCGCGGCATTGGCCGAAGCACAAACCTTGATCACCCGCCAACCGCAGGCGATCGAGACCATCGATGAACTGGTCGTCAACCTGGCCAGCCAGTCGCCCCTGTGGGCGCGCGTCGGACACCTGTTGCCCGCTGGCAGCGGCCCGTTGAACCTGGTGCAGTTCGTCGGTGATGACGCTGCACAGCTGGCGGTGGTGGCGGCGGACCTGGGTGGCGTGCAGTTGACTGCCAGCAGTGACATCGCCGCCTGTTGGGATCTGCGCAAAGCCGGCGTCGGCTTGCTTGGCAAGCTGCCCGGTGCGCGCAAGCCGGTGCCGTTCATCGAGGACACCGTGGTGCCACCCGAACACCTCGCCGCCTACGTCGTTGAGCTGCGTGCTCTGCTCGACAGCCATGGTTTGCGTTATGGCATGTTCGGCCACGTCGATGTCGGTTGTCTGCATGTGCGCCCGGCCCTCGATCTGACTGATCCGCATGATGTCGCCAAGATCCGTCCGCTCAGCGATGCGGTGGCAGCGCTGACGCTCAAATACGGCGGTTTATTGTGGGGCGAACACGGCAAAGGTTTTCGTGGTGAATATCTGCCGTTGTTTGTCGGCGATACCCTGCACCACGCTTTCCGGCAGATCAAAAGCGCTTTCGACCGCGGAAACCAGCTGAATCCTGGCAAGCTGGTCGCCCCCTGCGGTTGCGATGAACACCCGCCGGCACTTGACGCGGTGCCGCTACGCGGACAGGCCGACGCACAGATTTCGCTAGCCATGCGTACGGCTTGGGCTTCAGCGGTAAGCTGCAATGGCAATGGAGCCTGCCATGCACCTGATCCACACGTGGTGATGTGCCCGTCGAGCAAGATCACCAAGGATCGCATCCATACGCCAAAGGGTCGTGCTGATCTGGTACGCGAGTGGCTGCGGCGCCTGCAACTTGCCGGCGATTCGGCGCTGATGGTACCGGCGGGCGTGGGTTGGCGGTCACCGCATAACGATGACGCTTTTACCCATGAGGTGAAAGCGGCTCTTGATGGCTGCCTGGCGTGCAAGGCGTGCAGCGGCACCTGTCCAGTGCAGGTCGATGTACCGGATTTGAAGGCGCGCTTTCTCGCCCATTACCATGGCCGTTACGCCCGACCGCTGCGTGATTGGGCGATGGCGGCACTCGAGACCCTCGCCCCGCTGGCGGCACGCCTGCCGCGGCTGGCCAATGCCCTGCCGACACCGCGAGGCCTGGTGGATCTACCGCGCTTCAGTTCGCCGCCACTGTGGCAACGGCGGCCACCCGGCCTGGCATCACTGGCCGAGGCGCACGTGGTGCTGGTGCCGGATGTATTTACCGCCTGCTTTGATGCTGACAGCGTCACGGCCGCAATCACCTTGCTGGCTGCGTTGGGCTGGCGCGTGCACCTGGCGCCACTGGTCGCCAACGGCAAGCCGCTGCACGTGCTGGGCATGCTGCATGGCTGGCGGCGCACCGCCACGGCGTGGCGCGCGCACCTCGAGCGCTTGGCTGCCAGCGGCAAACCGTTGCTGGCCCTGGAACCGGCAGTGGCCTTGACCGAGCGCGATGAACTACGCAAGGCGGGGTTGGCCGATGCACCACATCTGCAGCTGATGAGCGAGTTCCTCGCCGCACGCTTTGCCCAGCAACGCGTGCCGCGGGCCCTACCGCCGAGCCCTAAACGCAACGTCCACCTCTTGGCCCACTGCACCGAACAAGCCACCGCACCGGCGGCGGCGCAGGCGTGGGTGGCGGTCTTCAGAGCCTGCGGCCATCACTTGACCGTGGTCCCCAGCGGCTGCTGCGGCATGGCCGGGGCATGGGGGCATTGCGTCGAAAACGTCGCTGCATCGCGGGCGCTGTTCGACTTATCATGGCGACCCCGTCTGGAGCAGGCCGATGCCATTGGCGCGCTCGTGGTGGCCGATGGTTTTTCATGCCGCCATCAGGCCGCCCGGGTTGCCGGCCGGCAATTGTTGGATCCGGCAGCGACGCTGTTGGCACTTGGCTTCGCCGATGGCGGACATTGATCCCGTACGCCCTCGACTTTCACTATCATTAATAAAGTAGTAGTTTAAATCCTCACCGTGGTCGACGATTCGAGGCGCTGTCTGCGGACGTCTTATAGAAACCGTAGAAGTCATAATGATATGATTTCATTGGCACACTGTTCGCAATGACCTGCCTTAGGAGCCGACCATGCTGGACCCAAAATTGTTTACTGAAAAGACCCGCGAAGCCGTCAGCGCTGCCCACCAGGCGGCGGTCGAGCGTGGTCATGCGCGCATCGAGCCGCTGCATCTGCTCTTGGCCCTGACCAGCGATAGCAATGGCCTGGGAGCCCGACTGCTGAGTAAGGCCGGAGCGCCACCGTTGGTCTTGGATAAAGCGCTGGCAGATCTACCGCGCCAGACGCCGGCCCCCGAACAGGTGCAACCATCGCCCGAGACGCTCAAGGTACTCAATGCCGCCGATGCCGAACGGAAAAACCGTGGCGACTCGCATCTGGCTAGCGAGAGCCTGCTGTTGGCCTTGCTCGACGACAAAGTCTGCGCGCGCTTGATGGGGGTGACCAAGAAGGCGCTCACCACCGCCGTCGATGAGGTGCGCCAAGGGCGCAAGGTCGACAGTGATCAGGCTGAAAACCGTTATGAAGCCTTGGAAAAATACGGCCGTGATTTGGTCGCCGCCGCCAAGGAAGGCAAACTTGATCCGGTGATCGGGCGCGACGAAGAAATCCGTCGCGTGGTGCAGGTGCTTTCACGCCGTACCAAAAATAACCCGGTGCTGATCGGCGAACCCGGCGTCGGCAAAACTGCCATCGTCGAAGGCCTCGCCCGCCGCATCGTTGCCGGCGATGTGCCTGAAGGCCTCAAGCATCGACGCATCATCAGCCTCGATCTGGGCGCGCTGGTCGCTGGTGCAAAATACCGCGGCGAATTTGAGGAACGTCTCAAAGGCGTGCTCGATGAAGTGAAAAGCGCCAACGGCTCGATCATTCTGTTCATCGACGAGATGCATCAGTTGCTGGGCGCCGGCAAGACCGATGGCGCCATGGACGCCGCCAATCTGCTCAAGCCGATGCTGGCACGTGGCGAACTGCACTGCATCGGCGCCACCACTCTCGACGAATACCGCAAGCACGTTGAAAAAGACGCGGCTTTCGAACGCCGTTTCCAACCGGTGCAAGTCGGCGAGCCATCGGTTGAAGACACGGTTTCTATTCTGCGTGGCCTCAAAGAACGCTATGAAGCGCACCATGGTGTGCGTATTGCCGATGCCGCACTCGTAGCGGCCGCGCGCCTATCGAGCCGTTATATCCAAGGGCGCTTTTTGCCCGACAAAGCCATCGACCTGGTTGACGAAGCCTGCGCCAAGACCCGCGTGCAGCTCGATTCGCAGCCCGAAGCCATCGACGCCCTGCAACGCCGCAAGCTGCAGCTCGACGTCGAAGCCACCGCGCTCAACACCGAAGAGGACGCCGGCTCGCGTGAACGTCTGGCAGTGGTGCGCGCGGAAGTGGCTCAGGTGCAAGAACAGCTCACCGGCCTCACCGCCCGCTATCAGGCGGAAAAGGCCGAGGTCGACCGCCTGCAGAGCTTGCGCAAGCAACTCGAACAGGCGCGCACCGAAATGGCCGAAGCTGAACGTACCTACAATCTCGGGAAAGTAGCCGAGCTGAAATACGGACGCATTCCCGAGCTTGAAAAACAGCTCGCCGAACCGGGCTCGGGCGTGTACGCCATTGAGCGCCTGGTCGGTGAAACCGTCGGCGCCGAACAGATCGCGCAGATTGTTGCGCGCTGGACGGGCATCCCGGCCGAACGCCTGAGCGAAGGTGACCGCACCCGACTGCTGGCCCTTGCCGAGCGCCTGCACCAGCGGGTGGTCGGGCAGGATGATGCGGTCGAGGCAGTGGCCAATGCCGTGCTGCGTTCGCGTTCTGGCCTGGGCGATCCGCAGCAGCCGCAGGGCTCGTTCTTGTTCCTTGGACCGACCGGCGTCGGCAAGACCGAATTGGCCAAGGCGCTGGCCGCCGAACTGTTCGACGATGAACGCAAGATGGTGCGCATCGACATGTCGGAATACATGGAGCCGCACAGCGTCTCGCGGCTGATCGGCGCGCCTCCGGGCTATGTCGGCTATGACGAGGGCGGCCAGTTGACCGAGGCGGTGCGTCGGGCGCCTTATACGGTGGTGCTGTTGGATGAGGTCGAAAAGGCGCATCCGCAGGTGTGGAATACTTTCCTCCAAGTGCTGGATGAAGGCCGTCTCACCGACGGCCAGGGACGCACCGTCGATTTCCGCAATACCGTC
>JAYVTR010000282.1:0-41829 GCA_043788625.1 Planctomycetota bacterium
CGCTGCCAAGAAGCCAGCCGCCAAGTAATTGGCCCACGGCACGCTCGGGTCGAGCGTTTGTTTGCACCCCTCATCACTGAGTCAGCAAGCGACAAACCGCCCGGCCATCATCTTGCATTGATGAGGTGATGGCAACCGCGTCCGTGACTCGCTGTTGTTTGCTAGACGCTCTCGTCGGAGTTGCTCGCTTGGTGGTTTACCACTGCGAGCGGCGCCTAAAACGGGGGCGTCATCTTTTTACAACCTAGCGATCCGAGTCATTCGCACCTACCTTTGACCATGCCTGCAAACGGGATGGTTGAACACGGACGAATGAACGGGGTATGGCGGGAAACCGTTGTGCCTCCCGCGACGCTGCCCCCGTTTACGCACGGGTTGCAGCCGAGGAAAGGAGCCTGCCATGTACTTGCGCGTGTCCCTTACGGACCGATGCAACCTGCGTTGTATCTACTGTTTACCAGCAGATGCACGCTTTGCGCCTGAGCGCGCCTCAGCCTTTGAACTTAACCGTTTGGTGCAGCTCCTCCACGTCGTAGCAGGAGTCTACAAGATCCGTCTTACCGGCGGTGAGCCTACCCTCTGTGATGATCTTGTCAGCCATGTACGCACGGCCCGCGCACTGGTACCGATCGTCGGCATGACCACCAATGGCCTGCTTCTCGAGCCCCTGCTGCCGGCCCTCGCCGATGCGGGCCTCAACCGACTTAACATCTCATTGGACGCCATCGACGCCGAGGAATTTCGCCGCCTAGCCCGCCGTGATGGCCTTGATCGAGTAATTTCCGCCATACGCGCTGCGCAGCGTCTGGGCTTCACGCCACTGAAAATAAACACCGTCGCCATGCAGCACACTGACCTGGCGGGGTTGGTACGCTTTGCGGCTTGGGAAGGTGTCCACCTGCGCTTCATCGAACTCATGGCCATCGGCGAAGCCCGCCCCTTCCAAGCCCGCGAGTACGTCTCTGCCGCCACCATGCGCGAGCGCCTGATCGCGGCTGGCATCCGCCTCACCGAACGTCGCGATCGCGACGAACCCACCAGCCGCGTGTGGGCCATCGACGACCATGACGTCAGCAGCTGTTCGGTGGGCTTCATCACTACCACCAGTGCGCCGTTTTGCGCCACCTGTGATCGCTTGCGCCTGACCAGCCATGGCCGGTTGTATACGTGCCTAATGGACAATCACGGGGTTGATCTGCTCGCCGATTTGCGGCGTGGCGATGACGCTGCGGTAGGCGCCGCCATCCGTCGCGCGGTGGGCGCAAAACGCCCTCCTGACTCGTTCGTGCGTTACGGCAACATGGCCTCGATCGGCGGATAAAGAGTATGCCAAACGTTACGATCTTATATTTCGCCCAGGCTCAAGAACGATGCAATTGCGCCACCGAAGTGCTGCATTTACCGCCAGTGCTTGAACTCAACGCCTTGCGCGACCACCTGCGTGAACGACATCCAGGAATGACTGACCTTCTACCTCACTGCCGCTTCGCACTTGATCACAGTTTCGTCAGTGGCGCACTGAAACTGCGCGAAGGTAGCGAATTGGCAATAATTCCGCCGGTCAGCGGCGGTTGAGAACATGCACCTCACGGCGATCCACGATGGCCCCCTGCCAGTTGTCTTCCATGCACCCACAGCATTGCTTGGCCCAGACCATGGGGCGTGTGCTTCTTTTCTTGGCGTGGTGCGCAACCGCAGCCGAGGCGGAATCGCCGGCGGTCCGTATCGGGCAGTGTCGGCTCTGCATTATCAGTGCTATCGTCCGATGGCCGAGCAGATGCTGGCCGACCTGCTTGCCGAAGCCGCCGTTCTACATGATCCTGACCTCCGTGGGCAGATCATCCACGGCATTGGCGACCATCTCCCTGGTGACGTGTCGTTGGCTATCCACGTGGCAACGGCACATCGCGATGCGGCTTTTGCCGCTTGCCGCCACCTTATTGAACGCCTCAAACAAGACCTGCCGGTGTGGAAGCGTGAACGCTATGCCGACGGCAGCGAGCAATGGCTGAAAGGCTCATGAACATGTCCGACCTCACTCATCTCGATGCCCAAGGCCAGGTGCGCATGGTCGACGTCACCGATAAGGCCATCACCGCGCGTAGCGCCACCGCCCGCAGCGTGGTGCGCCTGCCCGAGGTCGCGCGGGCGGTGTTGGCGGCCGGCGGTGAAACTAAGAAGGGCAATGTCTTGCAGATCGCCCGCATCGCTGGCATCCAGGCCGCTAAACGCACCTCTGAATTGATTCCTTTGTGCCATCAGATCGCCCTCACTGGCGTCACCATAGATCTGCAGTTGGCGGGCAATGCCTTGACCATCGAGGCCACCGCCCGCTGTCATGGGCAGACTGGCGTCGAGATGGAGGCGCTCACCGCCGCCAGCATCGCCGCCCTCACCGTTTATGACATGCTCAAGGCGGTGAGCCACGATCTGGTCATCGAACGCACAGAGTTGCTAAGCAAATCCGGTGGTCGCTCGGGGGTCATTGAGCGCCGCGGCGGCTGAAGCAGCCGCCGAACCAACAACGGCATCAGCCGCCGAATTGACGTAGACTGCGCAGATCGGCGCCGTGCATAACGCGGATATCGGTGATCCCGTGACGGATCATAGCGAGGCGTTCAAGGCCCAGACCGAAGGCGAAGCCCTGCCATTGATCAGCATCAATGCCACCGTGACGCAGCACCGTCGGGTGGATCATGCCACAGCCGAGAAGCTCAACCCAGCGACTGAAACGACTGCTGGGGTCAGCCCCGGTGAGGCGTACATCGACCTCGAAACCCGGCTCGACGAAGGGGAAAAAACTCGGCCGCAGACGGACCTCGATGTCCTCGCGCTTGAGCACCGCCTTGAGCATGGTGTGCAAGGTGCCGACCAAGTGGGCGACTGAGATATCCCGATCGATGACGTAGCCCTCGACCTGGGTGAAGGTGTTGTCGTGCGTCGCATCCACCGCTTCATAGCGGAAGACCTTGCCGACCACCACTTGGCGAAATGGCGGCGTCAGCTTGGGATATTGCCGGCTCTGCACGGCGCTGGTGTGGGTGCGCAGCAGCTTTTTATTATCGAGCCAAAAGGTGTCCTGGTGGTCGCGGGCCGGATGATCGGCGGGAATGTTGAGGCGGGTGAAATTGAATTCTTCCAACTCGACATGCGGCCCATCGACGATGGCGTAGCCCATCGATGAGAACACCTGCTCGATTTCGGCTGCCACCTGGCTTACCGGATGAATGCTACCCTTGCGACGTGGGCTTTCAGGCAGGGTCAGATCCAGCGGTGCATCCGTGACCTGCGCCACGACCCGCGCCTGAGCAACTTGCAGCGCTTCCTTCAAGGCGGTTTTGACCTGATTGAAGATTGGTCCGAGGGTCTTCTTATCATCGATCGGAGCAGCGCCAAAAAGCTTGGTCAGTTCCTTTTCGCGGCCGTTAGCGCCGAGGAATGCAATTCGTACGGCTTCAACCTGATCGGTGGTGGCCGCCACCGCAAAAGCCGCACTGGCTTCTCGCAGGAGTTGGTCGAGATCGTCGCGTAATGCCATGGTTTCCTCGCTGAAGCTGCACTCAGGCGAGCGAGCGTGCAGACGTTAAAGACAACGCCTCTGGGTGCAACGCACGGAGCTGTGCCGAGGACGCTCGGCTTGACGCCTGCAGGCCGATGGGGATGACAGCGTAGTCGATGCCCGCCCTTCGCTCTACCTTTACCTTCGTCGGCCAGATGGCCGCCCATTGGCGTGAAACGGGAGCCTTGGTCCCCAGTGGCAAGCGCCTCGCCTGCGCCATGGCCGACTGCCTCGGCCCGCTCGCTGAACACGAGATCATTGTCGAACTCGGGCCCGGTACCGGCGTCTTCACTCAAGAGCTGCTCAAGACCTTCCCGCGCAACCGCGTCTTGGCTGTCGAGTTCAATCCGGCTTTTGCCACCCGCTTGCGCACCACCATGCCGCGGGCGCGCATCATCGAAGGCTGCGCCTCGCAGCTACCCGAACTGCTCGAATCCGAAGGGATCCGACGCGGCACGGTGGCGGCAGTGGTCAGCGGTTTGCCCTTGTTGAGCCTCGACCGCGCTTTGTCCGAAGAAATTATCCGCGCCATCGCCACCGTCGTTCGTCCAGGCGGCAGCTACGTGCAGTTCACCTATTCGAAACGCGCCTGGCAACGTTTCGACGTGCCGGGATTCCGTGCCCAGCCGCACCGCCGCATCTGGCTGAACGTGCCGCCGGCGGTGGTGTTGCCATTTGTGCGCACGACCGGCTAGGCCAGCAACTTTTCCCAGGTCTTCTCGAGTGCGGTGAGGCGGATGCGCCAGGCGGCGGCAGCCTGATCGACTTCCCGCCGCAATTCGCCCAGACCCAGATTGCCAGTCGAGCCGGCGTGGGTGCGGCCCTTAACCGTTCCCTCATGGTCAGGAGTGGTCAACGCCGCAAGGTTTTTCCCGACTTGCACATAGGCGTCGCGAAAGGCCATACCTTCATCGCGCACCAGGCGGTAGGCCTCATCGGTGGCATAGATGTCAGGTGTCAGCGCTGCTAAGATCTTCTCGCCCACTGGTTCAAGGGTAGGCGTCACGGCCGTGGTAACTGCCAAGCTCTGGCGCACCAGAGCAAGGCCTTGGAGGCACAGCGATTTAGTATCTTGTAGATCGCGGCTGTAACCGGAATGCAGACCGATGGTGGTGGCATAAAGACCGGTGCGCAGTCCGAGGAAGCGGGCGGTGCGACCACGCAGCAACTCAAATAAATCGAAGTTCTTCTTTTGCGGCATGATCGACGAACCGGTGGTGAAACCTTTTCCGGCTGTGAAAAAACCGCATTCAGCGCTGGTAAAAAACACCAGGTCAGCTGCCAGACGACTGAGGTCGCTGAGGATCGCGCCCGCCGCATCGAGCATCGCCGTCTCAACCTTGCCGCGCGAATTGGCATCACGCATGGCGATGCCGCCAGAGCGCGCGAATCCCAGCAGCTTGGCGGTCATGTTGCGATCCAACGGCAGGCCCACGCCATAGCTGGCACCCGAGCCCAACGGACAGAAATCACCGAGTTTGTAAGCGGCTTCCACCAGCACCAGGTTGTCCAACAGTGATTGAGCATGGGCCCCGAAGAACATGCCCAACGATGACGGCATAGCCCGCTGCAGGTGGGTGTAACCTGGCAATGGATGAAATTCGTAGGTCTCTGCTCGTTCGAGCAGGGTACTGGCGGCGCGAGCCGTTTCGGTAGCCAACTGGCACAGGGTGTGTTTCTGCCACAGGCGGATGGCGGTCAAAACCTGGTCATTGCGGCTGCGGCCGGTGTGCAGGCGCTTGGCCGGATCACCGAGCTTGGCTGTCAGCAGGGCTTCGACCTTGCTATGCACGTCTTCATCGTCGATTTCCACCGTCCACCGGCCGGCGAGATACTCAGCATGCAGGCCACGCAATTCCTTAAGCAGCGCATGCATCGGCACCGGTTTCAGCAGACCGACCGCGCCCAGCATGGTGGCATGGGCGAGCGAGCCGAGGATATCGTAAGGCGCCAGCACACGATCGTTGAGGTAGTCATCACCGACCGTGAACTCGTGCACGAGCGCGTGCGTCTCATCGCCGCCTTTAGACCAGATTGCCATAGCCGACGACGGTGGCGGGAATATGCGATTTGCCAAGCGCTGGCCTGGCCCAGTATGCCCACCCATGCGCGCCAAGCTCGCCATTCTTCTCTCCGGTTCGGGCACCACCTATGCGAACCTTGCCGAGGCCTGCCTCGATGGTCGGCTGAATGCAGATATTGTCGTAGTTATTGGCTCTAAATCCGGACTTGGTGGCTTAGCCAAGGCAACTGTCTTTGGTCATTGCCCGGTAGTTGCCAGCGCTGGCGATGAAGTCACCGCCACCTTGCGCGCGCATGGCGCCGAATGGGTAGCAATGTGTGGCTGGCTGCGCTATTGGGATCCGCCCAGCGATTTCGCTGGGCGTGTCATTAATATTCATCCAAGTTTACTTCCCGCTTTTGGCGGAAAAGGTATGTATGGAATACACGTCCATAAAGCGGTGCTCGCTGCCGGTGTACCTGAATCGGGCTGCACGGCACACCTGGTAGCGGGTGACTATGACCGCGGGCCAATCATTGCCCAGAGCCGTGTCAGCGTGGCGCCAAACGATACAGCCGACACACTACAAGCCCGCATCCAAATTGCCGAGCGCGAATTGTATCCGCGTGTCCTCGCCCAGCTCTTTACTAATACTCTTCGTTCACCCCCCTTGGGAGAGCGGCCCGCTTAAGAGCGGGGCGCCCACACCGATTCCATGCCGACCTATTGCAACATCGCCCTCGAAGCCCATCTGCCACACCGCGGCGTGAATCTTCTGCCGGACAGCGTTGAAGTCGCCTGCGACTTACTGACCTCGGTTTCGACCACCCGCATCCCGCTGAATGACGCGCGTGGCCGACAAGTTTTCGCGCGTTCCGATAACCGCTGGTCTGAGCCGTTCCTGGCTGAGCTTATGGCCTTGACCGGTGTGCCTTTGCTGGCGGCCAAACTCGGAGCCAACGGCAATGTCGCGGTGTTCAGCATGATCTCGAAGATCTCGTTCACCGCCCCGGCGCTCATCACCGACACGGTGATCGGGCATGCCAAGATCACCCGTGAACGCAGTGGTTTCACCACTTTCCTGACCCGTGCCGAGTGTAATGGAGTCACCATCCTCGAGGCCGAAGTGATGTCGGGCTCAGCCCCGTTGAGCGAGATTTCGTGCTTTCCGGCGCGCCCATTCCACGGCCAACTGCCGAGTGCCCCATTGCCCGCTGGCTGTCTGGATTTCAAGCCACCACATCTGCGTTTTGTCAATTCGATAGTCCATGCCGATGCTGCCAGCCGCACCCTGGTATGCAGCTATACCTACCCGGTAACGCATCCCTTTGTACCCGGCCATTTCCCCGGCGCCCCATTGATGATGGGCGTCACGCAATGGTCGGCTGTGGCTGATGCGGCATGGGTGGCGGCCAAGCTCTTCGGCATCCACGGCGGTGTCGTCGCCAACGGCACGATCAAGCGCCAGGATGGCAGCGAAGTACTCGATGTGCGTGAGCTGATCCTCGAGGTCGCCGATGGCGTGCCCTATATTGCTTCGACCAAACGCGTCGCCTTCCGTGAGCCCGTACGGCCGACCGATGGCATCCTCATCGAGGTCACAGTAGCGCCGACGGTGCTGTAAGGCAGACTTGTAGCGCCATGGAGCACAACGACGGTCACGGCAGCGATGAAGAACTGGTGGAACGCTGCCAGGCCGGTGATTTCACGGCTTTCGAGGTTCTCTATACGCGTTATCAACGGCCGATCCTGGCCTATATTTATCAAATCACCCGTGATTACGAAGCCAGCGCCTGCATCGCCCAGGATGTCTTCCTCAAAGTTTTCGAGCATGTCAGCAGCTTTGATCTAAAACGACGTTTCACTACGTGGTTCTATACCATCGCACGCAATGCCTCGATCGATCATCTGCACAGCCGCAATCGCCGGGCGATGGTTACCTTCAGCGATCTCGACCGCGAAGAATCCGGCAGCAACGAACCCGCCGTCGCCAATGCTCATGCCGCTGGTGAACCGATCGAAAACACCCTCGCACGCGTCGAATCGACCGCCTTGTTATCGACGGCGCTGGGTGAGCTGCCGCAAATCTACCGTGAGATCATCGAGTTGGTGATCTTCCAAGAACGCAGTTATGAAGATGCCTCGGTCATCCTGGGCGGAGTCAGCCCCGGGACCTTGCGTAGCCGGATGTTCCATGCCCTGAAGCGTCTGCGGGCTCAACTCGCACAGGTAGGTGGCAGCGACGGCCGGAATCTTTTGTGACCGTCCGCCGTGACGGCTGGAAATCCCTATTGCTGCTGAGCGGATTCGCCGCACTTATCGCCGGCGCCATGGTCTTGCCACAAGGGCGCACGCGACTTGAACGTGACCCGTATTCCCAGGCCCTCGCGCACCTCCTGGCGATCAAGCCCGGCATGCCGCGATCGGTGCTCGAAAGCCACGTACATTTCTGTTTCCACCGACCCGACGGGGTCGAGGTATTCGCTTATCCGGTCTCAGATATGGTTCGCATTGATGTTCGCCTTGATGGCCCGCAGCCCAGTGCTCACGTGACTGCCGTCGGCTCGCCCTATTTTGCGCCGTATCCACAGCCTGACCACGTGCTTGCCGCCCCTACTAGTTCCCTGCTCCATTAGTCCACCGTTCACTAGTCCACCGTCCACCGTCCACTAGTCCACCGTCCATTAAGCACCAACGCCCATGACTGATCCAACCCCCGCTGAACGCCTGGCCCAGGTCCTCGATACTTTTGGCAATGATTGCGCGATCAGCTTCAGCGGCGCCGAAGACGTGCTGCTCATCGAATATGCACAGCAATGGAGCAGCGGCCGTGGCGGCAGGCCCTTCCGCGTCTTCAGCCTTGATACCGGCCGTTTGCACGCGGAAACCTACCGTCTGTTTCAGGCTGTTGAAGAACACTACCACCTGCGCATCGAGTATTGCTTCCCCGACGCCGCCCAGGTCGAGGCCATGGTCCGTACCAAAGGCATGTTCTCATTTTATGTCGATGGTCACAAAGAATGCTGCGACATCCGTAAAGTCGCCCCTCTGCGCAAACAGTTGAACGGCCTGCGCGCTTGGGTCACCGGCCAACGACGCGACCAGAGCCCGACACGTGGCAATGTGCCGTTCAGTCAGTTGGATCCGGTCTTTCGCGGCCTCGACGGTGGCGATTTGCAGAAGTTCAATCCCCTGGCTGAGACTTCGCTCGCCGACGTATGGCTGAGCATCCGCGCGCTCGGCGTGCCTTATAACGCCCTGCATGATCGTGGCTTTGTGTCGCTGGGCTGCGAGCCCTGCACCAAGGCCGTCATCCCCGGCCAGCACGAGCGCGAAGGCCGCTGGTGGTGGGAAGAGGGCACCAAAAAAGAATGTGGTCTGCATAGCGGCAATCTGACAAAATAATTCGTCCTGAGCCATCATTCATGCGCCTTGCCCAGTCATGGTTTCTGCTTGGCATCGTGGTTGTCTTCGGCGTGGCTGTGGCGGCACCGCAGGTAGCGGCACCGGGCGGGCCATTGGCCCTGGGACGAGTCCAGGACGCATTGTTCGTGCTGATGTTCTTCGCCACCGGCGTGGCCTTGCGCACCAATGAATTGGGGGCGGCCTTAGGTCATTGGCGGCTGCACGCCATTACCCAAGGCTTCAACCTCTTGCTGGTGCCTTTACTAGCCGCTGCCACTGATCCACTGCTCGGTCTGATGGGTGTACCGACGCCATGGCGCCTGGGGATTTTGGTCACCATGTGCCTGCCGATGACCATCTCCTCGTGTGTCTTGCTGACCCGCCTCGCCGGCGGCAGCGAGGCGGCAGCTTTGACCCAGGCCACCCTCGGCGGTCTGTTGGGCATCGTCATCACACCGCTCTGGCTCTTGCTGCTGGCTGGCGGCAAGGCCGAGATCGACGCCGGCTCGGCCATCAGCCACCTCGGCTTGGTGGTATTGGTGCCGGTGCTCTTGGGACAGGTGCTGCAACGCTGCTGGCCAACCATCCTGCGCGCCCGGGCGTGGCTCAACCAACTTTCGACCGTCGCCCTGCTGATCAACCTGCACCAAGTCTTTTGCACCAGTTTCGCCGCCGGCGGCAGCGTCTCGTGGGACTTGGCCATCCTCGCTGCGGCCATGGCCATCGCCCACCTCATGCTGTTTACCGGAGCCTGGTACACCAGCAGCTGGTCAGGCTGGCGGCTGTCCTATGACGAACGCATCGCCGTGGCAATTTGCGGCTCGCACAAGACCGCCGCACTCGGAATCCCACTCATCGGCGTACTGTTCCATGGCAACCCACAGCTTGGCGCCATCGCCCTACCCCTGGTCATCTACCACATCGCCGAAAACCTCATCGATGGCGGCATCGCCACCTGGTTCGCCCGCCATAAGCCAGCCTAACTAAAAAGGCTTGGGTTTAAAACGGCAAGAGCCGTGCATATGCACGGCGCCGGAAGCCGACGCATGTTCGAATAAGCCAGCCTAAAAAGGCTTGGGTTTAAAACGGCGAGAGCCGCGCATATGCAAGGCGCCGGGAGCCGACGCATGGTCAACCATGCTAGGTTTCCGGCAACGCCGCAGATGCACGGCTCTCGCCGTTTTAAACTGAGTGGACGGCGGCGGCCATTTCGCCGGCGCGCTTGGCGACAATCGCCACCAAGTCGGCATCGGCACCATGTTTTTCAATGAGGCGCACGAGATGGCTGCCAACGATCGCTCCGTCGCCGAAAGTCGCCGCTGCTGCCGCCTGTTCAGGGGTTGAGATACCAAAGCCGATGCACACCGGGGCGGTGGCGGCGGCTTTTAATGACGCTACCTGCTGAGCCAGGTCAGCGGGCAGGTCGGCGCGCTCACCGGTAACCCCGAGACGGCAGATGTAGTATAAGAAACCTTGGCTCTGACTGGCGAGGAATTTCTTGCGCTCAGCCGTCGTCGTCGGAGCCGCCAAGCATACCGTGGCCAAGCCGGCAGCCTGCATGGTGGCGAGAAATTCGGGGTCTTCTTCGGGTGGCAGATCCAACGGCAAGACTCCATCGGCCCCGGCGGCGGCGGCGTCGCGGGCAAAGGCCTCGACGCCATAGGCAATTACTGGACTGAGGTAGGTGAAAAACAGGATCGGCACCTGCGTCCGCTCGCGGATGCGACGCACTGCCGCCAATACGCCTTTCACCGTCGTCCCGGAAGCCAAACCGCGCAGGCAGGCGGACTGGATCGCCGGGCCATCGGCCATGGGATCAGTGAACGGAATGCCCAGTTCAATGATATCAACTCCGGCATCAGCCATCGCCACCACCAGCTCGACCGTCGCATCCAGATGCGGATCTCCGGCCGTGAGGTAGGCGATGAAGGCTTTCTTATGCGATTTCTGAAGGTCGGCAAAACGGGCTGAAATACGATTCATAGCGGGTGCGCCGACGATAGACGATGCCAGGAAAAACCAAGGTGGGGGATGATTGTCTTACCTGGGTTATCTGTGTGGTTATTTGAGCGGCTTTTTCATCAACTTGGCCGCGAGTTTAGGCGGCATTTTCGCGCCCGCGGCCTTGCTGGCAACGGTAGTGATCCGTGTCTGCAGCGGACGCGTCGTCGAACGCGCGATCAGTGATAGCCCCAATGATACGTTTTCAGCGCGCGTGGTCGGGTCACTGACGAGATGGGCGATCGAGCGTGCCGCCCATTCACCGAAGGCCGCCATCGGCTGACGAACGGTGGTCAGACCGATGGTGTCCATCAGGGGTTGATCGTCGAAGCCGATAACCTGAACATCCTCAGGTACGCGTTTGCCACGCGCGCGCAGCTCTTCGAGGACACCTACCGCGAGCAGGTCGTTGACGCACACAATGCCGTCGAGCTGCGGATGGGCATCGAGCAGTGAGGTGACCACGCCCCGACCGGAATCGCGCGTCACGCTGTCGGCGCGGGCCACCGGTGCGAGATTTCCGGCGACTTTGACAAAACCTTCTTCGCGGGAGCGAAAGGCATGGGCTGCCGATGGACCGGTAACCAGAGCCAGGTGCCGGGAACCGGTATCTAATAAGTAGCGGGTGCTGAGGGCGCCACCGGCGACGTTGTCGACCGTGACGCAGGGTAAAAGGTCGGTGACATAATCGACACACACCGCCGGAATCGACAGCCGGCGCAGCTGCTCATTGCGTTCGCTGCCAACCCCCATCGAGCACAAGATGAGGCCTTCACAGGCGCGTTCGGCGACGATGCGATCAAGAAGGCGATTCTTAGCTTCGCGGTTAGCTACATCGTACAGCACCAGATCCATATCCGCGGCCATCAAGCCCTGGGCGATCGGACGTGAGACGCTGAAATAAAAATTAGTTGAAAACAGTGGCAATAGAGCAGCTACACGCGGCCGATTGGGGCCGCGCACCGCTAGTCGCCGGGCGGCGCGGTTGGGCCGATAGCCCAGTTCCGACATGGCCTTTTGCACAATATCACGAGTCCGGTCAGCCACCCGCTCGCTGCCGTTCAAGACCCGGCTGACGGTGGCGATGCCTACTCCGGCCCGATGGGCAATGTCATAGATAGTCGGTTCACTGGGCATGCAGATAGGTTAGTGAAAGCGCTTCCGTATGCCATCCTCACCGCGTCATGGCCCGCCAGCTGCGTGGAGTGACATGGAATTTTTGACGAAAGCCTTTTGAGAACCGATAAGGGTCGTCTATGCCGACAGCGTGAGCGATGGCTCCGATCGCGAGGTTGGTGGTAGCCAATAATGTTGCCGCACGCTCCATCCGCGCTCGCAGCAGGTACTGATGCGGGGGTACCCCTGTGATGACGGAGAACTGCCGGCGGAAGGTCACCGCCGATAGGCCCAGACGGTGCGCCTCGTGGGCAACCTCGAGCCCGACTTGCGGTTGTTCGCGGACCCGTCGGCACAACTCATTGATGACCACGGCACGCGCCGGAAGGACTTCCGGCAGGCGGCGCTGCTCGCTCAACAACAGGAGCAGACCCTCCAGGTCATGTACCGAACGTGCCTGGCCAGGGTAGTCGGTCTGCAAACGATGATAGAGGGCATCGAATGCGCTACAGACGCGCTCTGGCTGAACCACGGGGATGATCGGCTCTGCCACATCAAGCAGGCCACCGGCGATGAGACGCTCGACACGTGGGCCGGTAAAATTGATGAAGCGATTGGTCCACACGGCACCCGGCAGCGAGCCGTACGAGAAATGTCCCGGGCGGGTAATCCACGCTACCGGACCGACCACAAACTGCGATGGACGTTGATCGTAGGAAATGGCGATGCCGCCCTCGTGAGCGTAGTTGATGCCATACCGCCCAGCGAACTCGCGAACGATCTGCTGCGTTTCGGCTTGCGTCGCGCGGTTCAGCCAGGTGATTCCGGTAAAATATTCAGCGACCATATTCGACAAATTTTATCACAAACGCTATTGAAACAACGTTAATATCGCTGTTATACTTTGAGCATAAAAGACAGGATTATGCAATGCGCATCGGTGTCGCCGATTACGGCCTAAATCAATGGTACGGGGGCTGCTTTGACTTGAACGAGCGCCTCGACGCGCTGCGCCGCATCGGCTATGACGGCCTCGAACGACTCGAAGCCGCTAACCCAACTGACGTCCTCGACCGCAGCCTGCGTTTTCGTCAGCATAGTATGGATTTCACTACGTGCCGCGGGCCCACGCCAGAGCATTCCATCCGCTGGACGGCAGCTCTTGGAAAAAAATACGTGTGGGCCCACGCCACTGCCACCGACTTCGCTGGCTATTGCCGACAGGTCAACCACCAGGCGGATATGGCAGCCATTTATGGGATCCAGGTGGGAGTCCATAACCACCTTGGTCAGGTGGTGGAATCGCAGGCCCAGCTTGAGGATTTTTTGCGTGCCTGTCCGACCTGTGGCATCGTCTTCGATACCGGTCATCTGGCTGCCGCCGGCGGCGACTGCTTAGAGATCATCGCCAAGTACTGCAAGCGGATCCTGGTGATCCACGTCAAGGATTGGCTAATCACCAACCCGGCCATCGGCCTTGACGAGTGGCACAAACGCGGGCGTTTTACCGGCCTTGGCCAAGGCAATGTCGGCCAGGACAACGCGGCCGTGGTGCGGGCTGCGCTCACCAGTGGCTATCAAGGGTGGGTGTTCGTCGAACACGATACGCACCTGCAAGACCCCCTCATCGATCTCGCTGCCAGTCGCGCTTATCTGCGCACGGCTGGCGTCTAAACATCCGGAGTCGCCATGAATTCGTCTATACATGCCGCTGGACCTACACGCGCCCTGGTCCCGGGCCCTATTCGCGTCGGGTTGGTCGGCGTCGGTCGTGCCGGCTGGGGCATGCATATACCCGAAACTGACGCCCGCGCCGAGCGTTTCACCATCGTTGCGGCGCATGACACAGACCTGACCCGCGCCGAAGCTGTACGCCGCCGCCTGGGTAGCCGAGTGCATGCGGATTTCAATGATTTACTGGCTGATCCGCAGGTTGAGCTGGTCGACATCGCCACTACATCCCCGGCCCATACCATGCAGACCCTGCGTGCTCTTGAGGTCGGCAAGCTGGTGTTCCTGGAAAAGCCCATCGCCCTCACCTACGCCGATGCCTTGCGTCTCAAGGCTGCCGCAGACGCCCATCCTGGGCGGCTCTTCTTTCGCCATAATAGGCGCTTCGAAACCGCGTTTGTCCGCATCCGCCAGATTCTTGCCACGGGCACCCTCGGCGACATCCACAGCATCAAGCTGCGCCGCCAAGGCTTTTCACGACGTGACGATTGGCAGACCCTCATCGACTGCGGCGGTGGCCAACTCAATAATTGGGGGCCACACCTTATCGATCATGCCCTCCGCCTCCTCGAATCACCGGTGGTCGACATCTGGGGCGACCTCAAGCGCATTGCCGCCGTCGGCGATGCCGAGGATCACCTCAAGATCGTCCTGCGCAGCGCCAATGGACGGGTCGCCGACATTGAAATCAGCGGCGGAACCGCCCTACCTGAACCAGAATATCTGATCAGCGGCAATCGTGGCAGCCTGACCTGTACCGGCGACACGATCGTGATGAAATACCTCGATCCGCAAAAGATGCTCTGCAAACGCAAGCCGATCCGTGAATCGCCACCATTTGCTGGCGATTATGGCAGCCCGGATCCGCTACCATGGATCAGCGAAACCATTGCTGCCTCGCATACCGTGAGCCTGGATACCACCAGCATCTGGGATTTCCTATTTGAAGCTGTGCGCCACGGAACCACTTTCCCCATCACCACCGACGAGGCAGTTGAAGTCATCCGCATCACCGACCATGTTAAACAGAACTCAATTTTTGCCTTGCCGCCGGCACAGTCCAAGCACCAGTCACGGGGGAGTACCGCCCCCTAATCACCGCGACGAGAGCATCATTTGGCATGTGACTGCCACCCTGAACCTGCGTAACACGAACTGAGACCACGTATTTCCTTACGCTCAAGGCAAGCCATGCTGACCTTGAGCCATGACTGTTGAATCTCCCTCTGCAAGCACAACCGGCGCCAGCGCATCGACCATCAGCGATGCACTCGCGTGTTCACGCTGTGATGGGCCGGTTAATCCTGACGATCTCGTCGAAGGCCTCGCCGTTCGTATTGACGGCTTAACCGTATGTGCACTGTGCATCGAAACGCTGTCACCGGCGCTGCGCATCCAGATCAATCGCGTACGTGCACTCAAAGGCTTGGCGGTGGTGACCTATCGCGTTACCCGCCACACGCACCCCACCCTTAATTTCTACAGTTTCACCAATGCCGGCATGCTCTTGCTGCATCGCCGGGCACTGGTGCACGGCACCGAATTCAGCACCCCTGATCTGCCTGCAAGCATCCCGCCTGCCGACGCTACCGGCCAGGCTGCCGTGCACCTGCACTCACCGCCAAACCGCAGCAAGCTGCCATTGTACTTTGGCCTAGGTGCGGCAGTCATCGTAGTCATGGCTGGCATTTTGGCAGTGACTCTCAGCAGCCACACTCCAAGCAATGCGGTGGAGCAGCTCTCAGGGCCAAACGTTGGCGTACCAGTTGTTGCTGAGCCGACACCCATCGTCGTACCGCTTTTGCCGGTGGTCGACAGCGTTAAAAAGCGCGAATTGAAAGATTACCGCAGTGAATTCGCAGATGAAAATGCCGCCTTGGAAGCAGGCCTCTCCGACAATGCCCCGCCGGAATTGATCAACGAACTTGAGCGCGATGTGTTAGCACGTGGACGCACACATGTCGAACGACTGACGCGCATGCTGCAGCAAACCACTCTCGGCCAGCGTGAACTAGATGATATCAATACCGCTCTGACCAAAGCCCAACCCCCAGCCCGGCCGGCATTTGTCGAGTTGCAGAAAAATCTCGACGATCTCGCTGAAATAGCCGCGAACAAACAACGCATGCTCGTCGCTACTGCCGCCGCGGCCGCCCTCACCGTCCAGACAGCGCCAGCCAGCGAGCCGGTCGTGGGACCGGGCAAAGGAGGGAATCTGCCCTCGCCGCTGGCTCATGTGGTGACACCAGTGGTTTCGCCAGTGGTAACGCCGCCGACGGTGGTGTCGGTGGTGCCGCCGGTCGTGAACACCCCCGCCACGGTTGCCGCAAAACCGCCGCCAAGCGTGCACCCCGTCCTGAGTTGGTGGTCTGGCGACATTGGTCCCAAGTCTGCTGTCTTTACTGAACCTGTTGATCCAAGTGCGCGCATCCCTTCACCGTGGCCATTTTTCATCAGTTCCACGCCGCCGCGGTTCGCGGCGGCCGTCAAAAGCCATAGCGCTGAACGTAAAGATGGCTTCATCCTCCAGCTTTCGTTTCCGCCTGAACAGGTGCAAAATGGCGGGGTTTATCTTACTTTATATCCCAAGCGCAAAGAACTGTTGCTGACCCGGCTTGATGTCGCAAACACCCCAGCGCAGGTGCTCAGCTTTACCGACCGCGAGCAATGGCAGGGCTTCTCCTACCGTATCGAAACTACGTCCAATGAGCTGGTGACGCTGCAAATTTCCGAGGCCAACGAAACCAACAGTGACCCTTTCTGGATCGGCGCGACCGCGGCCATCAGCAACGGTGACCCGACCACCTTGGCCGACGAGCTCAGTGCGTCACCACTGCTTTCCGCCAACCCCTTGCTTGAATGGACGCAACTCGTCGCGTCGCTCAAAAGCGCCGCACGCGGACGCAAACAAGAACAGAGATGGAATGATCCGAAATTTCTTGCCACTTCGGCAATCAAAATCCTTGGCCCCAAAAACATCTCAGCTGAAAAACTCAATGCCGCCTTGCGCCTACGGCGACCCATGCCAGACGTCGAGAACCAGATCGAAGTCGCCAATTTACGTGACCTGAATGAAGTGCGAAAATTATTCGCCAACAAAGCTAATCCTGGTTTGTTCAGTCAGAAGGTCACCCCAACGACAATCTTTTTGATCACCGATGGCATGGAGGCGACGACGGCCCCGGCTGATTGGGCTAAGCACGTACGTCAAGTGAATGAACTCCTGCGCAACGGCGAACCCAAGCTCCCTGCCACCGGCTTCGTACCCGTGTGGGTCATCGGCTCGCTCTCGAGAGCGCAACCGCCGACCACCGCCTGGAGCCTGCTGCGTACCGATCGCAGCGTGCTGCTGCTCGATCTCACCATGGCCTCGGCAGATGCTGTGGACAGTGCTAAAAAGATCCGCAGCGACACCTATCAATACCTTGCCGAGGGGATCACCACGCTCATGTACCAGCTGCGTTTGGTACAGATCACGCAACGTTTGCGCTAAACCATGACTTCTCGTCGAACTTTCCGCCTTGCCACCCGCGCCAGTCCCCTGGCGCTATGGCAGGCGCACTGGGTCTCCTCGCGCCTGCGGGCTGCCCATCCGGATCTGCACGTCATTCTCGTACCGATGCATTCCAGCGGTGATCTGGACCGCTCTACCACGCTCTATCTGTCGGCGAGCGTGGGTATATTTGTCCGCGAGATCCAAGCCGCCGTGCTCGAAGACCGTGCCGATGCCGGGGTGCACTCGTGCAAGGATCTGCCTACCACCTCACCAGCCGGTCTGACCTTAGCTGCCGTTCAGCCCCGCGCCGATGTGCGTGATGCTTTGGTCACTGGCAGTGGTCTAACGCTCAACCAGCTCAAGCCAGGTGCGGTGGTCGGCACCAGTAGCCTGCGCCGGCAAACGCAACTGGCGCATCTGCGTCCGGACCTGCGCTTTGTCCCGATCCGTGGCAACGTCGACACACGCCTGCGTAAATTGCGCGACGGTGAAGCTGATGCGACGATTCTGGCCATGGCCGGGCTGCACCGGCTTGGCCTGGTGGCGCGCACCCGCGCCATTGCTCTCGATCCATGGCATGAATCAGTGCCGGCGCCGGCGCAGGGTGCGGTTGCCCTCGACTGTCGTAGCGATGACGTGCGGACTCAGCGGCTGCTGCAGGCCATCGATCATCCACTGACCAGACGCGCCATCACCATCGAGCGGCAGATTCTCGCCGAACTCGAAGGTGGCTGTTCATTGCCGCTCGGCTGCCTGGTGCAGCGCCGTCGGGACGGTACGTGGCAAGCGCGAATCCGCTTGGGCGATGTACAGGCCCCACTGCGTGAGCTGAGCCTCAGCGGCGACCCCACGACTTTTGTCGAGCGGGCGCGCGCTATCCGCTGAAATCGCTGAAAAAACGTGCTGCTTTCGCCAAGAAAACAGCACGGACACGTCAACGTTTCGACTTTTTTGCTGCCATTTTCTTCTTCTTGCGTTCGTCGCGGTATTTTTTCATCGCATCCTTGTCTTCACGGGTGGTGAAGACGCGGTTGGGATTAGGCATGAAGGCCTGCGGATTAGCCAGCTGCTCAGGCGTCAACTGTCCGGCATCGGGCAACTTCTTCGCCATATCCTGAATGTCGCCGAACTTGCCCATCATTTTCTTCATCGCGTCAAAATGCTTGAGCAGGGCCTGCACATCGTTGGTACTGGTGCCCGAACCATGCGCCACGCGGCGGCGGCGGCTCATGTCGATGAGGTCCGGACGGGCGCGCTCGTAACCGGTCATCGAGCCGATGATGGCGCTGTACTTGCGGAAGATCGATTCATCGATCGACAACCCGGCGAACTTGGCGCCGACGCCGGGGATCAGGCCGAGCAGGTCTTTCAGACTGCCCATCTTCATGATCGCCTGCAGCTGGGTCTGGAAGTCCTGCAGGTCGAACTTGTTCTTGAGCACACGCTCTTCGAGGGCCTTGGCCTGCTTCTCATCGACCGCCGACTGGGCTTTTTCGACAAAAGATAAAATGTCGCCCATGCCCAGAATGCGCCGTGCATAGCGATCGGGATGGAACGGCTGCAGGGCATCGAGCTTTTCGCCAACACCGACGAAACGGATCGGCTTGCCGGTGACCGCTCGCAAGCTGACAATAGCTCCGCCGCGGGCGTCGCCATCGAGCTTGGTGACGATCACGCCATCAAGCGCCAGACGGTCATTGAAGGCCTTGGCACTGATCACAGCGTCTTGGCCGGTCATGGCATCAACCACCAGATAGGTCTGGTGCGGATTGGTGCGCCGGTGCACATCGGCTACTTCTGTCATCAGCTCATCATCGACATGCAGACGACCCGCCGTATCGAGGATCACCACGTCGCAATTCTGAATGTCCGCTGCCACTAGCGCTTGAGCGCACAAATCGGCTGGGCGTAGGCCTGCCTGATGGAAAACTGGCACGCCCAATTGCGCGCCAAGAATCTTGAGCTGTTCGACGGCTGCCGGGCGCTGCAAGTCAGCAGCGACCAACAGCGGCCGTTTGCCTTGGTCCTTGATCAGCTTTGCCAGCTTGGCGCAGGTGGTGGTCTTGCCCGAACCCTGCAGACCGGCCATGAGGATGACTGTCGTGCCTTTTTCGGCGTAGGTGATGGTGGCTTGGCCTTCACCCATGAGAGCGATCAGTTCATCATGAACGATCTGCACCACCTGCTGTCCGGGCTGCACGCCGCTGAGCACCGTCTCGCCCACGGCTTTGGCTTCGACCTTGGCCAGGAAATCGCGCACCACCTGGACATTGACGTCGGCCTCGAGCAGCGCCCGGCGCACATCGCGAAGGCCGTCGCGGATGTTATCTTCGGACAACTTGCCGCCATAGCGCAACTTGTCGAAAATCTGGCTGAAGCGTTCCGAGATATGTTCAAACATGGGCTGTCATCCAACAGCCAGGCGCTTTGACGGGAGCGGCCCGAATCGTGTCGCTGTCCGGGTGCCGTCAATCACTGGCTGATGGAAATAGGTGGCGGAAACAACACGCTCCACACCTCGGCCAAGGGCTCCTGCACAAAGGTCCGCTGCTGCCAGAGCGGATGCGGCAGCCTAAGCACCGGCGTAGCCACCACCACACCGTCATCACGCAGCAAGAGATCCAAATCCAAGGTACGTGGCCCCCAGTGCGCCGTCCGCACCCGGCCGCAGGCGGTTTCAATGCGCTGCAGGCAATGCAGTACCTGATGCGGCCCCAGATCCGTGGCCACGATCCACACCGCATTGAGGAACGGCTCTTGGCCAGCGGGGCCACCCACCGGCGCTGTTTCATGCAGGCTCGAACAGGCGATCACCGACATGTCGGCACACAGCATCGCATAAGCGGCGGCGATGGTGGCATGACGATCACCGCGATTGGCACCCACACCGACCGCATAGCGTCTCGTGTCGACTTGTTTCATGTGGACTTGTTTCATGTCGACTTGTTTCATGCCGACTTGTTTCATGCCGACAAGCCTTCAAGGAGGAAGCGCGCGCCCGGATTGCCGGGCTCATAGCGCAAGACCATGCCATGCGCGACGGCAATCGCCTTGGCCAGGTGGAGACCCAGCCCGGTGCCCTCGCTGCGCGTGGTGCGAAAAGCCTCGAACAGATGCGCTGCCTGTTCAATCGCGACCCCTGGGCCATTATCGAAAATACCTAAGCGCTGAGCGGTGATTTCGATGATTACCCGCGGCTGTTCGGCATGACCTGTCTGCGCCGCCTGGATGGCGTTCAGCAACAGGTTGAGGAGCAGTTGACGTAGTCGCTGGGGATCGAATTGAATGCAAACCGCCGCCGAACGCAGATCGCTAAGTTCAAGCTCGACCCCAACATGTTCGGCTTGGCGAACCAGCAGGCGCATGATTTGCACCACCACCACCCCGACATCAATGGATTCGCGCTGCACCGTCATGCCCCGTGAAAACGCTAATAATTCATCGACGGTCAGATCAAGGCGCTCGATCTCGTCGCTGATCAGGGCAAAACTTGTTTCACGCGGATACTGCTTGGCCAGCAACTGCACCGTCAGCCGCACTGCCGACAGTGGATTGCGCACTTCATGGGCGATGGTGGCGGTAAACGTCCCCAAGGTTGCCAAACGCTCGGCTTGGCGGTGCGCGTAATCAAGGCTGGTCAGTCGCTGGCGCATACCGTCGAGTTCGCGCGCCAGTTCAGCGACTTCACCACTGCCAACCTGCGGTACGGGCTGGTCCCACGCGCCGGTGCCGATGGCCCGGGCGCTGGTGGCGAGCTGTTCCACCGGCCGCGCAAACTGCCCGGCGAGGTAGCTCGCCACCAGGGCAAAGGCGGTAGAGCCGCCCAGCGACCACCACACCGTCGCCCATAGCACCGAGCGCGAGGCGGCGCGCCAAGCATCATTCCTATAATCGATTTCGACGGAAAACGCCCCCTCGCCCACCTGTACGGTGCCAGTGCGAATCGGTTCGGGGGTGGTCAAGACGCGGAATTCATAACCGGTCAGCGTACGCATGCGCTCAATCACTCGTGGCGATAGGGAAAAGCCGCCGCCGGCAATCACTGCGCCCACTGCTTGAGCGCTCTGTTCCGCCTGATGGCGTTGCGCCTGATCGAGCCAGCGCCAAGCGGCGACGCCGGCAATCAGCGACAGCAACAAATGCACGGCGACGAAGCCGACGACCAGCCGCAGCCGTAAACGCATAGATTATTTATTCGCGTCCGGCTCGGGCTGGACGGATTCCGTGGTTTTTTGCGTCTCGGCAGTGTGCTGCTCAAGCGTATTGACGGTCTTTTGTACGCTCGCCTTAAGGGCGTCGCCATCATAGCCAACCGCACTGGCGGCCTGAGTGTTGTTGATTTGCCGCTCGCGTTCGGTTTGCGGTGCCGGCGGAGTCGTCTTGCTTGGGGCCGCAGGCTCATCGCCACAGCCGGCCAAGAGCATGGTTAACGCTGTGCATGCAAGGTAGGACAGACGCATGATGGCCTCACTGGAAAACGCCGCTGAAATCTCGGCTCGGTTGGTTTATGTGGTTGCCAGCCAATTGGTGAATTGACGCAGAGCCTGCCCGCGATGACTGCGCGCGTGCTTGTCAGCAGCGCTCATCTCGGCGACGGTTACTCCAAGTTCAGGCACTAAAAAATATGGATCGTAGCCAAACCCACCCGCGCCACGCCGCTGGACGGTGTGTTCGCCGGCAAAACTACCAGCCCAAATTAAGGGCGAAGCAGCTGGCCGAGCCAGGGCGATGACGCAGCGATATCGCAGGTATTTATCGGTCTGATCAGTCAACTCGGCGATCAATTTGCGGTTATTGGCTTCGTCATCGCAGGGTTCTCCGGCATACCGGGCGCTATACACCCCTGGACGCCAGCCCAAGGCCCGTGCTTCGATGCCCGAATCATCGGCGATGGTCCACATGCCAGTGGCCGCCAGGCCGGCCTGGGCTTTCTTGATCGCATTGGCTTCGAAGGTATCGCCGTCTTCGAGCACATTGGGATCATAGCCGACATCGACTGGCGCGACTACTGACAAATGAAAAGGCTGCAGGATTTCCTGCAGCTCTTTCAGTTTTTTCGCATTTCCCGTGGCCAGCAGAACCCGATCGGGGTAGGTGCCCACGGTAACGGCTTACTTGCGCGGGACGATGAGGTTCCGGCCGCCTTTGAGCATCGTCGTATCGTTGATCTCATTGCGCTTGATCAGCCACTGGGTGGTGACGTTGAACTTTTTAGCTACGGTATAGACCGTATCATTGGCTTCCATGGTGTAGTAGGCCTCGTTAGGGGTCGCTACCGGACCAAAGCCGGCATCGCCGACTTTGCTGGAGCTATCGCCACCAGCACGGCCTTCACGATTCGGCACGACGCGCATATTCTGGCGATCGATGCAACCGGTGGCGAAAACGGCGGAGGCAACCGCGCAGCAGGCGAGAAGGTAACGCATGGCGGGCACGCTATATCTTGGCATTGCGACGGCAAGCCCAGCCTTACCGCGCCAGTTCTGTTTGCAGCGCCTGGGCGAGGCGTTCACGCGCCGCACCCACCGGGCCTTCGGCGTACACCTGATCAGCAATGCGGAAAGCCTCTTCCGCGCTGCCGATCCAGCGTTCAACATCGAATACGACCCAGCCCTGATTGGCCGCTGCCCGGCGCAATTGTTCACGGCGTTCGGCTGCCAGAACACGGGCTGGCTGTCGATCATCAATCGGCGCCGGCGGTAGAACCAACACCAGGCGCGGAAAGAAGCCCAGCTCCTCGCAACGGGTTCGCAGAACACCCAGGAAGCGTTCTTCTTCAGGAGTCCAAGTATTATGCAACAGCGCTTGGTTGCCGGGGCTCCACATAATGGTGCGTGGGCCTTTCACCACAGGGTCAGGGATCCAGGCACGCATGTCACGGGCCAGCGCCACCAGTTGCGCATGCCATGGATTACGTTCATCGACCGCCTCGATCACCCGTGCTGACAGTGCCGTAAAAGCCGACTGGCCCAAACCACTCATGAGATCGCCAACCACCAGTGCCTGGCCGCTGGGCCGCGGTTTCTGCAATGCCGATACCAAAGCCCATTTACGTTCCTGGTTGGCATCCCGCCGATGGTCGAGCAATACGACCGGCACCCCTGCCTCATCTATCGGGAAACCATCACGCAAGGTGGTCATTGGCCATGCCATGGCGGCATCGACGACGCGGAGTGACAGACCTACAGGCAGCGCGCCGGCGATGGCCAAATCGGCACGATATGCACCGACCGCAGTCGGTAAGGGCAACAGTCCGCTGATACGTTCGAGGTTGGTCGGCAAGGTGAATGGCAGCGCAGGTTGTCCTTGCCAACCGATGCTGCCGGTCGCTCCAGGGATGCGTACCGGCAAGGCAAAAGCCACATTCCGCTGCTCGTCACCATAGATCACCGCTGGCCAATGCGTCAAAGCCGGTGCCGGCCAGATCCGTTCGCCGCTGACCGTCGAGGGGCTGGGTGGAATGAGGGCCTTCACTGTTGGCGGAACTTCCGCCGCCCACAACGTACCCACCACCAAACAGCTACCGAGCGTGCGTAAGAGCATAGTCATAAGGTAGCAATCATACGTCGCGGTGGGAGTACCGTTGATTTTTCGGACTTACCATGTGGCAACGTCGGCCACCACGCATGACCTGCCGGCATAACGCCAAATCATCCATCCTGCGACCAGCCCCTTGTGACGGATGCAAGTTTGCCAATCATCCCGCCGTACATGCTCGATTGGCTGCGTCTTATTCGTGCTTCGGGATTGGCAACCATCGCTTCGAATTCGTTGGCGGCGATCCTCACCGCTTTTTACGCCGGGGAGGGTGATCGGATTGTATGGCTGGCCTTACGCCTGAAACACAATGGCGCGCAAACGCTGTGGGTGGTGCTGGCAAGTTTTCTTCTGTATGCCGCCGGCATGCTGTGGAATGATCTGATCGACGTTGACCGCGATCGCAGCGGTAATCCTAAACGGCCGCTACCCTCCGGCCGCATCGGCCTGGTACCGGCGTGGATTGTTGGCGTGCTGACCATGTGCGGCGCCATGTTCGCCGCTTCGCATGTGGATTACGGCTTTTTTTTGGCCGGCGTCGTCCTGATGTTGGCCCTGTTGTATAACCTTGCTGCCAAATCCTGGCCATGGTTGGGCAGCGCCGTCATGGGCCTAGTGCGCGCCAGCCATGCATGTTTTGCTCTGTTGTTGCTGGGGCCCGACTACGTGCAGATGATCCTCACTCCCGGCAGCGCGCTAGCGGCCGGGGCAGTGGCCGGAGCGGCAGCCAACAGCATAACTTATACCCCCTTCGTCTATCCTGTAATCTTGGGCATTTACATCTTTGGCCTGACCCTGGTTTCGGAACACGAAGAGCGCCAGCGACGTGGCTCACGTTTTGGTTTCATCGTCGGCGGCGCAGCCATGGGGTTTGCGATCCTCGCCGCCCTGGGTGGCCTAGCCGGAGCCGCTTGGCTGCCGCACTTGCTACATGCAGGAGGCCCATGGCCGATGTTGGCCGTGCTAGCAGTCTGCTTTGCCCTAGGCTGCGCCGGTTGGCTCTGCTGGACCTTGTTCAGTGTGTGGCTGGAAGCCCTGCGCACCGCGCGTTGTGAATTGGTTGGACGTGTCGTCGTCACCGGATTAGGCGGCATGATTCTGCTCGATGCCATCGTCGCCACTGCTGCCCATCCCTTGGGTGGCATACTATGCGCAGCTTTGTACCCGCTGTTTTTCGTCACCGGCAAATTCATACGCATGAATTGACCGGCATTATGGGCGACCTTGGTAGTGCCGTAGTTTTTTCGTCACGACAGCGGTTACCCAAAGAACTGGACCTCATCGGTCAAAGTAATAAGTACTGCCTCGCCAACTACTTTCACTGCGACTGATGTGTGGGTGTGGCGAATATGCCATTTATGAGGTATATGCTCTTTGTCCATGAGCACATCCCTCGAACGTATCGGACCCTATCGCATTTTGGGCGCACTCGGCTCAGGCGGCATGGGCACGGTTTATCGCGCCATGCAGGAATCACTGGGGCGTGAAGTAGCACTCAAAGTGGTCAATCCGGCATCAGCCGCCGACCCCCGCTTTCAAGACCGTTTTTTGCGTGAAGCGCGTGCCATGGCGCATATCCAAAGTCCGTTCGTGGTCAGCTGCTTTGACGCCGGGCTGGCGGATGGTCAGCTGTACATGGCGCTGGAGCTGGTGACCGGCGGCGACTTGCTTGGATTGATGCAGCGTAAAAGCGGCAACCTCAGCGAACCCCTGGCCTTGGCCTTGATGCGCGATTGCCTGGAAGGGCTCGAAGCCCTCGAAGCCGCACGGCTGGTGCATCGCGATCTGAAGCCGGCAAATATCTTTTTGAGCGATCAGGGACGAGCTAAACTTGCCGACTTGGGACTGGCGCGTTCGGTGAAGCAAAACGAAGCTGATCGTACAACGATGGCTGGCATGATTATGGGTACACCAGCCTATATCAGTCCTGAACAGGCACGTGGTGAAGATGACATCGACGTCCGTGCCGATCTCTATTCGCTAGGTGCAACGTTGTACCATCTGCTGACCGGAAGTACGCCATTCCCCGCCAGTGATCCGATCGGCACGCTCATGCGCGTGCTCAACGACCCGCTCCCCGATCCGCGCGAACATCGCCTCGATCTGTCCGAGGCGAGTGTGGTCTATCTCAAGCGCCTGCTCGAAAAAGAACGCACCAAGAGACCGCCTTCGGCGCGCGCCGCCCGCGAATTGCTTGAAGATCTCATGCGCGCGCGCGTTGCTCGTTCGATCCGCGATGATCGCACTCCACTGCCGACACCGATGTTGCCCGAAACCCAGCCCTCGGCCGTAGCGCGACGCACGCCGGTGGTGGGTGCGACCTCACTCGAGCCCAAGGTGCCGGCCTACACCCCCATCAGTGAACGTACGCCATTAGCCACGGCTATGATCACGTCCATGGAGCCGGCTGATCGACCAACCACCAGCATCGCCATGCGCATCGATCCCGCGCAATTGCTGCAATTGGCCAAGCGCATTGTCATCGATCAAGATGGCTTGCGCGCCGCGCTGGCTTTGGCGCCCGGAGCTAGCTTCCCACGGGTGTTGCTCGATCAGTTGCTGACGGTTTCGGGCATCACCTACGGCTTGATCGAAGCCAACCTGGAGGCCTCGAGCAAAGCGGTTGAACTGCCACGACGCATCACCTTGGCCAAAGGGGATCCGCCGACGCCCGATTCACCAGGGAAAACCGTGCGTGGCACCCCAATGCCAGCAGTTGAGCAGAACGTCACTATCCGCATTGCCGATGATGCCATGCAAGCAGCTGCATTATATCGCTCAGGGAAACCACCCAGCGAAGCTGAAGTGCGTATGGCGCTGACCGCCGCCGGTGTCACCTATGGCCACGATGCCACAGCACTCGCCCGTTTTGCCGGCAAGCCACCCAGCGGTGGTAAGCTCATCGTCGTCAAGGGTACCCCGGCGGTCCTTGCGGTAGATGCAGGATGGAGCCTGAACCTGGGGCCCGCAGGCGATCTCGGATTATATAAAGTTGAACCTGGCAACGAAATTGCAGCCTGGCGAGACAGCGCCCCGGGAATTTCGGGAACCGATGTCTACGGGCGATCGATTCCTGTCAGCGATGCAAAAGAACCCAATCCCGACGATCTGGTTGGCGCCGGGGTCACCACCGGCCGCACCCGTGATGGTGATATGTGTCTGCGCAGCACCCGCGAAGGCGTGGTGCAAAAACAGACCGATGGCATGGTGCGGGTGGTGGGCGTGGTCGAGGTTGCCGGCGATCTCGATGCCTCCACACCGATCGCCACCGATGACGTGGTAGTAGTACGCGGCAGTATTCTACCGGGCGCCACACTGTCCTCGACGAGCGATATCATCATCATCGGCGATGTTGCCGATGCCTGTATCAGCGCCGGCGGTGATCTTGAAATTCGCGGCACCATCGGCGCCGGCCAAGAGCTGCGTGCCGCCGGCATGGTGATCGCCACCGACGTCAAGAACCGCCGCATCCTGGCCGGCAACATCCATATTCGCGGTACCTTGACCAACTGTGAAATCACCGCCACAGGTGCTATTGTTGCCGAAAAAGTAATTGGTGGCTCCCTGGCTGCCGGTGGCGACATCAGCGTCACGAGTGTCGGCAACAGCGATGGCTCTCCGACGGTGTTGTGGGCTGGCCATCACCTCAGCCTTGATCGTCAGTCAGAGCTGATCCACCTCGAAGAAGCCCATCACGCTGCCAAGCGTCAGCACCTCGTGCAAAAAGGCTCGGCCCTCACCCTCGAGCAAGACGATTTGGCCAAGCGTGCCAATCGCATGGCCGGTGCCCAGTTCGTGAAAAACGACAGTTCCTTAAAGCACGCGCAAGAACGTATCGCCGAGCTTGAACTGCAGCGTGGCGCCCTGCGCGATGAGGCAGAAACTGAACGGCGTGAATTGGTGCGCTCACGGAGTCAGCGCGTCGAATTCGAAAAACAATCCAGCTCCGCGCACATCACCGTTGGCGGTGTAGCCTATGACGGGGTTACCGTGCGGGTTGGCAATCGAGAAGCACAATTGCTTTCAGAGCCACAGGTTAGACCAATTTTTTAAAGTTCTCAACACGGACGTTAATGGACAATTAACGACCCGGTAAATGAGATGTAGAAAACCGCACCGCAGAGGTCACATTGACTGCCCCCCCGGGTGGCCAAGGTAGTGCGCACTAATGGAAACTCCTTACATCATCTTGATCGCTCTCGTCACCCTCGCAGTGGGCATCGCCAGCGGTATGGCCTTGGCCAGCCGTCGCGCCAAAACCACTGCCCAGCGTGACCGAGAACTCGTCATTGCCCAAGAACAGGCTCGCCTTGCAGCAGAGCATCTTGCTACTCAACAACGACTTGAAGCACAAAGTGCGGAACTCCTGAACAAAAGCCGTGCCACCCTCGAAGCCAGTTTGAATGCTGATCGTGAAGCACTGGCCCGCGAACGCCGCGATATCGCCGAACAAGATGCCCGTCTTGATCGTCGTGATCAGCAAACCGTCATCCGCGATAAAACCTTGGCCGAACGCGAAAAAGCTCTCGGCGAACGCGAACGGTCATTCCTAGAACGTGAAAAAGCTGTTGAACGCGCGGTAAATGCCGCCGAAACACGTGAAGCTAAGGCCAAAGCGAAAGAAGAAACCCTCGACCTACGCATCGCCAGTCTTGCCGCCGCCGAGCAAATCGCCGCCGCCAAGCTGTCGGAGATCGCCAAGTTGACTCCTGAGGCCGCCCGCGAGCAACTGCTCACCAGTCTCGACAGTGAACTGGCGGGCGAACAGGCCCAGCGCATCGCACGTGCTGAAAAAGACTACCTCGCCCGCGCCAAGGAGCTGGGTATCGAAGTTGTCAGCCGCGCCATCCAGCGCTACGCCGCCGAACACACCGCTGATAGTACCTTCTCAAAAGTGAAGCTCCCCGATGAAGAGGCCAAGGGCCGCATCATCGGCAAAGAAGGCCGCAATATCAAAGCCTTCGAACTGGCTACCGGTGTCGACGTCATCATCGATGAGACCCCCGATGCGGTGACCATTTCCTGTTTCGATCCGGTGCGTCGCGAAATGGCCCGCCGCACCCTCGAAGCCTTGCTCGCAGATGGTCGCATCCAGCCCGCCCGCATCGAGGAAGTCCTCGCCAAGGTCCAGTCGGAGATGGATCGCGAACTGATGAAACGCGGCGAAGACGCCGCCTATACCTGCGAAGTGTCCGGCCTGCACCCGCAGCTGTTGAAGCTGCTCGGCAAGCTGCATTTCCGCACCAGTTACGGCCAGAACGTGCTCAAGCACACCGAAGAAGTCGCGTTTCTATGCGGTGCCATGGCCGCTGACCTGGGGTTGGACGCCAAGCTCGGCCGACGCTGTGGTCTGTTGCACGACATCGGCAAAGCCATCGACCACGAACAGGAAGGTTCGCATCCCGAATTGGGGTATCAAGCACTCAAGCGCTACAATGAAAGCGAAGTAGTGGCCAATGCCGCCCTCGCCCATCACGAAGGCCATGCTGTGTTGTCGGCCTACACCACCCTGGCGGCGGCGGCTGACGCCATTAGCGCCGCTCGCCCGGGTGCGCGCAGCCAGAACACCGAGAACTACCTCAAGCGCCTGACCCAGCTCGAGACCATCGCCTGCGGCCATCCGGGGGTGCAGAAAGCCTATGCCATTCAGGCCGGGCGTGAGCTGCGCGTGCTGGTCAACGGCCATACCGTGCCCGATAATGAAATGGCCAAGATCGCCCGCGACATCGCCAAGACCATCAGCGACCAAGTGGCTTTTCCCGGCGAAGTGCGGGTCACCCTGATCCGCGAGATGCGCCATATCGCCGTCGCCCGCTAAAATGGGGGCGGTTGCATTTGTATTACATGTTATAAGATTTCGTAATACAGGAGCCTGCCATGACCGTCACGGTACGCCTTCCCGAAGATCTTGAAAATGATCTGCGCCTTCTCGCCGCCCGCACCGGACACACCCTGTCCGACTGCGTGCGCGAGGCGTGCGTGGCCTACATCGCCCAGCAACCTGCCAACGCCGATAGCCATGAATCCGCCGCCTACAGCAGCGGCAAGCACCTGTTCGGCAGCGCCGACAGCGGTGATGCGACGCGCTGGAAAAATCGTAAACAGATCATCAACGACTCCTTGATCGCCAAGCACCGTGCCCGCCGCCCCCGCACTCATTGACAGCGGGCCGCTGTACGCGCTGTTCGATCGCAGCGATGCCTACCACACGCAAGCCAAGCAGGTACTCAAGGATTTCCGCGGCCAGCTGATCACCAATGTGGCGGTCCTGCAGGAAGTCCATTTCCTGCTCGCCTTCCACCCGCCCAGCCAGCTGGCTTTCCTCGCCTGGATGCACACCGGCCCCATCGCCTTGGAGCCGATCGGCAAGGATGATCTCGCACGTCTGCACCAGCTGATGGCGAAATACGCCGATGTGCCCATGGATCTGGCCGACGGCACGCTGGTGGTGCAGGCTGAGCGCCTTGAACTCCATCGCATCCTGACGCTTGATGCCGATTTCACCGTCTATCGAATAAAGTGCCATAAAGCCTTCACCAATCTCTTTCCCCTGTCGTGAGCTGCAGAGCCTGATGCCCGCAAATTCCTGTTCCTGCCTGGGTGCCCCCACCTCGCGCGTGTCGTGGATCGACGATGCCTGCGCCGATGCCGTGGCCCTTGCCAAGCGCCTGCCCGACGGCGTGGCGTGGGTGGCGGTATGTGCGCCTACCGACCTGCCCGCCACACCGGTCGAGATCATGACCGCTGCCCAGGGCCTTGGGCGCACTCTCCTGTGGCAGCCGCAGGCCGGTACGTGGCAATTGGCGTTGGGGGCGGCGGCCGATCTCACCGCCGACGGCCCCGGACGCACCGTCAGCCTGGTGCGCCAGAGTGCCCACCTCAGCGCCCGCATGATCATCCGCTCGTCGGTGGCCGGCGCCCCGGCCCTGCCGGCGTGGTTGGCGCTGTGGGCCTTCGAAGAACTCCCCGGCAAGCCGGGCCATTGGGGCAATACCCTGCCCGGCGCACGCCTGCGACTGCCGCATCGGCTGTTGTGGCGGACTCCGGAACGCGGCTGGGAGCTCTTGGCGACGCAGGTGCGTGCCGATGAGGACCCCGGTGTGGTCGCCACCCGCCTGGTCTCGCCGCCTCCCGCCATCGCCAGTCAGCTGCCCACACCGTGGCCGCGGGTGACCACCGACTACGCCGAACAGGTCGAAGACGCGATCTCGCTGCTGACCGACGGCGTGATGCGCAAGGTGGTTTTGGCGCGCGCCGTCGATGAGGCGGTGCACACCGATCACGCGACCATCCTCAGCCGGTTGGGCCGGGATGCGGCGGCGACCATCTATGCCCATGACCTCGACGACGGCTCGCTGTTCGTCGGTGCCACGCCGGAAGAACTGTTTTCAGCCACCGGCGATGCGGTCAGCACCATGGCCCTGGCCGGCTCGACCCGCCGCGGCGGCAACGATGCCGAAGACCTCGCCCTGGTCGCCGAACTGCTGGCCTCGACCAAGCAGCGCAAAGAGCACAACCTGGTGGTCGAGCATCTGGCCGTCCATCTGCGCCACCGCTGCGCGCCGTTCATCGTCCCCAACACGCCGCGCCACCGCCTGGTCAACCACCTCATCCATCTCGAAACCAGGCTCGACGCCCGTCTGCTGCAGCCGGACTACCTCGAAGTCCTGTCGGCCATCCACCCGACGCCGGCGGTGTGCGGCCTGCCTACCGCCACCGCCGCGCATTACCTGTCGCGCCATGAGCACCTGCAACGCGGCCTGTATGCCGGAGTCATCGGCTGGATGACCCCGGACGCCTGCCGTTTCATCGTGCCGCTGCGTGGCGGCATCTTGCACGCCGATGGCATCCGCGCGCGGCTGTTCGCCGGCGCCGGCATCGTCGAGACCTCCGATCCCGCCGCAGAACTCGCCGAAACCGAGCTCAAGTTCAGCCCTATGCGCCAGGCGATTGCCCCATGAAAACGCTCCTCAAAGGTTGCGGCTGCCTATTTCTCCTGATCCTGCTCGCCATCGGCGGCTGCGGATATTGGGCGTGGAAATCAGCGCAGGGGATGCCGCCCGACGCCAAGCGGGAAACGCTATTCGCCGCTCATCGGGAGCTGATTGATCGACTCGATGCGGCGATCCGTGCCGCAGACAGCTTCGGCAACGCCGCCGAACGCCTCAAAGCCGTCGCCACCGCCCCCGACATCCTCTATCTCAAACTCGATGAAGCCGGCGGCACGCAGCAGATCGATGTGCTCAAGCGCCTGACCTGGCAAGGCAACTCGACGATGGTGTGGAATGGCGCCGGGGCCGGTACCCTGAGCACAAAGTTCGGCACCCAGGAGATCCGCATCATCAGCAGCAGCGAACGCACCGCCGCCGGTATGCTCGTCAACTACACCCTGTATCTTGCACATGGTCAGACCGTACCGCTCACACCGTCCGGCGAGCCACTGGAACGTGTCCAGTGATGCCAGCCAACCAGGATGCCAATCGCAACGCCCGCTGGGCCCGGTTGATCGCCGAAGAACTCGCACGCGCCGGCGTCAGCCACGTGGTGCTGTGCCCGGGCAGCCGTAACAGTCCGCTGTTGTTCGCCCTCGCCGCACAGTTCGGCGAGCACGCGCTCAGCCACGTCGACGAACGCAGTGCCGGCTTCATCGCCCTCGGCCTGATCCGCGCCAGCGGCAGGAGCGGGGCCGTGGCGGTGTGCGTCACCAGCGGCAGCGCCCTGGCCAATCTGCTGCCGGCGGTTTGCGAGGCCGACGCCGCCGAGCTGCCCTTGATCGTCATCAGCGCTGACCGTCCGTGGGAAGCCCACCACAGCGGTGCCCCGCAGACCATGCCGCAACGCGGCATTTTCCACCATTTCATCCGCAGCGAAATCGCCCTTGGCGAGCCCACGGACGACGACCGCAGCCTGCGCGCGCTCCGCGTGCAGGTCAGCCGGATGGCGCAAATCGCCAACGGCCCGACGCATTTGAATGTGCCGCTGCGCGATCCCCTGCCACCCTTGCCCGATCCAAACTGGCAGCCGCCGGCGCTCAGTCCAGAGGCTGAATTCGGCCGCTCATCCGCTTATGTCGTGCAGCACCACGCCAGGCAAACTACCGCCCTGACGCCGCAGCCGTGGCTGCGCCCGGGACTGCGCGGGCTGATCGTCGTCGGCAACCTTAATGATTCACGGGCGATGACTGCTCTCAGCGTTTTCGCCGCCGCTACCGGCTTTCCCGTGCTGGCCGATGCCGCCAGCCATTTGCGCCATCCGCACATGGCGAATCTCATCATCACTGCCGATGGCTTGCTCAGCGGTAATTTGAATACCGAAAACCCCGAGCTGATTATTCAGGTAGGCCCAGCCCCGCTGACGCGTGTCGTCTACGAATGCCTCGACCGCCAACGTTGTCCGTGGATCTCCATCGCCAGCGAGCGCAACCACGATGCGCTGCACCGCGCCTGGCTGGCCATTTCAGGTGACTGGGATGAAGCGATGCAACAGCTTGCCACCTGGCTGGCGCCGGGCGACGCGCGGTGGCTGGCACGCTGGGTAGGCGCCGACGCCGCTGCCCGTGACGTGCTCGCCGAAACCACCCCCCATCTCGGCTGGAGCGAATCGCTGGCCGTACGCACGGCCGCCAACCACCCGGGCTTCGGCTTCGTCCATCTCGCCTCGTCGATGGCCATCCGTCACGGCAACCTGCATCTGCTGCCTTCGCCACGGCCGGTGCATGCCAATCGCGGCGTCAACGGCATCGATGGCACCCTCGGGACTTTTCTGGGCGAATGCCACGCGCACCGGCAACCCGGCGTGCTGCTCATTGGCGATCTGGCCTTTCTGCACGACCTGCCGGCCCTCGCCTCGGCCGCGCTGGCCACCGCCGGCGGAGCGATTGTGATCCTCGACAATGGTGGTGGCAGCATCTTCGACTATTTACCGGTAGCTCAAGTACCTGGCTTTGCGACCTGGGTGCGCACCAGCCACAGCCTCGATTTCACTGCCGCCGGCAGCCTGTTTGGCCTGCCGTGTCATAACTGCCAGGATTTATCGCAGTTGCATGCGGCATTGAGGTCAGCTGCGGCGACCACCCGCCTGCATCTGATCATCTGTCAATTACGCGCCGGTGACGCCGTGACTCAGCACCGCAGCCTGATCAAAGCCATCACCGGCTTGGATGGCAACGCGTGAGCACCAAACTGCGTACCATGTCCATGCGTCGTGCTTCCCGCAGCGGTTTCACCCTGGTCGAACTCCTGGTCGCCACCGGCGTGTTCATGATCGGCTTCAGTGCCGCCTTCGGCTTATTCCTGGCCGCCATCCGCTATCGGACCCTGGCAGATGATACCACCCGGCTATCGCTGGCGGCGTCGTCGATTGTTGAGGAACTAGCGATTGGTGACGGAAAACCGCCGGCCATGCCTCCCCTTTCGAAGACTCCCGATCAATACTTAGGCTCAGGCAATCTGCCCGGCTCGAATGGCAATACGCTCATCACCCAATTTTATCCCTATTCTGGGGTACCCGGCACGTGGTTCACCGTCGAATCATGTACCGATGTAACGGGCGGAAATGACGCTGCGACACCAACTCTGCATCTCAATTTGCTGGTGTTGGTATTTACACAGGCTGATTCACCTCTTGAACTCGAAGACGTCAATCGCCGGGTGCGAATTCTTGTTCCCGCCGCTGGCTTCCGCAATTCGTTATCTACCGCTGAAGCCCAGCAAGTCCGCGACGGCCTAGTCAAACGTGGCCTGGCGATGCGCATCAGTTGCGTGGTTTTACGTCGTCCGGCATGGATGTGAAGGTCAGCGACCTTTTTTCCGCGGAATAAAAGTCAGACCACGTTTTTTCGCCTTGTTGCCGCCGGCAGAAGCCAACTCGCCTTCAGCAGCCAAGGCCAGTTGCGATGGACGCACTTTATCACCACGCGCTGGGCGCATGCGTACATACACCCCATCGGTGCCAAGCACCCGGGCCTGGGCATTGTCGGCCAAGGTGATGTCGAGGATGCGCTGCAGGCGCGCAACCAACGATTCTTCTTCAATACGCACCAGGCACTCAACACGTCGATCGAGGTTGCGCGTCATCCAATCAGCCGAGGCGATGGCATACACCGGCTCGCCGTCGTTATGGAAATAGAAGATGCGGCTGTGCTCAAGAAAACGCCCGATGATCGAGCGCACGCGAATGTTTTCAGACAGGCCCGGCACACCGGGGCGCAGGATGCACATACCACGCACAATGAGTTCGATCTCGACCCCGGCTTGTGATGCGGCGTACAGTTCTTCGCACATCGCCTCATCGACCAGGGCATTGAACTTGGCGACGATCTTCGCGCTGCGCCCGGCCTTGGCGTGGGTCGCTTCGCGACGGATCCACGTCACGCATTGGGTGCGCAAGGTCAACGGCGCCACGGCCAAGCGTTCCCACTCGGGCGGCTGGCTATAACCGGTGATCATGTTGAACAGGGCGGCCACATCACGGCCGACCGCCTCGTTGCAGGTCAGGTAGCTGAAGTCGGTATACAAACGAGCGGTTTTGTCGTTGTAATTGCCGGTACCCAGATGGCAGTAGCGACGGATGCTGTCCTCATCGCGGCGGATGACCAAGGTCAACTTGGCGTGCACCTTGTAGCCGACCAGGCCATAGATCACATGCGCCCCGGCTTCTTCCAGCGCCCGCGCCCAACGGATATTGGCTGCCTCGTCAAAGCGGGCTTTCAATTCCATCAGTACCGTCACCTGTTTGCCTGAGCGGGCGGCACGGATCAGCGCCTTAACGATCGGACTGTTACCGGAGGTCCGATACAGGGTCTGCTTGATCGCCAGCACCTGGGTATCATCGGCGGCGCGTTCGACGAATTCCACCACTCGCTGAAAGCTCTGGTAGGGATGATGCAGGAGGACTTCATTATCACGCAGGCATGCGAATGGATCCTCCCAGACTTCCTCGGGCGGATAGATCGACTGCACCAGGGGCGGATCGCAAAGATCGGCGCGTTCCGGCAAGCGCGAGGCAACGCCGAATAGGAAGGTCAGATCCAGCGGTCCATCGATTCGCACCACGTCAAAATCGCTCAGATGCATGCGTGCTTCAAGCCACGACAGCAAGACTGGGTCGCCGTTGGCTTGGACTTCTATGCGTACCACTTGCCCATGATCACGGGATGACAGCTCGTCTTCGATCTCCTGCAGCAGGTCGGTGGAATCGTGCTCATCGATATCCAGTGAACCATCACGCGTCGGACGAAACAGACAGCGGCTGACGATGGTATGGCCGGGAAAAAGATGATCGCTGTTGGCAAGGATGATGTCTTCGATCAAAGCGTACGTCCCCGGCTTGGACACCAGGGCGATCAGGCGATTGCCACTCGGCACCGAGATGAGGGCATTCTTGCGCTCATCCATGGTCGTGGGCGTGACGCCATTAATGACCAACTGTACTGCCACGCAGATGCCACGGTTAGCCACCAAGGGAAAGGGCCGAGCCGGATCGACTGCTAACGGCGTGAGGACCGCCTCCAATTGATCAAGGTAGTATTTCCGCAGCGTCTCGCGATCGATATCGGTCCAGTCCTTGGGCGAGATGATCTGATAGCCTTCAGCCGCTAATTTCGGAGCGATATCATTGCTCCAGCAGTGGTATTGGGCGGCGACCAATTGATTCAGCTCGGTGCGCACCGGACCGAGGATGCGGCGCGCCTCATGGGCCTCGGGCGACTCGGCGGCCACTCCGGTGGCGCGTGATTGAGACCATAATTCAGCCATGCGCACCATGGTGAACTCGTCGTTGTTCGAAGCGACTATGGCGAGGAACTTGGCGCGTTCGATCAGCGGCACGCTGCTGTCCTGGCCCTCTTCCAGGACGCGCCGGTTGAAAGCGATCCATGACAGCTCGCGCGAAAAAAAACGCCCTTTCACCGCATGATTCGGAGGCAGGGAATTTGCACGCGAAGCCGCGCGCACAGACACAGAGCGAGCCATGGTATCTGCCTTACAGACTCAGGTATCTTCACGTGGGACGACGACCACTTCGAGGCCGAACACTTCTTCAAATAAACCGGCTTTGCCGGCCACCGACCAACGTTCGAGGGCGATCTGCCGGCGGTCGACGCGCAAGAGCAGGCGACGTCCATCAACCGTTGCGCGGATGCGCTTGACGCGTTGGCTGCGTTCAACATCTAAGGCATAAGCCAAGCGCAAGAATGCCGCGAGATAGGCCACCACCACCCGGTCACGTCGCGGCAAATCAGTGAATTCATGATGATGCGGCTCAGGTGGGCTTTTGCGATGGTAGCGTGCGACATTGGCGACCATGTCTTGCTCAGCCTTGGTCAGGCCGGGCAGATCCACTGATTGGATGATGTACATGGTGTGCTTATGCCGGTTGCGCACATTGATGTAGCTACCGACATCATGCACCAAGGCGCTAAATTCGAGCAAGGTCCGCTCGCGATCGCTCAGGCCGTGCAAGGCCTTGGTCTGATCGAACAATTGCGTCGCCAGGGAAGCGGTGTTTTCGGCGTATTCGAGTTCGCCACCATAACGTACCACCAGCTGCTTAGCCTCGGCAAGCAGATGCGAGGCATCCAACTGATGAGCACCTGCACCAGGAAGGTAATCCGCCAGTAGGCCATCACGCAGGGTGCATTGCGGTACTAAAACCCGTTTGGCGCCGGTTTCTTTGCACAAATGGCGCAGCAGCGCCGCCGCCGGCAACAACCGTGCCGCTGCGAATAGATCGAGACCGCAACGCTCGCTGCGGCTGATCGGCGTCAACGGCGAGATGTCATGCCACCAGGCTTCGAGTTTTTTAGGGTCTATGGATTCCATCAAGCCGCCGGTTTCCTCGTGCAGCAATGACACCAACTTGCGCACTTCGCCACCGGTAACCACCAGGTTGGAAATCGTCTGTGATGGCAGGCGCACCAGCATCATACGCGCCGCACCAATGGCAAAACGATCAATGGTCACCGAGAAATCGACCGAGTCGCTCAGCTCTTTAAACTGATCATATAAGCGCACGGTGCCATAGTGTTCGTCCACCGAATGGATTAACTTTCCAGCCCGGATGAGACCTATACAGGTCGACCCAGCGCCGATATCGATCAACAGCGTATTACCAGTAAGGGTGTGTTCAGCACGCGCGCACAACGAGCGTAATGCGCCGTAATATAGCCGCGCGGTTTCGGGTCCGTCGATGACTTCAAGATTGATACCGAAACGATCGCGAATGCGCTCGATCAACACATCACTGTTGTTGGCTTCTCGTAAGGCGCTGGTGGCCACGGCACGAATATTGGTGATGCGATAGGCCGCGGCCGCGGCCATGATTCCGGCAATGGCCTCGACCACCGAATCCATGGCTTCACGATCAAGTTTCCCTCCGGTAAAACCCGCCGTTAATTCAACCGGGAAGACCAGGTCTTCCAGAATGCGTTGGTGCTCGCCATCCACCTCCGCCAAGAAAGCCCGAACTGAACTGGTGCCGCAATCGATGACCGCGACGGTGTCCTTGGCACTGCCGCCCTTGATGCCCTCGCGCGCTACCAACGACGAGCGGCTGATGCGTACCGTCTCGATGCCCAAGGGGGCCTGGGCCTGGTGCGTAGCACTCAAACGCCGCGCATGGCTCATCCTGGGAGCCGCAGCCGGACGTTCAGACGGCGGTTGGACAATCTTTCGCTTCGTCATAAGCAGTACCGTTTCCACACCTTGCCCCCAGGTCAAGACAAGGCTGTGTTAACCGACGAACCGGGACGAACACGAATGATCCATCTGTTTACTCCGGCCCGAGTGACCTACCTTCCCAGCTCATGCCAACCCTCTGGGCTTTGTCCGATCTCCACCTGTCCACATCCGGCAGCAAGCCCATGGACGTGTTCGGTGACCATTGGGATCAGCACGACCAGCAGATGGCCCGCAACTGGGATGCCAGCGTCGGCCCCCAAGACATCGTCTTAACCCCCGGTGATTTCTCGTGGGCCATGAAAGCCGCCGAGGCGGCCAGCGATTTCGCGTGGTTGGGGCAACGCCCCGGCTGGAAAGTGCTGGTCAAAGGCAATCACGATTATTGGTGGCCATCCTCGCACGCCAAGATGGCCTTGTTGCTACCGCCGCGCACCTTTGCGCTAAAAAAGACCGCCTGCCACATCCCTTCGGCGGCGGGCGGAATCGGCATCTTCGGCGTGCGCGGCGGGGATTTCGCACCGTTGACTCGTTATGGCGACAAACGCTCGCATGAAGACGTCAACATTTGGCTCACCCGCGAAGAGGAAGAACTCAAGGCCTCGATTGCCGCCCTCGATGCCCTCGACGTCGCCGCCGGTCGTCCACGCGGCTTGCGCATCTGCCTCTTTCATTACCCGCCAATCGCTCCCGGTCGCACCGTCAGCCGTTTTACGCCGTTGATCGAAGCCGCGGGCGCTACCTGGTGCATCTACGGCCACCTGCATGGCAAGGAGGTCAGCGCGGCCAAAGTCGAAGGCACCTATAACGGGGTTACCTACCGTTGTACCAGCTGCGATCAGCTTGGTTTTACCCCGCTGCGCCTGGCTGAATTCTAAGTTGACGACAACATTTCGACCTACACACTGCTAGCCTCTTCCGGATTGGACTCACCATGCACACCAACATTCGCCGCAGCTCACTGAAATCACGCAAGATGACGGGGTTCCGTCGTCGCATGAAAACCAAGGCCGGCCGTACCATCGTCAATCGTCAACGCCGTCGCGCCTGCGGCAAAGGCAAGTACAATCAGAAGACGGTCTGGCACCGCAACGCCGCCAAACGCTGCTAAAAACGCACCGTTTATACGGCTTGCCTCGAAACCCCCGCCCTCCAGGCGGGGGTTTCTTCGTTGGCAGCGGTACGGTCCACATGAATACCGAGTTTTTATTGACACGGGTCATTTCATACTCTATATCGTCGCCATGAGCAACGAACTGCCACCCGGTCAAACGCGCATCCTCACATTCTTTGCCGACGCCGAGGATAGTGGTCGTCAGCCAAGCCGCGCAGAAGTCGCTGAATCACTGGGCTACGCTTTCCCCTCAGCAGTAAGCAAGCACGTCGATGCCTTAGTACGTAAGGGACTGCTGCAAGCTGATCGCGAAAAGAAACGCAATGTCCGCCTGACCGAAACCGGTTGGTTGGCCATCCAGCGTTCGCCTGGCCATCGCGGCGTCCCCGTGCTCGGCTCGATCGCCGCCGGTACGCCCATCCTGGCCAGCGAGAACCTCAATGGCTATCTTGAAGACCTACAGCCAACCCCTGGTCGCTTCGCCCTCTTAGTGCGTGGCGACAGTATGATCGATGTCGGCATCCTGGATGGCGATTACGCCATCATTCAACGGGGGGCAACAGTAAATGACGGGCGCATCGGTGCCGTACGGGTGGGCGACGAAGCCACGCTCAAGCGTGTCCATTACCATGCTGATCGCATGGAATTGATCGCCGAAAACAAAAGCTATGCCCCGCGCATCATTCCCACCGCCATGGCCGAGAGCGAAGGCGTCGAAGTCGTTGGACCCCTGGTCTGCGTTTACCGCTCGGTGCGCTAAGTCCGCGGCAGGCGCCATGTCTGCCGCCAACTCGTATATTCCCTTCCCCACGCACGCTTAAAACCTCCATCCTCGTCAGGAATTTACCATGGCCGCTCCCGAATCTGCAAAAAATGACCTCAAAAGCGAAAAAATCGACAAGCACGAAAAAGTCGAGAAAACAGAAAAAGTAGAGAAGACTGAAAAACTCGAAAAAGTCGAAAGCAAATACACCGTTGCCGAAACCGCCTCGCGGAAAAAAGCTCTCGATGCAGCTCTTGAGCAAGTCGATAAAGTGTATGGCAAAGGCTCGATTATGCGCTTGGGCCAGGTCGAAAAAACGGAAATCGGTGCCATTCCTACCGGCTCGATCTCGCTCGATCTGGCGATTGGCATCGGCGGTGTGCCCCGTGGCCGTATTATCGAAATCTATGGCCCAGAATCCTCAGGTAAGACAACGCTTGCCCTATCCATTGCCGCTCAAGCGCAAAAGGACAATGGCGTAGTGGCCTTCGTCGATGCCGAACACGCACTGGACCCGACGTGGGCTGAAAAAATCGGCGTCAATCTCAATGACTTGCTGGTTAGCCAGCCCAGCTATGGCGAACAGGCACTGGATATCGTCGATACGCTGGTGCGCTCAAATGCCGTCGATGTCATTGTTGTCGACTCAGTTGCGGCCCTTACGCCGAAAGACGAGCTTGAAGGCAACATGGACGACACCTCGGTCGGCCTGCAAGCGCGCATGATGTCAAAAGCGATGCGCAAGCTCACTGGCGCAATCAGCACTTCACGTACGACGGTCATTTTCATCAACCAGATTCGCGAAAAGATCGGCGTCACCTACGGCAGCCCCGAAACTCAGCCCGGTGGCCGCGCTCTCAAATTTGCTGCCAGTGTTCGCCTCGATATCCGCCGGGTCACCAGCATCATGGACGGTGAACGTGCCATCGGTAATCGTGTGCGAGTCAAGGTAGTGAAGAACAAAGTCGCAGCGCCATTCGCTAAAGTCGAGTTCGACATCATGTTCACCGAAGGCATCAGCTATACTGGCGACGTTCTCGATCTCGCTGTGGTGGCCAAGATCATCCAGAAATCCGGTGCTTGGTTTGCCTATGGCAATCACAAACTCGGCCAGGGCCGCGAAAACGCCAAGCAGTTCTTACGCGATAACCCGACGGTTTGTACCGAAGTGGTCGGTAAGATCCGCGCCAGCAGCCTTAACCTGCTCGATGCTGCCGGCAGCGCCGAATAATCCCTATACGGGCAGACCATCTCCCGTACGAGCCTGAATTAAAAAGCCGATACCCCAGTCAAATGACTGGGGTATCGTTTTACATGTACTCGAAAAAATTCGGCTCCTCGTCACTTGAAGTGGATTCCTCCAGCCGGAAAACGGCCCCATGGACCAGAAAGCGCTCTTCAAAACAGCCCTCGGGCTGGGGTCGGATTGG
>JAYVTR010000283.1:0-6554 GCA_043788625.1 Planctomycetota bacterium
CGGGAAAATCAGGGATCGTCACGGCGGCGCAAGCTTTTGTGAACTTGATGGACACCACCGTCGAACGCCTGGCCGACATGCTTGAGCTGGTTGGTCTTGAACTGGATCACGTGTCGCAGCAGGTATTTCGCAAAGCTCGTGAAATCAATGATATCCAGCTGCAGCGGGCGTTGCTGAAGATCGGCACCTGCGGGCATATCTTGGGCAAAGTCCGCGAATCACTGATCGACAAGGCCCGGCTCATGACCTTTTCGCAGCAGAGCACGCATGACTGGTTGGATGTCGAAAGCCAATCGCGAATGAAGGCGCTGCTGCATGACGTCGCCACCTTATCCGATCATGCCACGTTCATGTCGGGTAAGATCAGCTTTTTACTCGATGCCACTTTGGGTCTGATCAACATCGAGCAGAATCGCATTATTAAGATCTTCTCGATTGCGGCGGTCATTTTCCTGCCGCCGACCTTGGTGGCGAGTATTTATGGCATGAATTTCGATTTCATGCCTGAACTACATTGGCGGTACGGCTACTTGATGGCGATGATGATCATGGTCGGTTCTGTAGTAACTACGATCTGGGTTTTTCGCCGCCGCCGTTGGCTTTAAAAGTTTAATCTCGCATCTATCTAATTCGTATTCGCATCTATTCCCCGTTACCTTGCATATAGCCTACGCGTGCCATTTTTAGCCTGAGAGGCACTCCATGCGCTGGTTCTTTATGTTGGCATTTATTGGACTCGCTTGGGCCGAAGACGTGGCTCCAGGTCATGTCTGGGGTGGCATTGCCCGCCATGTAGTGATCGTGGTGATTGATGGGCCGCGCTGGAGCGAAACGTGGGGTAAATTAGGCCAACCCAATATTCCACATCAAGCTACCGAGTTGGCGGCTTTGGGCACCCGCTATAGCAACTTTCGCAATACGGCTTGGACCTATACCAACTGCGGCCATACCGCGCTGACCACCGGCTTTTACGAGCAGATCGAAAACGGTGGAAAAGAACTTCCTGCCCATCCTTCATTATTTCAATATTTTCGCCAGGCCACCGGTCTGCCTGCCGAATCGACCTGGGTGGTGGCCTCCAAGGATAAGCTGTATGTCCTCGGCGACACCACCGACCCGGCATGGCACGGGCGCTTGCAGCCACGCGTTGATTGCGGAGTGCCGGCGAAGGTTCAACTCGGCGGCTATCGTGTCGATTTGGCTACCCTGGCGGCAGCCAAGAAAGTGCTGACGACCTATCTCCCGGCGCTGTTGCTGGTCAATTTCAAAGAGCCCGATGCATCGGGCCATGCCAAGGATTGGGCGGGCTATGTGCAGGGCATCCGCGATACCGACACCTATGTCGCTGAGCTGTGGCAGCACATCCAGGCCGAGCCCGAACTGCACGATCGTACCGATCTGTTCATCACCAATGATCATGGTCGCCATCTCGATGGTCATGGTGATGGCTACATCAGCCATGGCGATGACTGCGAGGGCTGTCGCCATATCTCAATGCTCGCCGTGGGCCCCGACATTGCTGTCGGCAAAGTGGTCGAGCAGCAACGTAATCAGGTCGACCTAGCCGTCACTGTCGCCCGCTTGGTCGGAGTTTCCTTGTCGGGCTCAACCGGACAGGTCATGAGCGAGTTGCTGAGGCCGTAATGCTGCAGGCTGGTCAACGGGTGCTCATCTGGGGTTTTGGCCGGCACGGCGGTGGCCCGGCGGCGGCGCGCTTCTGCGCGGCACATGGCGCCGAAGTGACGATTCTGGATCTTAAACCAGCAAGCACGTTTGGTGAGGCCGGCACCGCGGCCTTGGCCGCCGGCTGGCAATGGGTGGTCGGCGATGCGACGCACCCGGCGTTTGTCGCCGCTGACCTCATCGTCGCCTCGCCGGCCATCCCGCCGCGTGCCTGGCCGGCGGTGCATCCGCCGCGTTGCTCACCCGAGGCGTTATTTTTTGCGGCGCACCACGGCCCGCGTATCGCGATCACCGGCACCAAGGGCAAAAGCACCACCGCCCATATCCTGGCGACGCTGCTCGGCTGGCAGGTGGCCGGCAACAGCTATGAGCCATTGCTGGATCTGTTGGCGACACATGGGGCGGCTGTGCCGGTGATCTGCGAACTCTCGAGTTTTCAGCTGTGGTATCTGGCCGAGGCGCAGCCGCATTTCGCCGGGGTCGTATTTACCAGCTTGGCCGTCGATCATCTCGACTGGCATCCAGATCTATCGGACTATCACCGCAGTAAGATCGCTCTGATGGGTTGGGCTGACGCCGTCGCCATTGCCCCAGAACTCCAAGCGCAGCTGTCTAACAGCGTGGAGTCTGTGTCACAGGTAGCCGAGGAACTGCAAGTCGGCTATCACGATGGCGCCTTCCATGATGTGCTGGGGGTGCTGGCGGTGCGTGCGGATCTACCGCTGTTTGGTGAGCATAATGCCCGTAATGCCGCACTTGCTGTGACCATGGCCCGTCAACTGGGGCTGGCGCGGAATGAAATCGCGGCGCGATTGCGTCAGGTGCGGGGTTTGGCTCATCGCCTGGAATTCATCCCCGGCAGCGCCGGTCGGCGGTATTGTAACGACTCGATTGCCACCACTCCCGAGGCCGCCATGGCAGCACTGGCTGCCATCGAGGGGCCGTTGGTGATCATTCTCGGCGGATCGGATAAAGGTGCCGATTATACCAAGCTGGCGGCAGCGGTCGTCGCCCGTGGCGCGCAGGCGATTTTAATCGGTGCCACGGCCGAACGTTTAGCGGTCTGTTTACGTGCCGCAGGCAGCAAACCGGTCATTGCTGGCGAGTTGGCGGTGGCGGTGGCGTTGGCACGGCAGGCGGTTTCAGCAGGAGGAACGGTACTTTTGAGTCCAGCCTGTGCTTCATTTGATCAATTTCAGGGCTTTGAAGACCGTGGAGCGCGTTTTTGCCATTTTGCCGGGTCTGTATAAGCCGCTATCCAGCTAGGACCTGTCGTCTGCTTGAGGCCACGTCGGCGGCGACTACCTTGCCTCTACCGGAGTCCCCAATGGCGCTGCTTGATTCAATGCTCGCGGAGAATTTTCACGCCGCCTATCGGCAGAAGCGCTCTGGCGTACTCACGGCCGAGGGTGCCACGCTTACCATGCGCTTTTGCTTTCAGGACGGCAGTCCGATCGCAATCGACCTCGGTGACGACAAAGACCGTCTGCTAGCGAATACCCTACGCGATTACAATCGTTTGACTGACGAAGAGTTGGACGACGTCCTCAGATCTTGGGAAGCCGGTGAAGCCGCCGCCGCCGACCTCATCGTCGCCCGCGGTTATGCCAGCGAAGAAGAAGTCGCACGCAGCACCCAGGCCATGGTCGAGGATAGCCTGTGTCGGTTTTTTACCGGAAAAATCAATCGCGTCGAATTGGACGACAATAAAACCATCGATGGCTTCGATTTTGATCAACGTGCCTTCCGCCTGAAGATCGATGCCACGGTATTGCTGAGTACGGTTGATACGCGGGTTGCAGAGATCCGTACGATTCAGCAAGAATTTGGCAATTTCGAAGCGGTTTTCGTGTTCAACGAAGATTCTCCAGGCTCTGTCGGACTGACAGAACTAGAGAAGCGCATTCTGAATTTTGTCGATGGCAACAATAGCATCCTGCAGATCGCGGTACTATTTCGCGACAGCAGTCTGAATACCGCTCGCACTCTCGCCCAATTGGCGGCAAAAAGGATTATCCGCCGCACCGACATCGACCGTCAGCCCGACCTCCAGTCCGGTGGTTCTGGCTTGCGTCAGGCGATAAGTGGCGGCACGGCCAACAATGCCGGGGTGAGCGGCGGGCGTCGTAGCCAAGGTTCGGGGCCGGTGCCAGCGACCCGGGCAACGGTGGCGGCGGCGGCATTGCGCCAAGCGACGCCGACCATGCGCGAGTTCACGCCATATCGCCAAACCAACGAAGAACCACGCAGCCGATTCATGACTGTGGTCTTGTCACTGGTGCTGGTGGTATTGAGCATTCTCGGCGTATTGATTTATCAATATAACGCCAAACAGCGCGAATTCGCTGAAACCAGCCAACGTCTGGAAGAAGCTCTGAATAAATCAGAATGGGCAAATGCACGTCAGCAACTCGACGAGGCGCGCATAAAGGCAGGTAAGGATCTGAGTGCCCAACATCGTGTTGATGTGATGGAAAACCGTCTCAAGTCGGCCATCGGTGTCGAGTTGGTGGCGATTGAAAAGCTGTCCAACGAGGGCAGTCACCAGGATGCCGGCATGCGTTTATCGTCGCTGCCGACGGATGAGAAAGTCGACGCCTTGCGTAGTCGTCTGGCCCGCAATCAAGCGGCCTCGCAACAACGTGCGCGCGAGCTGGCTGATCGAATCGCGGAATCCTTGGAAAAGAATAACGCCAAATCCGCTCTGGCGATGATCGCCGCCGCCGGCCTGATCACCCGCGAACAAGCGCCAGCCATTGAAGCCGTTGATCGCTGGCGCATCGCGCAATTGGAATTGGCAAACTCAAATACAGCGGGCTATAGCAAACGTCTGCGGGCCATTTCCCTGGTACGGGATTCTGCGCCACCGCCACGCATAGTGGAACAGCTGCCATTGATCGAAGCCGATCTTAAGCGCCAGGAAGTCCGACTGCACGAACAGCTCGCTGCGGTCAAGGCGATGATCGATCGGGGCGCAAGCGAGGCGGCGGTGGGTGAAATTGAGCGCCTGGGTTTGGTCGCTCAACTGGAAGACACGGCATTGGCAGGTGAATTGACGTTGTTGCAAAATCGCATCGATGAGATTCGCAAAACCATTGCTGGTCTATTGAAGTCATCGGCAGAAAGTCTGCTGGCCCTCGATAAACCGGAAAAATTAACGGCGGCGATCGCGCAGGCGAAAACGCTCACTACCTCAAGCGTGACCGGTGTTGGTCCCAAGGCTGAAGCCTGCTTGGCGGCATTGACGGCAGTCGGTAAAATCTCTACCGAACAATCGCCTGATGCGCAGGCCACCATGGTGGTGGCCATGCTTGAACAGCCGGGTCAGGATCCACTCGTCTATGAGGCGCTCAAAGCACGCGTAGAAAAATTGCGCGGACTTGAAAAGGTCGCTTCTGCTGCTCTCGATCATGCACGCGCCATGGGGCGTGATAACAAACTTGATGAAGCGGTGGAGACGCTCGACGATCTGCTGAGTCGTAACGAACTGCACGCTACTTCAGCGCGCGCCACGGCCGTCCAAGAGATCGACGAGTTGAAGGCGCGTTTGACCCGCCGCTCGGCCCTAAAGGATCAGTTAAAAGCAGCCATGGCCAGAGGCGATATCGCTACCACCACCAACTTATCGCGCGAAATGGGTCTGAAATATTTACCGCTGTCACTGGAAAGCCTGCCCGTGGGCGCTGAAATCTGGCATGACGACAAGCAGATCGGTGTCACCCCCATGGTGCTTGATATCAGTGCCGCTGAACGCGTTGATTACCAAGTTGAATTGCGTGCTCCTGGCTACACGTCGGTGATCGCCAATGGCGCCCAGGCCGAGGCCGGGTGGCGCCTGCTGGTACGGCTTGAACGCCACCCATCGAGCACCGCCAATCTCGGTGGCTTGGTCACCAATCATCCTGTCGTCCTCGCTGAGCAGGTGGTGGTCGCGAGTCGCAGCGCCCTGGGTGTCGTTGACCTCGAAGGCAAGACCACCTGGGTGCCGTTCGCCGGTGATGCGGTCGATAGCCCGGTGTATGCCGGCGTGGTCAGCGATGAGGGGGAAATCCTGTTGGCTACGCGGGATAATCTGGCGTTGGTCGTCAGCGGCTTGAACAGCAAACCAGTGGTGCATCGCGTGCCGCTGTCGGGGCGTACTGATTTCCCGTTGGCGCTGCATCGCAGCAGCTTGATTGTCGACCGGCGGATGCTGCTGATCGCCGGCTTGGACGGTGCGATCCATGCTACCGATGACCACGATTCGCAAAATACCTGGAAGGGCCCAGCTGGTGCGCCTTTCTTGAGCGGGCCAAAAGTCCTGGGCGACACGGTTCTGGCGGTGCGCAAAGACGGCATCATCGAACGCTTACAGGCCGATGACGGCAAAGCGCTCAGCAGCGAGGCATTAGGAGCTCCGGTAGTGGCCGCATGGACCACGGCCACCGGCGTGGCCGGCTACACGGCGAATGAGCTGTTCGAATACGACGGCGAAACGGTGACGCGCACGGCTCTGCCGCAGGTCGCCATTGATGGCGTGGCCAATCTGATGATCACTCCCGGCAATCGCGTACTGGTGCGCGGCACGACCGGTGATCGGGCCTGGGATGAAGTCGGCCGCTTGGAAGAAAAGCTCACCGGCGCGCCGTTGGTATGGCAGGGACATGCGGTGATGCCCACCGGCACCGGCCTGACCGTCTTCGGCCCACGCGGCTTCCACCTGTCGAGCAAGGCCGAGTTTCTGAGTGCGGCGATCGTTAAAGACCGCCTCTTCGTCATCAGTCAAGACGGCCAAGTCCAGCAATTCGACCGCTAAAACCGCGCTAGCCGTGCATCTGCGGCGTTGCCGAAAGCCTAGCATGGCGTGTGCCATGCGTCGGCTTCCGGCGCCT
>JAYVTR010000284.1:0-7573 GCA_043788625.1 Planctomycetota bacterium
TTCCGAACACGGCCGTTAAGCCTGCCAGGGCCGATGATAGTGTCATAGCGAAAGTAGGTCGTTGCCTGGATTTTTTTCAACCGCCCCGTGTTAACAGCATGGGGCGGTTGCTTTTTTATAGGGTTTCCAGAAATGTTTTGAGCGCGGCCGACTCGCTCGCGCCCACAATGACAGCTTACCCGATCTACGGTTTTACCGGTTCCGATGTTTTCGTATCGGCATTGTCATCGACCGGTTCAACATAAGTGATGGTTTTGCGTGCCGGCTTAATTGCTGGTCGACGCAACAAGGTGTCAGGTAGTCGCTGCAGGCGTTGTCCGGCGAGCGAGACATAGACTTCCAGCACGTCGTAACCGGGACCCTGACCATACAGCAACGTAAGGGGATGGTACCCTTTGCCCAGTTCGATGGCGCCATATGCCCAGCTGACCGGATGCAGGTCATCGTTTTTGACGACGATGGTGTCGCCTATAGTTATGCGCGAAGCGTCATCGCTGTTGGTGGCGAAGACGTAGACACCATCGGTTGGAGCGATGAAATAACCGGTGAAGCGCAAACCGTAATTGGTGTTCGGCCAGCGGTGGACGGGAATCTTGCTAAGCGCGCCGAGCTCACAATTCGGCCACCAGCTTTCAAAGTCTGGCTTCAACGCATCCAACGGCGGCATGGGGTTGCGCCATTTTTTCAAGGTATAGTGATCAACCCATAGGCCGGGCAGGGAATCGCTGGGAGCGACATCGGCAGGGCGTTTGGTGATCGCCTCATACCAGCCGTCGGCACTGTGTTTGACGCCGGTCTTATCGACTGCCAGAGCGCGAATCTGCGTTGTCGTGCTGACACTGAAGGGCTTGTTGTAGAGACGGCTCTTTTCTGTCGGCACCGTGCCGTCGATAGTATAGGTGATTATCACATGATCGGCAGCAAGCCGCGGAGTGCGCATTTCCACCATCGTCGTGCTGAGGAATGGCCCGCCGTTGAGTTCGAGGGTCCACGGGATCTTGCTGACCGCTGCGGCGATCGACGTCGCGAGACAGGCGGTGACGATATCCGCACCTTCGACTTTGAGTTGGCCAGCGGTTTTACTCAAAACGCCAAACTCACGTGCACCTTTACGGTTCCGCTCGGCAAGTACGACCAGCAAAGGTACACGCAGATCGCATAGTTCAGACTTGGTGTCCGTAGCCACCGCTCGCGCAGCGGCAGCATAAGCATCGAGTTCTGTCGCACCGGTGCCGCCACTCGGTTTGTCGTCGACCATCGCCGGCGTGGCAATGACCATGGCGGCACCCGCTGTTTGCGCCGCCAGTGTCACCTCGACCAGGGCTTTGCGCCAGACGTCAGCCGTGGTTGCCGTGGTTTTGGCGGCAGCCGCGGACAGGACATCACCGACGCCGCTGAGGAAGACCACTACTCGTGGTGGATGAGCGGCGATCTCGGCGATGGCTGCGGCGTGCCATTGGTCGATAGAGTAGCCGTGGTTCTGCAATGAGCGCACCGTGACGCCTGACGCGGCGAGAGCGGTTTGCAAACGTGTGGCGATTTCCGGCTGACCCGGGGCGACGAGCAGGTCGCCGACCACCAGTATGCTGTCACCAACGACCCACGGTACGCCGCTGGCGGTCACCGGCGCCACAGCCGCCGGATCTGCCTGTGCCGCCGAGATGGTCAATGGGATAGGCTCGGCGGCGGTCAACGAGCACCACGCCAATGATGGAAGTAAAACATACCAGCGAGAATGCATGGTCTCAGTCTAGGGACGATTACGGGCGTCTGTAGTCAGGACCTCCCGGGCTGTAGCTGGGAGTGTGAAGCATCACGAATTGTCCACCTGCTTGAGTTTTCGCCCTTGGTATCCGTTGATTCCCGCAGATTTTATAGATCCAGGAACCTACCATGGCCAAGCTCGTTGATGCATCACACCCCGCTGAAATCTGGTTTGTCACCGGCAGCCAGCACTTGTACGGCGCCGAGGCGTTGCAGCAGGTCACGGATAACACCGCTAAGATCGTCGCCGGTCTCAATGGCAGCAAGCAATTACCACTGAAGGTCGTTGCCAAGCCATTGATGACTACCAGCGATGACATCCGCGCCCTCATGTTGGAGGCCAGTGCCACTTCATCGTGCGCCGGCCTGATCTTGTGGATGCACACTTTTTCGCCGGCAAAGATGTGGATCGGTGGCCTGTCCAATCTGCGCAAGCCATTCGTTCACTTGCATACGCAGTTCAATCGCGATCTGCCGTGGAAGTCCATCGACATGGATTTCATGAATTTGAATCAGGCGGCGCATGGCGATCGCGAAGGCGGCTTCATGCACACGCGCATGCGCCTGGAGCGCAAGGTAGTGGCTGGTCATTGGCAGGATCCTGAAGTAGTTGAGCGCTTGTCGGCGTGGATTCGCGCCGCGCACGCCTGGCATGATCTGCAGGGCGCAAAAATCGTACGTTTCGGCGACAATATGCGCAATGTCGCGGTTACCGATGGGGATAAGGTCGCGGCCGAAATCCGCTTCGGGTATTCCGTGCTAGCGCATGGCGTAACTGAATTGGTCGATGCGGTTGCTCAACAGAGTGACAAGGCGGTTGATGCCTTGATCGCTGAATACGATGCCAGCTACAGTATGGGCAAGGCACTGAAAAAAGGAGGCAGCCAGCACGCTGATCTGCGCGAACAAGCGCGCATCGAGCTGGGCCTGCGGGCGTTTTTGGTTCAGGGCGGCTTTAAGGGTTTTACCACCAATTTCGAAGATCTCGGCGGACTCAAGCAGCTCCCCGGCTTAGCCGTGCAGCGTCTGATGGCCGATGGCTATGGCTTCGGCGCCGAAGGCGACTGGAAGACCTGCGCTCTTTTACGGGCGATGAAAACCGCTGCTGCCGGCCTCAAGGGCGGCACCTCATGGATGGAGGATTACACCTACCACCTCGAAGCCGGTAATGAGTTGGTGTTGGGTGCGCACATGTTGGAAGTGTGTCCAAGCATCGCCGCCAAGAAGCCCAGCCTCGAGATCCATCCCCTTGGCATTGGCGGCAAGGCCGATCCAGCGCGTCTGGTTTTCGACGCGCCAAAAGGTCGGGCATTGAATGCCTCGTTGATGGATCTTGGCAACCGCTTCCGGTTGCTGGTCAATGAAGTCGACACCGTGACGCCACCCCAGGCGTTGCCGAAGTTGCCGGTGGCGCGTGCGATTTGGAAGGCCTTGCCGAACTTCAAGACCGCTACCGCGGCGTGGATATATGCCGGCGGTGCACATCATGCGGTGTTCACCCAAGCATTGACCACCGAACACATGCGCGACTTTGCGACCATCGCTGGCATCGAGCTGGTGGTCATCGATGCGCAGACCGAGATTGAGAGCTACCGCGAGAAGCTCCGCTGGAACGAGATCTATTACCACCTCGGTCAAGGCTTGGGTCGCGTCTGAGGTAACCTAACCGGCTCAGCTTGTTGAGCCGGCCCAGGTGAGGGCATCGTTCACCGTTTGCGCCAAATCAAGCTGACGCTTCCAACCGGTGAGGCGAGTGAGTTTACCGGTGTCCGGTACCCGCCGCAGCATATCTTCGAAACCACCGCCGGGGAAGGCGGTGGCATAGGGAATGGGGTGAATGCGTGATGATGAACCGCTTGCGGCAAGGACGCGTTCGGCCAGGGCGTGGATGGTGGTTTCCTCATCAGAGCCAATATTGATCACCTGTCCGATGGTTGCTGGTGCATCAAGCAAGGCGACGACGGCCCGCACGCAATCATGGACGTGCAAGAAGCAGCGGCTTTGCTGACCGCTGCCATGCACTTCTAAATGGTCGCCACGTAGGGCCGCGGCACAAAATCGCGGTAAGACCATACCGTAGTCCGGGCATTGACGCGGGCCGGTGACATTAAAGAAACGAGCAATGGTGACCGGTAATTGGCGTTCGTGAAAGTACGCTAACGCAAGAAATTCATCCATCAATTTTGAGCAGGCATAACTCCAGCGGTGCAGGCTGCTAGCCCCGAAGACGCTGTCGTCATCCTCGCGAAACGGTGTTATCGCGTTCTTACCGTAGACTTCACTGGTTGAGCTAAAGAAGATCGGCAAACGGCGGGCCGCGGCGGCGACCAGTAAGTTTTCACTGCCTTGCAAGTTGGTACGGATGCCAGAAATGCGTTCATCCATGATTTTGCGCACGCCAACCGCCGCCGCCAGATGCACCACGTGATCCACCGCCTTGAGCGAGGCTTCGACTATGGCTTCATCGCATACCGAACCTTCGATCACCGTCAGATGCGGATGCGTCGGCAGGTAGGCCCGACGTCCGGTCGAAAAATCATCGAGCACGGTGACGAGGTCGCCGCGTGCCAACAGCGCGTCGGTAACATGACTGCCAATAAAGCCGGAGCCACCGGTGATGAGATAGCGCATGCGGCAGAGCGTGACGATGAAACCGTACGGTGTCCAGAAGTCTGTCGGCGGGCGCGGGTCCGTGGTAGTGATCCGCACCCACCCGCCAGCTCAGTCGGCTAGCTCAGTCGGCCAGTACCACCATCTGGTGGCCATCGATCCGCGGTACGGTGAAATTAACCCGCTCATCCACCCAGGTATTCGCCAAGATGATGCCTTGCGGTTGGAGTGAGACGGTGCTCGGTTTGTGGGCGCGGGCGATGGACAGCGGCACCTGATGCAGGGGGATGAGGTCCTCGATGACTTGGATCGGTTTGCCGTTGATCGTACCGCGCACGACGGTGGGTGCATAGAGCAGGTGTACGATGTCGCGCTTTTCGGCCGCTTGTCGGGCAAGGAAGACCCGCGCCGCCGCTGGAATGGTGCCACCAATGATGGTGTTGCCCAGCAAACGGCGAATGCACAGCAAGGCCAGGTCACGCATGGCCTGGGTACCCTGTTCCTGGTACGTCGCGAACAGGGGATGCGCGCAGATGATGCCGGCCGGGCCTTCAACGATCACCGGTCCGCCATCACGGCCGCTCGGTGGGGTATGTATATGTGAACAGAAATGCATGACATCGCGATTGAAATACGGCTCATCGCGGGTGGCAATGACGGTGCCGTGGGTAAGCGTCAGGTTGCGACCCTTGGCATAGACGACAAAGCTGGCCTCGCCCCATGGAGCCAGCGGTTGCGTTGGGCGGATGTAGTCGGGATCGAATGTTCCTTCACCCTCATCGCGGCAGCCTACATCGACGACCAGCTTGCCGTCGAGCAGCAAGGACGTGCCGGTGGCAAATACTTTGCCGCCAGCGGCGACGTACGTGCGTAGGCGTTCGGCTAGCGCGGCGTCCATGGTGATGGCATCCGGCAGCACCAGCAGGCGATAAGCCGACCAGTCTTCAGTGGCATCGACCACATCAAATAGCAGATGCCCATCCAGTACCACACGCACGGCACCCTCATCGCTGAACGAGCTGAGGTGGTTCTTCTTGGTGGCATCGCGTTCACAGGCTTCGATCGACAGCACGCCGATTTCGGCAGTCATCCTGACATTCTTCACCCACGGTTCTTTGATTTTCACATCGTGAAAAGCTTCTCCGATCAGGTTATAGGTTGCGATGTCCATCTGTCCCGACGGATGCAGCTGATCACCTACCGAGATGCATGCCCCCTGGGCGATGGCGGCATCGGCTTCAAAGCGAAGGGCGTTGGGGTGTTTGTAACCGCCGAATTCGCCCCAGCTCTTGTGGAACTTTCCGGTCATGCCCAAGCACGGTTTGGGGGAGCCATCGGCCAGCGTCAGACGTCTGGCATAGGCGATGGAGAGCGGGAAATGATCGTAACCCCAACCGCCGGTGGGCAGGGATTCGAGTTCGAGATGATTGGGATTGGCCGCGGCCAAGACGGTATCGCCGCGGGGGATATGCCCGCCATTATGGAAGATGTTGACGCCCGGCCGGGCACGGTGCACGGCCTCGTTAATGCGTGCCACGTATTGCAGGTACACACGGCGAGCGAGGTCATTCACGTACTGATCATTACGTGGATCTTGTCCGGCATCGACCAAAGTTTTAACGCACGACGAACACCAGCACGTTTTGGGACTGACGATGTCGAAGAACACCCCGTGTTCACCATGCAACTTGGTGGTTTCATAGGCCTGGGCGACCAGCACATCGAGATACGGTGTATTCATGCATAGCTCATGAAAACCAGCCGCTAATAAACTGCCTGCCCATGGTACGCTGCCATCCTTCATGCGCCGCAGCCAGCCGCCGTTGAGTTTGGCCAGACGTTCGTCCAGGCCGGCGCTGATGTACACCGGCGTACGTACATCGATGGCGCTGGCGGCTGCGCGCTGCGCACTCAGCAAATCGAATGCTAGGGTCGGATGCTGGGCGCCGGCGGTGGTCGGGTGGTAGTGCCAGCCATGGTGGCATTTGGCGAACACGGTTACCGAATCAACATTGCCGCGGCGCAACGCAGCCTGGAACTGCCCCGCATCGAATTTCGCTCCGACGTCGGGAATGTGTTCTGAGGTATGGAAATCGAGATGGACTTGGCGAAAGCGAAGAGATGGCATGCGATAGCTCCGGTGCCTGATTGTAGTGCGTCGCCGTCGCTCAGGCTATGGCTACGATGACGATATCTATATCTAAAAACGATCAGCTACGGGCTCCGAAACGTCTAGTGGAGCTATCGATTCACGACCGTCTGACGGTGGATATTGTCGGATTGGGCTTCAGCGGTCTTGAAAATGGCTGGAATCATCCTGAGTTGATGGCGCCTTATTGGCGCCTATATGCCAATGACGCGTCAGGAGCGGCAATCCGCGCCGGCCATTCCTGGCTGCCGTTAGAGCCCGGAAGATTATACCTCATTCCGGCTTGGATGAAATACGCCTCACGCGCCACCGGCGCCATCGGCCACGCCTTTGCGCATCTTGAGGTGCGGGGAATTTCTGGGCCAGCGGTGCGATTGGCCTTTCCTGATCCATGTATCATTGATAATTCTGCGGCTGCTGCCCAGCAGCTGATGGCCATCGGTCAGTCATTATCGATGGGTGCCGGCCCGACCCCGGAAGTGGTTTTGCGCGTACGCTCGCTAGCAGATGCGGCCCTTGCCGAAGCTGTCGCCGGGTTATCGCCAGCGGTGCGTGCGCGGACCCTGCCCGGGTATGAGCGTGGCCCCTTGGGGGCGGTCCTGGCCTATCTGCATGCCGAGCCCAGCGTCACTGTGCAAAATTGCGAACTGGCGCGCCTGGCGGGTTGTTCCACAGATCACTTGGTACGAATGTTCCGCCGCGAAATGGGGCAGACTCCGGCGCGTTACGTTCTGGAATTGCGCATGAGCGCCGCCGCTCAGGCCCTCGCGCATGGCAGCGAATCGATCGACGATATTGCTGAAAAACACGGGTTTTCCAATCGTCACAGTTTCACCCGGGCATTTATCCGGCACCTCGGTTGCGGACCTGCCCAATGGCGCAAGCGCAGCGGCTAAAAACGTTTTCCGAAGCCAGGCGTGCGGTGACATATCGAGCTTCGTTAGTATGCCACTCTCATCGCTGCACCGATGGGGGTGACGGTGGAGGCGGCGGTGGACGGTTAAGCAGAGCGGGTCATCGCTGTGAGAGCTTCGAGCTTCGAGCTTCGAG
>JAYVTR010000285.1:0-11899 GCA_043788625.1 Planctomycetota bacterium
GGACGGACGTCTGACCTTGCCGGCGACGATCTATGGCCGCATGCAAAGCCGGGTGTTCATCACTCGCCGTGCCGACTGCGAACGTGCCGCTCTGGAATGGTTCCGCACTCAGGCCGGCATCTGGCGGGCCTTGCCGCCGCTGCCGGTCATGACACGTCCGCCGTTGATCGCGATTCCCGATGACCAGCTGCCGTTGGTGACGGGGTGGCAACTTTCGCCTGATACCTCAGCCGCCGACCTCGACAGGCATTTGCCGGCGTGGGTGGCTACCACGGCTTCGACCAGTGGCTGGAAGGACGTCAGCCTTGGGGCCTTTGGGACGCTCGGTTTGGCGAACGACGTCACCGGTCGCTTCCGCACTACCGTCGCCGTGCCGCCGGGTTGGGCAGGGCGCCAGGTGTCGTTGGTCTTCGATGCCGAGTACTGGTTCTGGGGCTTGTTCCCGCAATCACGGTTGTGGATCAATGGCGCCCCGTCGTCATTACCGCAACCGATGAAGGCCGGACCCAACCCGTGCTTTTTCCTCGATGTCACTGTGCCCGCCGCTGGTGGGACGCTGGTGTTGGCACTGGAGATCGATGGCAGTCACCAGGATCACAATAAGGCGCAGATCAAGCCCACGGGTGTGACCGGGATCTTCTACCTCGAAGCCACACCGCAGGCCCTGCGCCACGATCCGCTGGCGGGTCCGTGGCTGGCGGCGCGTGAGTTCAACCAGTTGCTGCCTCTTTCGCTCGGGGGTAAAATGCCTGAATACGTTTATCTGCAAACCAGCTTCACCTTGCCCGTCACTTGGCCATCAACACGGGTATACCTCGAAGCCGAGGGGCCCCTGGGCTGCCTGGTGCTCAACAACCAGCTCATCGAGACCCCGGCGTGGATGAAGCGCCTTGATGTCACCAATCTGGTGCGGCGTAACGGCGTGGCCAATGTCCTGCGCTGGTCACCCGAGCTGCCCAACTTTCAGCATACTCATCACGATCCACTGCCGGCGATGCGTTTGGCGTGGCAACCGTAGTCAATTGAGCGAAGACCTGACCGTGGATCATCGCCGCCTGTTGATAACGAGCGCTCACCCCGGCTCTCTCATGGACTTGTGGGTGAGTCGGGGTGGTGACGCATGAAGCGCTTTTTATTCATCGTCCTGGTCTTCGCCTCTCTCATTGTTGGAATCACACCAATGCCTGCCATGGATTCGTCCTTCGCCCACTTTGAACAGCGTGCAGCGGCCGGTGATTCGCTCACCGTAGTGTTCTTTGGTTGTTCGCTGACCTGGGGCGCCAACAGCACCGACCCGGGGCTGCGTTCGTATCGTGCGCATATCGCCCGCCGGCTGGCTGAGCGCTACCCCAAGGCGCATTGGACTTTTGTTGACGCTGCCATCGGCGGCACCGATTCGCGATTGGGGATCTTCCGTTTTGAGCGCGATGTAGCAGCTCACCATCCGGATCTGGTGTTCGTTGACTTCACTCTCAACGATGACCCGCTGATGAATGACGAAGATCACCTCGGCAGCTATGAGGCGATCATCAACCGTTGCGTCAGCGATCTGCACGTGCCAACCGTGGCGGCACTGTTGTGCGCCAAAGGCATGGTCGGATGTCTTGACCTGACGCGTTTCAAGCGACGCACCGCACACCTCGCCATTGCCGACGCCTATGGCTGTGCGGTGGGCGATGCCTTCGCCACGATGCAAGCTCTGCACCGCGCCGGCAAACTCGATCTCGATGCGGCGTGGGACAATCCCGTCGACACCATCCATCCCGGCGATCTCGGTTATCAGCTTTATGCCGATGCCATTTGGGATGGTTATCTCGACGGGCTGCGGCGCGGTCTTGTCGGCCATCAGCCGCCACAGCCGCTGCATGGCGAGACCTATCGGACTACGGTGCGTGCACGCTTGGCGGAACTGGTACCGCTGCCAGGCCAGTGGCAGGCGGCGCAGCCAACGCGGATCTCAGCGTGGTATGACAGCCTGATGTCGCGGTGGTTGGACACGGAAGCCAAGGCCAGCTGGACGGCGGCAGCGGTTTTGCCAGCCGCCTGGGAGCTGAACTTCCGTGGCTCGACGGTGTTGCTCTTTGGCGAGTCGACGGTGACTTCGGGCCGTCTGCGCGTGCTCATCGATAGCCAGCCCGCATCAGAACTGAGCGACGGCATCCTCGACTGTCGCAGTGGCTGCGCTGGCACAGTCAAACTGTCGGTGGCGTTGGCGGTGGGTCTGGCTCCTGGCGAGCATCGCTTGCGGCTGGAGCCGTTGCCGCCACTGACGGGATCGGTCGCTGAATGGCGTATCGAAAGCATCTGCGTTGCTGGTGCCGGAGCTGGCGTATGGCACTGAAAGCACAACCGGCGCCGGCATTCGCCGACGCGCTCGGCCGGCCGCTGACGCGTGGTGGCCTCGGCCATCCCACCTGCTGGTTTTCCGGCGGGCGGGTGGCCTGCTCGGTGGCCGAGCACGGCGGCATCGAAACCGTGTCCTATTGGGGACGCCAGCCGATCGGCTGCAATGCGTTCTTCCAGGCTAATTTCCGCAGCTCCTATCCGCGCGTGTTCCGCGCCCAGGTGGTCGTCGGCGAGCGCACCTACACCCTGTCGATCGGCGATGGCCGGGTGTATGCGGGGGGTTTCGTGGGCACCATGGTCATTGCCGAAGAAGACCTCGAGCTCGACATCTGCCTGGTGTGCACCAACCGCGGGCTGATCCAGGCGGTACGTCCGCGCCGTCCGACGCGGGTGCGTTTCAGCCTGCGCCTACTGCTGCGCGATTACGTGCAGGTGGTTGCCGAGGGCCGGGAATGGGGCGGTTGGGCTGCGGCCAGTGGCGGCTTCGCCACCGCCGTCACCGACACGCCAGCGCCAGGCGCACAGGAAGAGAATTCCCTGACCCAGGCGGTGCTGACCTACGCCGATGCCGACGAGCCGCGCACCACCTGGATCGGAGTCGTCGCCAGCGGCGGCTGTCGCATGCGCGCCTGGCGCAGCCAGCTGCGCTCATTCACCTCCGCAGAAGTGGACGGTGGCAGGGACAGCGATGGGGCGGCGGTAGCGCTGATTTTTCATGATCACCGCAGGTCGCTGTTAAGTGACCTGCGTCGCCTACAAAAAGAGGCGGCGGCAGAAGCCTGGGCAACCGTTGCCGAGTGGGATGGCCATGACCGTGCGGCGCCGACGCTTCAAGGGCTCGACCCGGTGGTGACGTCATTTGTCCGCCAAGCCCCGGCGCTGCTGCGCGCGACCATGCCCGCCGATATCCCCGGCGCCATGCGCGCGAGCAATGGCGCCTATTGGATTTGGGGCTGGGATACGCTGGTGCATGCACGCGCCTATCTGCTTAGTGGCCATGCCGGATTCCTCGCCCAGGCCATCGATCTGTTGGCGCGCACCGCGCACCCACAGCACGGCATCGGCCACATGTTCGATCCTGAGCTGCGACCGCGTCTGACCCAGGCTCTGCCGGCCCAGGGCTTATTGGCGATAGCGGTGTGGCAGCACTATGCAGTCACTGGCGAGGTGGCCTTGGCACGGAAGCATTGGCCTTTGCTCAGCGAACTCCTGCGTCGCACCTTGGCTCTTCCGCGTCTTGATGGCCTGGTTGCCGGACCAGCGCTCTTCCCTGACTTTCCTGAATGCGCCGGCCATACCGGCAACGACATCAGCGTGTTCAATAACGGCATCCACTATCAGACCTGCCGCAGCCTGGAATTCCTCGCGGGTGCGCTCGGCGATGGCGCCACGGCACAGCTTGCGGTCACCGCGGCCAAGGAATGTGCCAGCGGTTTCCGCAAGCGTCTGTGGGACCCACGAGTGGGATTCTGGTGTGACAGCATCGATTCCCGTACTGGTCAACGACGCGCCAGCTATCCGGCACACGCTCTTCTGTGGGTCAGTCCATTCGCGCGCGAGCTCATCGAAGGGGTGGCCGGGCGGGCGGCGGCCTTTATGGATGCGCACCACTGCATTGCCGGCGGACTACGCATGTATCCGCTGTGGGATGCGGCTTTCAACGCCGACGGCAACCAGCTCGGTCAGCATTACGCTCCTGGCCAGGATCCGCTCTATACCCGCCTCATGGCTAACACCGGCAATCAGCAGGGCCTTAGCCGCTGGTTAGGTTGGGTGCGTGGCAACTGGAGCCGCTTGACCGTGCCCGAAGGCTGTACCTTGGAAGCCGAGAACGATGGTCCGCACCGTGCCGACAATCCTGGTGGCCGGCAGATGTTCACCGTCAAAGCCTGGTACGATGGTTTGGTCGGCGCCATCGCTGGTCTTGATATCGATGCGGGTGGACTCACTGCCGGTCCGGGGCTCGCTCAGGCGCTTACGTGGAGCGAGCTGCCGCTGCACGGCGGATGTTGGCGAGTGCAAATCAGCGGTAGCGGCCGTTGGCTACACAGCATCACTGTCGCTGAACAGATCTGGCGTGGCACGGCGAAAGTGCCGCTGCCGAGCGCCAGCCGTGCCGGCGTGATCGTGATCAAGCGCAGCGCGCGTCCGCCGAAGGTCCCATGGCTGGCCTCGGCCGATGGCGCGGTGATCGAAAGCAGCGTCGTCAGCCGCACTGGCTTGCGCGTCACCTTGCGCTCCACCGGGCGGGTGCTGGTGAGGCTGAGCTGCGTGCGCGCAGCCCACCTGCGCATCGATGGCAAGCCGCGTCGTCCAAGATGGGACGCCGCTACCAGCACGGTCGCGGTATGGCTGCCGGGCAGCGAACACAGCGTGGCCATCGAAGCGACGCTGCCGGACTGAGGTAGTACGCGGGCCTTTTCGCGCCTACGCGCGGCGATCGTTTATTTCTTCGCCGCCGGCAGCTTGGTCGGGTCGCTGACGAACGGCAGCAAAGGCAGGTTCTGGGCATTATAAACATTCACCTGTGGATTCGGCGCCCAGGCAAAGGCGGCGGCGACCGGTGCTTTCACCTCATCGCTGGTCAGCACGATGACCTGGCCATCGATACGGGCCTTGGCCCACTTCCACTCGCCATCGGCCCCACATATGGCGAACGAGGCGGGTTCGCTGGCCGAAGGCTTGGTGGCCTTGTCGCCGAGCCACGGCGGGACGGCGACGTGCAGCCCTTCGGCGTGGGCCAAGGTAATCCGTAGGCTGGCGCCGTCGATGTTCAGCGACGCGAAGGACGGGCTCTCGCAGGGCACCGCCTCGCCATATGCCACCTTGCGTGCAACCTGGGCGAGACGCTTGCCGACGTCGAGCTTGTCGGCTGGATGGATGTCCGGACCGGCATTGACGTCGAGGGCCGAGGCCATGCCGGTATTTGGCAGGGCCAAGGCTGCTTGCTGGGTCTGGCGCACATGGGGGATGCCGCCGACCTCGACGGGCTCTTTCTGGGCTGCCTGCCATGAGCTGAGGTGCACGAACAGGAATGGGAAATCGCCACGTCCCCAACGGCTGCGCCAGTCGGTGATCATGCGCGGGAACAGCGTGGTGTATTCGTCTGCCGCGCCGGCGTTCGACTCGCCCTGATACCAGATGGCGCCGGTGATCGCGTAGGGGATCAGCGGCGCGATCATGCCGTTGAACAGATTGGCCGGCGTATTCGGAGAGGTATTGGGGTCGCCGGGTTTTTTCGGCTCGGGCTTGGCGGTAAAATTCTCCAGGATGGGTTTGCCGGCGGCTTTGGCTGCGGCTGCGTCCTTGTCCCATGTGGTGCGCGCCAGCGTATTCGCGTCGCGCACCTGTTTCAGCTCGGTGTCCAAGGCCGCCATTTTTTTGGCCATGTCGATGCGCGTCGTCTCGGGCTGGGTGTCGAGCTTGGCGAGCGCATCGGTATAGTTGATGAAGGCAGGCGCGGCGGCGAGCGCGTCGCGGCTGGTCCACGCCTGGGCCGGCGTGCCGCCCCAATAGCTGCCGATCAAGCCGATCGGGCGTTGGCGCAGACCACGCAGTTCACGGCCAAAATAATAACCGACCGCCGAGAAGCCCGCCACTGTTTGCGGCGAGCACACCTTCCACGACGCCTGCAGCGTCGTCAGCGGTGTACGTGAGGTCGCCCTTTGCACCTGGAACAGGCGGATGCCGGCATCGGTAGCTTTGGGGATTTCTTCGTCGCCCGTATGGCTGCTCTTGACCGAATATTCCATATTCGACTGGCCGCTGCACAGCCATACATCGCCGATCAGGACATCTTTCACGGTCAGGGTGGTGTCACCCTTCACTGCCAAGTCTTGACCGGCCTCGGCAGGGACGAGCCCCTTGAGGTGCACCATCCATTTGCCATTCGCGACCGTCGCCGAAGCGCTGACTCCGGCGATGCTCACGGTGACCTCTTCACCATCGCGGCCGGCACCCCACACCGGGGTATCGTCGCCCGCCTGCAGCACGGCATGGTCGCTGAAGAGCGAGGGCAGCTCGACCGCCATCAGCGGTAGGGGGAGGAGAGCGAAGAGGGAAAGCAGGCTGCGATTGAACATTGTACCAGGATGAGGTCGGGTGGCTGAATGTCTACGATGTTGAGGCGGGCAGATGTTGGTTGATGGAGGGCAAATGAGAGTCAATGGTGGTGATATAGCAACTATGGTCGTATCCATGCTTCGGAGTCACTATGCGCCTCATGTCTTGCCGCCTTGTAAGTTTTTCCCTTACCTTGTTCCATTCCTTGTTTCTTTCCTTGGTGCTGTCGGCAGCGGCCGCGGCTGCGGACCTTCTCGTCAGCGATGGTCAGAAGATTGCTTTCCTAGGTGACTCGATCACTCAGCACGGCTGGGAAAAGCCTACTGGCTACGTCAATGAAGTGATCAGTGGCTTGGCTAGTGCCGGGGTCAAAGTGACGCCGATTGCGGCGGGTGTCAGCGGCAACAAATCCAATGACATGTTGGCACGCGTGCAGCGCGATGTGATCGCCAAGAAGCCGGACTGGATGACGCTCAGCTGTGGCGTCAACGATGTGTGGCACGGCGAACGTGGCGTGAATCTGGAAGATTATAAGAAGAACATCACCGCCATCCTCGATGCGTGCAAAACTGCCGGCATCAAGGTGCTGATGCTGACCGCGACGCCGATCGGTGAAAAACTCGATGCTCCTGCCAACCTCAAGCTAGCCGGCTATAATGATTTCTTGCGTGCCGTCGCAAAGGAACGTGACTTGCCGGTGGCCGATCTTAATGCCGACATGCAGGTGGCGATCACCGCCAAGACCAAGGATAGTCCACCGTTGACGACCGACGGCGTGCACATGGCAAATGCCGGCAACATGGTCATGGCGCGAGGGGTTTTGCGGGCCCTCGGCCTCAGCGAGGCGCAACTTGCAGCGGCTGGCCAAGGTTGGCTTGATACGCCAAATATCCCAGTGGCGCAAACGGCAAAGCTCAACATTACCTTACGGCAGTATACGGCCATCGAGCGGGTTGCCGCGGCTGACGGCAAATCGGTCGATGAGTGGCTGGGCGCACAGCTGACAAAAGACTTGGAGAAAGTAATTGGCGCAGTGCCGGTGAAATGACAGCCGCTGGCGTACCTCGACTTACATGCGCAAATTGGCGCAAACGGCCTATTGCAGGTTAGGAGAGCACGTTAACAAATAAAGTATGCGTCACCTGCTGCTACTCGTTTCTTCCGCTACGCTGGCAATGACAGCCGAGCAAGCTGCCGTCGACGTCTACACTTCCAAAGTAGTGCCGTTGTTGACGACGCATTGCTACGAGTGCCACAGCGCCAAGAAGGCGAAACACCGCTTACGTCTCGATTCGCTGGCTGGGATACTCAAAGGCGGCACCGAGCTGGGCCCGGCGGTAATCCCCGGCAAGCCTAACGACAGTCCGTTAATCCAGTTGATCAAGTTGCCCAAGGGCGAAGACCAGGCCATGCCGCCCAAAGGTGCACGTCTGACAGCCGATGAGGTGACGATCTTGAGTGAATGGATCGGTAACGGGGGCCAAAGACGGCAGTGCAAAATAGCTGCTAGAAAAAGTTAGGTTCCGACGTTTTCCGGTAATGGATCTTTTCGTGCATTTCGCAGCTAGTGCGGTGTTCATTCTATCAGTCTGCACGTGAGAGGGCCGCGACCGGCGCCAGTATTTAAATTACACACTTGAGAGCCGATTTTTAAGAAAAAAATGTCGGCTATAATAGATGTCCATTGGTTTGGCCCGCTATGTGCAATGAATTAACAAAGGATCTCAACCATGCGCTTCATCATTCTCGCCCTCACCGCTGTCGGAACATTTGCCGTCGAGAGTACACCGGCCCCATCGCCGGTTGATCAACTACCGCAAACCATCCGCACGCAGTTGGTGCAAACCACTGGCGGCGCCACCATCGTCGATGTGCAAGTTGATCAACGAAATGGCGACCCGCAGTATGTGGCGCGCTATCGGGACACCGCCTCAGGTGAAATGAAGACCGTACGCTTGGGGAAGATGGGTAATGTGATTGATCAAGGCACGAGCGGCACGAGTGGAATTACCTCCGACAAAAAGCGGACGGAAACAGCTCCCAACAATAATGACCATGGGGCGGTGGTTATTCCACGTCCAACCGCACCGACGACGGCTACTGATCCGCAGCCATTAACTGATCCGGGCCGTACCAATGCTACCGGCACTGGTAAAACTGAGTCCAATGCCAACGCCAGTAACAACCGTGATGGTATGGATTCCAATACGCATCCCAATGCGAGCAACTCATCAACCACCACCCCCAACGATGCCGATCCAGCGAAGCCAACCGATAAACCATCTGCGCCCAGCAGCGGCTCGTCTGGTAAGTCCGGCGCTACAAACGGGACCAATGGAGGCAACAAAGCCGGTGGCGGACATTAATTTAATGCTTGGCAAGATGAGTGCGGTTTATCCCGTGCTCGTCTTTGCTTATTCACTCATTTAAAATCAGTTTCTAAAACAAATACCCCGCAGGCCAGATGGCCTGCGGGGTATTTGTTTAGCGACGTCAATTTTGTGCGCGTTAGGCGCGCTCTTGGCGTACCTTGCCGCACAGGCTTAGGGCGAGTGCGAGCAAGACACCCAAGAGCATCACTCCACTTCCCGAGCCGCAGCGGCCGTGGTCATCATCGTTGCTGGGGACGGTGCCATCCGTGGTGGTGAACGTGGCATCGGCGGAGAGGACGGTGTTGCCCGTCGCATCAGCACTGCGCGTGCGGTAATGATAGAGCGTCGACAGGGTCAAGCCGCTGACCGTGACTTGATGCGTGGTCACGCGGCTGGTGTCGAGGGTGGTCTGACTGCCATAAGCGGACGTCAGTCCGTACTCGACCTGACTGTCGCTGGCTTCATCGGTGGTCCAGTTGATCACGGCGGTAGTTCCGTCCACGTTGCCGGTGGTGACGGCCGAGATCACCGGGGCAACGGTATCAGCAGTGGTGCTGAAGGTGGCATCGGCACTGGTGGCCAGGTTGCCGGCAGCATCGCGGCTGTACACGCGGTAATGATAGGTGGTCGCGCCGCTTAAGCCGGACAATGCTTGCGTATGCGACGTCACCAAGGTTGCAGCTAAGGTGGTCTGACTGCCATAGGTGGTCGTCAGTCCATATTCGACCTGACTGGTGCTCGTCTCATTCGTCGTCCAGGTCACGGTTGCAGAATTGCCGGTGATGGCGCTGGTGGCAACCGAAGTAATCGTTGGGGCGACGAAGTCCGTGGCGATGGTGACGCCGGTCAGGGTCACGTCGTTGCCGCTGCCACCGATGTAGCTGATGGTAAAGGTTGTCCCGGTATTGCTGGTCGAGGCCACGGTGGCGCCTTCAGCCAGACCGGTAAACGTACCCGAGATCGGGCTGGCACCGGTATTGGTGATGATGGTCATCACCGAGGTCGGGGTTGGCGTGAATAAGGACGTATCGATAGCCAACACAGATCCGCTGAGCGAGACCGCGGCGGTTGAAACCGTCGTGTAATCAGTGGGTGATTTGCTCAGTACCGAAAAAGTGCTGCTGTTGCTGAGCGTCAGGCTGGGGGTAGTGCCATGCATGGTCATGGCCGAGATCGTCTCATTGCATGACAGCACGCTGGAGGCGCCACTGACCGTCACAGGGCCGACGCTGGCATCATTGGCAAGCACGAGGGTGCCGCTGCTGACCACGACTGGCGAGTTGAGGAGGGCACCCCAGATGTGGATCGAGCCACCGGCGAGCATGGTCGAGCCGGTGTACGGGAATGACGTACCACTGATGACTTCGACACCGCTGGTCGATTGGCGGAAACCGCCCGTTCCGGAGAAGCCGCCCATGTAATTAGTAGGAGCCGTCTGACCGGTGCAGCCGAGCGTATGCGCGCCGAGCAAGACCGTCGCCGAGGTATCGCCACCACTGAGGCCGCCGATGATTTCAGTGTCGCTGCCTTCGTTGCCGACGGTCGCCGACAGATCAAAGGTACCGTCTACCGAGACGATGATGGTATTTTTGATCGTCGGAGCCTGGGTCACCACCACAAAAGCACCGCTGTCGATATGCAACGCGCCAGAAATCGATTCGGGAGCCGCACTATCCAAATACAGGTGTCCCTGGGCGACGGTCGACAAGCCCGAGACGGTGTTATTCACGGTGCCCGTAAGGCGCTTGTTGCCTGGGCCGCTATAGGTCACCGGGCCGGCACCGGATAGTTTTCCGGAGAGGTTCAAATAGCCACCGAGCACCGTCACGGTGACGGTCAGCACGGCCGTACCAGAGGTGCTGATCGGCAATGAGACGTTGACGATCTGGGCGCAATTATCGTTGATGTTTTTGCAGGTGACGGCATTGCCGCTGATGTGGTAGGCTTCGGAAATGTTCAGCTGGTCGATGGTCAAGCCGAGGAGGTCATTTACCGGCGATCCCTTGGACGCAAACGGCGCCCCAGCGGGAAAGACCATGATGCAATTCGGCGTGGGAAAGGCATCCCAGTTGGCTGCATCGCTGAAATTGCTGGTCGCACCGGCGGCAGTCCAGGTGCAGGTGGCTGCAGCCATTGGCGCCGTGATTGCCGCTATAAGCGCAATCACCGAGGTGAGATGACGTGATGAACGCGAAAGATGATGAAGCATAGATTTTTTCCTAAAGGAGTTGTGAAAGAGATAAATTCAATCGCGCGATGAGCGACGATGGAAAGCGAATGACAAAATCGCCAGGATGATGCCGATGACCGCTAAGATCTTAGCAATGTTGGCAGTGTCGTGGGCCAGCCCGCTATACCCGAATACGGCAGCGATGATGGCGATGATGAAGAATATAACGGCCCATTGGAGCATGACGATTCTCGTTGTGAGAGTGAAAGAGAGGAAGCTGTCGTTCTTGAGCGTACTCACCAATAATGAATCGTGGAGATGATTATTTCGCAGCCATCGCGTAGTTATGTTTTTTTTCATAAAAATAAAAAAATAATTATTAAAAACTCCCAATAAAAGTAGAGTTTTTTTACTTATTCGACACAATCATCATTTACAAAAATAATTATAATAATCATCTATTAGTTATAATTATTTTATCATCGTCACAAACATATTTGCGGTTCGACGACTCATAGTTTCATGTCAAAATAATGCATTTTGCAGTGCGATTTAATGATTAAAAAAAAATTTAAATTCCACTGCAATTTGCAGCGGCTGTTTTTTTTGCCGTCCCAGTCTGCACGTTATTAGGGACCCGTTCATACTTAGCTTTTCATCTAACATGGTTTGAAATAAGATAATAAAAAGTGCGATGTAATTGTCCCTGATAAAAATCACATTGGCTCGCCATGTGCAGACCACGGCAGGTGTGCCCACAGATAACAAAGGATACTATTATGCGCTTTATTCTCCTTACTCTCACCGCCACAGCAGGAATGTTTGCTGCCGAGAGCACTCCAACTTCATCATCCTGCATAACGCAGTTGGCTGCTGTCGAAGCGTCGTAAACATGTGCCATGTCATCCGATCTACCCGTTCTGCCACCGAACCAATTTGGTGAGCCCGT
>JAYVTR010000286.1:0-4449 GCA_043788625.1 Planctomycetota bacterium
GGGGTCAAGGCCGCGTCCCGCGCCTCGCCGAGGTCCGCCTTGATGCCGAGCACGATCAGGATGCTGGTGAGCGAAGGACACCGGCTCCGCTACGGCAAAACCTAATAAACCGGAGTCGAAAAGCTCGAAGCTCGAAGCTCGCAGCTCGAAGCTCGCAGCTCGAAGCTGGTCTCTGGTCTCTGGTCTCTGGTCTCTGGTCTCTGGTCTCTGGTCCTTGGTCCCTGGTCCCCATTCCCCCCCCCCCCCATTCCCCGTCCCCTCGTTTAATCCCACTGCTGCATTTCGCCCCGCTTGCTTGCCTAAATTCTCAAACCAGCATCCACCCCATGTACCGTTTCGTCACACTTCTGCTATGCGGTTTGCCCCTAGCCGCCGCCGAGCCCTCATCGCCACCAGCCGTGTGGATGGTCGTGCCCTTCATCATTCTACTGGCCGCCATCGCCATCATGCCGTTGATCGCGGCCAAGCTCTGGCATCACCGCTATCCCCTTGTCTCATTCGGACTCGGCGCCGTAGTCGCCGTATATTATCTATTTTCAGGTCGCGCCGGGACCGTGGTGCACGTCGGCTTTGAATATCTCTCCTTCATCAGCGTCATTTCATGTTTGTTTCTGGTCACCGCCGGCATCGTGCTCAATCTCGGTTTCGTTGGTAATCCACGCACCAATCTTGGGGTGTTGCTGTTCGGCGCGGTGCTCGCCAATGCCATCGGTACCACCGGTGCCTCGATCTTGTTGATCCGTCCTTTTTTGCGCATGAACCGCGGTCGTTTGCGGCCGTATCATTTGGTTTTCTTCATTTTCATGGTCGCCAATGTCGGTGGGGCGTTGACCCCCATCGGCGATCCGCCGTTGATGCTGGGCTATCTCAAGGGCATCGAGTTCGTGCGTTTCTATGAATTGAATCTGCCAGCGTGGCTGCTGGCCCTCGGTCTGCTCGGGGGGATTTTCTACAGCATCGATTCAAGGAACAAAATCGCCTCGGAACGCCCCGAGCCGGGGGCTGAAGTGGTGCTTACCGGGGTCAAGAACATCTTCTTATTAGCCATCAGCGTCGGCTGCATCATGATCGATCCCAATCGCGTCCAATGGGTGCCCGGCCTGACGCATGGTCCGGCCGGTTGGGGGATGTGCATGGGACGACCGCCCAGTCCCGACATCGAAACCTTCAGCTTTGTTCGGGAGATGCTGCTGTTGGGTATAGGCTGGTACGCCATCCGCACGACGCCACGTGAACATTTGCGCATCAATGGTTTTACCAGCGAGCCGCTACGCGAAGTGGCGATCCTTTTTGTCGGCATTTTCCTGACCATGATGCCAGCCCTCGAATTGATCCGTGCGCAGGCCGTCAGCGGTGCCTTGTTCGGGGTGCCGCTGACGCCGCTGGCGTACTATTTCGGCACGGGGGTATTTTCCGGCATCCTCGACAATGCCCCGACCTTCATGGCTTTCATGGCTGGTATGGAGGGGCAGCATCAGCTGACCATCGCCCAGATCGGCGTCGCCACCGACCCGGATGTGGTGCGGGCCTTCGGCGCCTGTGCCGTGGCCAGCGTGTTCTGGGGGGCGATGACCTATATCGGCAACGGCCCCAACTTCATGGTCAAGGCGATCGTCGAATCGATGACCGGCCCCGAGGGCAAGCCGGTCATGCAGGTACCGTCATTTTTTGGCTACATCGGCATGTATGCGTTGCCGATCCTCTTACCGGTATTGTTTCTGGTGGGGATGTTGTTGTATCGTTAGTTTGCTAGTTGCACGACGGTGGAAGAGCTCCGAAGCTGCAACTCCATGTCACAGCGTCGGTATTATGTTTTATCCTCTGAGGGTGAAATAGGGCCACACAATCGTCTTGAACTGCGCGAGCTGCTGACCGCTGGCCGCATCTTCCATGAAGATGAGCTGCGCTCGGCCGCTGGCGCCAAATCCGGCACCGTCGGCGATCTGCTCAATTCTTCAGAAGAGTCTTCGTCTTATCGTTTGGTTGCTTCACAAGCTCCGGCGAAGCATTCGGTGGTCCCGCGGCAGCGGACCGTTACTTCGCCGCAGCGATCCGTCACCGCGGTGCAGCGTCGTGCGTCCAGCGCCGTGCCGGTCGCGGGAAAGTTCCGTATCGAGCCGCGGTCTTTTCCGACGCTGACCGTCATCCTTGGCACCACTCTGATCATCCTTCTGATCGGCTGGTGGTGGTTGTCGCGCGGAGAGCGCGTGCGGCGCAAGGAACAATACGTGGCCGAGGCATCGACACCGGTCTTGTCCCTGACCAGCACCGACGGTTCATGGGTCTTGGGTCAGGCGGGAACTTTGACCGTGCATGCTGATCGCGTGCTTGCGAAAAATCTGCCAGTGCAGCTGGCGCTGACGGGCAGTGCGGTGCCCACCGTCGATGTGGCAAGCCTGCCGACGCAGATAGAGATCCCTGCCGGTAAGGATTTCGTGCAGCTGCTATGCGCGCCTATGGCGGTGACCAATGTCCGGCGTCCGGCGGTGATCATGGCAGTGGCCATCCAGCCGAGCTCTGCTTACCAGCTGGGCACCACCGCCAGTACCGGAATCACTTTGAATACCGAGGAGAATTTCCCCAGCGAAGCTGGCGGCAGGCCGCACGTCACCTGGCTGAGCAGCATGCCGTTTGTCGATGAATGGAGCTTTGCTCGTCCGCCTAATCGCAATGTCAGCTTTGACGGCAATCCGCTGAGCATCAACCATATCCTGTACCCCAGTGGCCTGAGCATCCATCCCGGTGATCCGATGAGGGACCCCGAGGCCCATGCGACTTTCGCTTTGGATGGCCGTATGGATGAATTCATCGCTGAAATTGGCATTGATGACGAGGTCAGCGAAAACCACCAGGCGAGCATCATTTTTCAAGTGTGGGTCGACAACACTCCGCAATTCGACAGCGGGATAATCCGCGGTCTGACCCCGCCGCGCGAGGTCCGCATCAATGTCGCGGGGGCTCACCGCCTGCGTCTGGTGGTACGCATAGGCGGTCAGAGCCCTGATTTTGATCACGCGGATTGGGGCGGCGCGCGGCTTATTCGTCGTTGAGTTCACACGTGAGCCAGCCGCGGAATGAGCCGGGGATCACGGCACCAGCGATGACGGGCCGGCGGGACCGGCCGGTTGGGCGGGTTGTGCAGCCGGCGCGAGATCGGCCGGCGCGGTGATCGGCTTGCCGGCCGTCACCAGCGCGGCAAGCCGCTGGGTTTCGCGATAAAAAGCCAAGGCCGCCAGTTGGCTATCATCGGCGGGGTCAGCAGCCACCGCACGCATTTGGCAGGCCACAGCGCGGTCGAGAAAGCCCAGCGCATTCCACACCGCTGCCTGTGCCGCCTGGGCTTGCGCATTGGCGGGTTCGGTGCTGACGGCGTGCGCCGCAAAGGCGTAGGCCAGATCCAGGTGACGGTTGGCCGGCTCTTCGTCGCGCACCAGCATCAAGGCCAAGGCGCCGGCCTGATCGGCATCCAGCTGCGCCACCGGTATGGCGGCGCACGTGGCGCGCACCACGGCGTGGTTCTTCATATGTTTAGCGACTTCGATGCGCAGGTTCACGGTTTCCAGATCGGTCGGATCATCGGCGAGCATGGCAGCGGTCTTTTCCTGGATACGCGCGAGCAAGCCATCTTCATTGCCGGCTGGATCGGTGTGCAGCAAGTCCTGCAGCTCCTGGCGTCGGGTGGCACGCTGCGTTTCGCTTTTGGCGTCCCAGGTGCCGGCGATGACGGCGGCGACAATTTTCTCAAGGGCCATGGGATGACCATGCCAGATGACCTTGCCATCGGCACCGATGAGGAAGGAGTAGGGAATGCCGTCGCGGCCGGCCATATAGCCGTCATGCACGGCTTCGTTGGCCATGCCGATCTGGTAATTCATGTGCTCGCCCTGCTCGGTGACGAACGGGGTGATGGTGGCCAACTCTTCGTCGCTCAAGCCGACGACGATGAGGCGATCATGGAATTTGCTGTTCAGGGCACTGAGCTTGGGAATTGATACCCGGCATGGTCCGCACCAGGTCGCCCAGAACTCGACCACGGTCAAACTTCGGCCGATCTCGACCGGACCATTCTTGACCCATTTGACACTTGCCAGCGACGGAGCCGTGTCGCCGATTTCGAGGGCCTGGGCTAACGAGGTAATGAGGGTCATGAGCGCGAGGAGGACGTAACGCATGCGGATATGATCGTAGGCTTAGTGGCGGCTGCCAGCGACTAGCGGACAACGACTGACCAGCGGCGATCTACCAGCGACCAGCGACCAGCGACTAGCGACCAGCGACCAGCGACCAGCCCGCTGCTCGAAAGGCAGCAACCAGTTGCCCCGGCTGGCCTCCGGCTACACCCAGGATCATGGCCGGCTTCATCGGTGACGATCAATTACGCAAGGTGAAGGAAGCAGTCGATATCGTCGCCTTGATGGGTGAATACGCTCCACTGCGCAAATCTGGGCG
>JAYVTR010000287.1:0-17537 GCA_043788625.1 Planctomycetota bacterium
GCCACGGCCACCTGGGATTATTTCGTGAACCCCAGGAGTGTACGACATGAGTAAGGCACTCCTCCTTTTGTGCGCATGCATCGGGACCCTGGCTGCGGCTGAAGACACCAGCATCGGTTCTGAGGGCACCAGCATCGGCGTGTGGAACCACCAGTTGCTGGTCACCGCACCGGCCAGCGGCACCAGTGACCTGCCTGGCGGTACGCAGCGCCTCACCGTCGACTGGCGTGACACCACCCTTGCTGAGGCCGCCGACTTCCTGCGCCACGCCACGCTCCTGAACGTCGTCGTTATGCCTGGCTGCGAAACGCACCGACTTTTGCTCACCGTTACAGATATGCCGCTTGCCGCCATGGTGCGTTGGATGAGCACGCAAACCGGTCTGGCCTGGGCCTATAGCCAGCAAGCCCTGGTGTTTTCGGACAAGCCGCTGGCCAGAGCTTCGGTGACCCGACTTTATGATGTGAGCGACCTGGCGGCTCAGGTACGCGATTTCCCAGGACCGGAAATGGCCTTCAGCAGCGCTGGCGCAGGCAAGGGCAGCTTTGCGCCCGTTCAAGAAAACAATCAGCCGCAGAGCGTCGAAGAAATCGGTGAATTCCTGCGCCGGCAGTTGCACCTTGAATAATCACCAATGGTTCAGCTGCGGCGCGCGGTTTCCTGCAATTCACTAAGCAGCGTCAGGGCTTGCCGTGGGGTGAGATTGTCGACGTCCATGCCCTGCAGACGTTCAACCACCGGATGGGCGACGTAGCCGAACAAGGTCAACTGAGTCGGCGTCGTCACCGGCGCGGACGCTGCTGCAGCTGCCGCCGGCGATGTCACGGCTGACTGTGCACCATGCCGCTCAAGAGCCGTCAACACCGCTCGCGCACGGGTGATCACCGTCGCGGGTACGCCGGCGATGCGTGCCACGTGGATGCCATAGCTCTTGGTTGCCGCTCCGCCGACGATGCGATGTAAGAATACCACATCGTCGGCATTTTCGGCAACCGCCACGGTGCGATTGACCACGCCCGGGCGTTGGTCGGCGATTTCGGTCAGCTCATGGTAATGAGTGGCGAACAACGAGCGGCAGGCGATGACATCGTGCAGATGTTCGGTGATGGCCCAGGCCAATGACACGCCATCAAATGTCGAGGTGCCGCGTCCGACCTCATCAAGAATGACGAGGCTGCGCAAAGTCGCGTGGTGAAGGATCGCCGCTGTTTCCGCCATCTCGACCATGAATGTCGATTGCCCGCGCGCCAATTCATCACCGGCGCCGACGCGCGTGAATACGCGATCCACCACACCCAGATGAGCTGATTCGGCCGGCACATAACTGCCCGCTTGGGCAAGAATCACCAACACCGCTACCTGACGAATGTAAGTCGATTTGCCGGCCATGTTGGGGCCAGTGATGACGGCCAGGCGTGGGATGGCGGTGAGGCCGGCGATCAGCTCGCAATCATTGGCAACGAAAGTGCCGCGACCGATGGCGGCTTCGACGACCGGATGCCGCGCCTTGACGAAGTGCAGGCTGAGCGAGTCGTCGACGAGCGGCCGACACCAGCCACCCAAGCGCGCCGTCTCGGCCAAGCTGGCACAGACATCAAACACCGCCAACGCCGCTGCCGCGCGTTGCAGCGGCGAAATCAACGACTCGGCTTGCAGACGTAGGGCGCCGAACAGCAATGATTCACGAGCACGGATACGGTCTTCGGCGCCGAGCGCCTTGTCCTCATATTCTTTGAGTTCGGGGGTGATGTAGCGCTCGGCGTTGACCAGGGTCTGCTTACGGATGAAATGCCCCGGGGCTTTTTCTGAAGCCACCTTGGGCAGTTCCAGGTAATAGCCGAATACTGAATTATAGCCGACTTTCAAACGTGGCAGTCCACAGGCCTGGGCTTCACGTGTTTGATAGGCCGCCAGCCAGGCGCTGGCATCTGTGCGGATGGCGCGCAGCTCATCCAGCTCAGCATCGAAGCCATCGCGAATCAGACCGCCGTCTTGCAGCGTCAGCGGCGGCTCATCAACCAGGGTACGACGGATCTCGGCCACCAGCTCAGGGGCAGGATTGAGATCGACGGCGGAATCGGCTAAAAGTATTGGTAAATCGCGGCCGACACAGGTCACCCCCACTGCCGCTGAGGCCACCAGGGAATCCGCCAGCTGTACCAAGTCACGGGCGTGCGCGCGGCCGGTAGCCAAGCGCGCTACCAGACGTTCGAGATCATAGATATGCGCCAGGGCATCACGCACGTCAGCGCGCAACTGATCGTCATCGACCAAGCAGCCTACGGCGTCATGACGCTTGGCGATGTCGCCGACATCGGCCAAGGGCCGCGCCAACCACTCCGCCAGCAAGCGCGCACCCGGAGCTGTACGCGTACGATCGACTGCCGCCAACAAGGTCCCAGCGCGGGTGCCATCACGACCATTGCGTAGGAGATCCAAGTTGCGCCGGCACGTAGCATCCAGCACCAGGCCGGCCGCACTGCGCAGACGGCTGATGCTGCGTACATGTGCCAAGCCCGAGCCATTCTGATGAGGCAGCTGATTGGTCAGCTCGGCGATGCGCACCGCGCCTTCAGCGTAGCGCAAGGCCGCAGCTGCCGCCGACACCAGGTGCTCGCAGCCGGCCCCAAGATCAAAGCCGTCGAGGCTGGTGACGCGCAAGCGATCGATCAGCCAGCGACGGGCATCGGCTGACTTCCAGGCGAAAGCCGGCAGGCCGGAAATCGGCGGCACTGCCGCCGGCGAGCACACCTCGCGTAGCAGCTCGGCGGCGGTGTGGCGCAGCTCTTCCGGCACCACCAATTCCGCTGGTGATAAGCGCGCGAGGGCGAGGGCCAGCTGGCCGGGGGTGATTGCTTCTTCAACCGTAAAACGCCCGGTGGAAACATCTAAGGCGGCAATGCCGATGGCTTGCCTTTCAACGTCGAGAGCCGTTAGCGCCACCAGGCGGTTGGCCTCGCCGGGCTGCAGGGTCTCTTCGTCGACCAAGGTGCCAGGAGTGATCAGACGTGTCAGTCCGCGACGCACCAAGGTGCGCCCGTCTTTGGCAGTTTCCTTGGGATCTTCGAGCTGATCCATCACCGCCACGCGCAGGCCGAGGGCCAACAGCTTGGGCAGGTATACCGGCAACTGGTGGTGCGGAATACCGGCCATGGCAATGGGCTGAGGCGCGTCTTTGTTGCGGCAGGTCAAGGCCACGCCGGTGTGGCGGGAGAGCAGCTCGGCATCGCCTAAGAACGCTTCGTAGAAATCGCCCATGCGCATCAGCAACAAAGCATCAGGCTGGGCGGCTTTGCCTTCGAGATACTGCCGCATCATCGGCGTATCGTTCGGCGATGAAACATGGGCCATAGGAAGCGCCTGGCGAAATTCAGCGGCCGGCGGCGAGCGACAAGCCGTCAACGATCACCAACGGCACATCACGGCCGAGGTTGTGCTTGGACTGATCAACCTTCTGCACCTCGCCTTTGACGCCCACCCAGCGCCAGTAGTACTCGCTGAGCTGCACATCCTTGCCGACCTGCACTTTGAGGAAGGCGACGATATTCGAATCGCCGTCCACCAGCACCTCGGTGACACCGACCTGCTCGAAGTTCTGCTGGGTGACAAAGCCCTCGACTGCAAACGGCTTAGCGGCAGCGACTGGCGTAACCGGCGCCTGCGGAATCTCGGTCGGCGCCAGTGGCTCAATGGCGGTGTTCAACGGAATGGGAGTTACGGCAATGGTCGGAACCGGCGCTGGGTTGGGCACATTGAGCAAGGCTGGGGCTAAAGGATCACCCGACGTGCCACTGGTCTGTACGACACCGGTTTTGGTAGATATGGTTCCGGTCGTGGTCGTGTTCGTAGTAACAGCCGCGCCAGGAATCGGCGAGGCTTCGACGGCCAAACCAGCCGTCGGCGTGATGCCCTTGGCCAGCTGCACATTCTTCGCCGCTGCCGCTACATTGATGATGCCGTCCTTGATGCGCTGGGCGCTGACGCGCACATCAGCATCGGGATGATTGCGGATCACGCTGTCGAGCTGCACCGCCAGGCCCTGCCAATCGAGTACCAGGGCGTTTTGCGGATTGCTCTTGAGTTGATCGAAAAAGCTCGCGTACACCGACTGCGCCGTGCCCCAGGTCTGCACTGCTTCGGTGGCGCGCGTAGCGGCATCCTTTTGCGCCTGCGCCAGATTGCTCGGCATATCGAGAACGCTGGCAGAGATGTAAGCCACGGCATTGGGCAAGAATACCGCTCGCCAATCGCCATTGATACGGCCCTTGTCTTCAAGGATCTCGCCCTTGTTCAACTCGGCGACGATCTCGCTGCGCAGCGTCGAATCATCGCGCGCACGCGAACGGTCTTCGGTGACGCGCCAGCGCTTGCCACCATCGACGGCCTGCAGCACCTTGCTATGCACCCAGGCACTGCCTTCACGCGGAAAACGAATGACATACCAACCAGCGACCTTCGCTGGCCCAAGGATCTCAACCTCGGACTTCGACGGCAGGGTGACGATGACCTTCGACTGGGTCGTCGGCGCATAGCGCACGTTTCCGTTCTTGGCCAGGATCACGCGCAGGCTGCCGGCCGGTGTCGCGCCCGCCGCGATGCTGTCGGCCGAGGGCGCCAAGGCACTTTCAGCAGTCCACACCGCTGATGGGGTGAAAAGGGCGGTGAGTACAGCAACAAGGGCAAGACGACGCATTCGATCCTCCGACGGAAGACGCAACACTAGGCGCTGCTGAGGTCTGGCAAAGGGCCGCAAAAAATAGGCCGCTTGGCAAGTCCAAACCGACCTAGGTCAATTTGAACTTGCAAGTGGGATGGGGTTTCTATAAACCGTATCCATACCGACCCTGTACGCCCGGAGCTTCCCATGGCCATCTCCTTCGATTTTTACGGCAAGCAAGCTTTGGATACCAGTTCCACGACTGTCACGTTCGGCCATGAAGTCACGGCGCATGGATTTTTCGGCCGGCTGCGTCAACGCGGGCTAGCGATCGCCGCCGTGGTCGGGACGCATTCGCCCACCGTCGCGCTTACCGCCTATACCGCCGCCGGTCCGCATGCCGGGGCCCGCCTGGAAGTGCCAGTCGAAGACCTGCGTCATCTCGCACGGGTGCTGCTCGATCTCGCCGATCGTGCTGATGGCACTACCCTGCGCCCGGCAACCGTGTCATTGCGCGACCTCGCAAATCTGCGTCGCGCTGGCTAAACAGTCTAACTTTCGCACCTGTCGGTGCATTTCCGAGCGGCCTACGGCAGTGGAGGGTAGCCCCTGCCGTAGGCCGAGCACTCGGGTTTTTATAGTGGAGATTAACCCTGAAGCGTCAGGCCGACCCACTCGCCTTGCCAGGTTGTGGCAGTGACTTTCCAACCGTCGGCTGCGGCAGCTCGTTCGACATCTCGGCGTCGGTCACCACGGATACCGGAGCACAGCACGCGGCCATTTTTGGCGACGCGGGCGGCGAGGGTGCCAGTGGCGAATAGCTCGATCAGCAGGTCGCTGATGAGATTGGCGATGACTACGTCATAGGCATCCGGCACCCGCCGCAGCAAGTTGCTGATCCACACCCGGCCGCTGATGCCATTAGCTGCCAGCGTCCGTCGGGTGTGTTTCACCGCGTCGGGGTCCAGGTCGACCGCATCCAATACTCGTGCTTTGAGCTGACCCGCCACTACCGCCAATACGCCGGTGCCACAGCCCAGATCGAGCACTCGTTTGCCAGCCACCGGCGAGCGCGTCAACAATACTGCTGCGCAGCGCGTCGTTGGATGATCACCGAGGCCGAAGCCGGCCCCCACCGGTAAACGCACGACGTGCCGAGCACCTCGCGGCACTGCCACACAGCGGCCCAGAACCCAGCAACCTGGGGCCAGGCGTTCGCGCCAGCGATCCAAGGCATCATCGACCGGTGCATCATCGCCATCGGCGTCCGGGGGCCCGAGCACGCGGCGCACCAGGGCGTGTTCAGCACGATCACGCACCCAACAGATCAACACGCTGTGCTGGCGATCCTGCCACGAGCCGTCTTCAGCCGCATGGCGCAGGAACCCGCCCGCCACCAGCGCCGCCTGATCGTGCGCCGCGGCAGCAGGTGAACGATGGTAGGTGAGGCGGCGCATGCGCGGCACCATGACCTGAAAATAGCCTGGACAATCACTGACGCGCAGGGTTGCCAGACCCCTCAGGTAGACGCCCTCATGAACAAGGCCCATGCCTTGAGGCTGCATAACAGCACCAAGCCATGGGCCTTGTCCACTAGCAACGCCACCTGCTGAAGCGGCGCCCTCTGTCGTTTAATCGGCACCGACCGCAGCAGCGGCCTGGAACAACTTCTCGACATCGCCGGCTTCGAGCGCGCGCGCCAGGCCTTCGAGCGCCAGATCGCCGACCAGGCGTCTCTTTTCGGCCTGCAAGCGCAGCACGCGCTCTTCGATCGAGTCGACGGTGACGATACGGTAGACCATCACCGGTTTATCCTGGCCGATACGGTAAGCGCGGTCGGCAGCCTGATCTTCGGCGGCTGGATTCCACCATGGATCAAGGATGATCACATAGTCGGCGGCGGTGAGATTCAAACCCACACCACCGGCTTTCAGACTGATCAAAAACAGTGGATCCGTACCGGTCTGGAAGGCTTTGACCTTTGCCGAGCGGTCACGGGTGCGGCCATCGAGGTACTGATAAGTGTACTTACGCTCTTGCAGTTTTGCTTCAATGCGCGCCAGGAACTTGGTAAACGAACTGAACACCAGGGCACGGTGGCCCTCGGCGATCAGTTCGTCGACCAGGTCGAGGAACAGATCGATCTTCGACGACGGCACATTTTCGCCGCCGACCAGTTCTGGATCGCAAGCCGCCTGACGCAGACGGGTGATGGCGGCCAAGATCGAAACGCGTGAACGCTCGAGACCCTTGCTGCCAAGCAAGTCCATGACCCCGACGCGCTCCTTTTCGAGCAGATCGTTGTAAAAGATACGCTGCGATTCTTCCATCTCGGCATGGAGAAGGATTTCCGTTTTCGGCGGCAATTCGGTGGCCACTTCTTTTTTGAGGCGGCGCAACACGAATGGTGCGACGCGGTCGCGCAGACGGCCGATTGCTTCGGGATCGTCCTGCAACGTCTCCTTCAGTGTCTTACGTTTGCCCAGGAATCCCGGCATCAGGAAGTGGAAGATCGGCCACAAATCTTCGGCGCAATTTTGCACCGGCGTACCCGACAGACACATGCGCCGCTTGGCAACGATCTTCATCGCCGCACGCGTAGTCTTGGCCTCGGGGTTGCGGATGACATGCGCTTCGTCGAGCAGGACGGTGCTGTATTCGATCGAACCCAACAGCTTGATGTCACGCTGCAGGATATTGTAGCTGGTCAGCAACAAGCCCTTTTTAGGCAACTTGTCAGCAGTCTTGACGCGATCGAGACCGATGTGCACATGCACCGGCATGCCGGGGGTGAACTTGACGCATTCGTCAGCCCAATTGTCGACAACCGACCTGGGCGCGATGACCAGGTGCAGACCCGGATCTTCGGCGTGGCGATGCAACACGAAGGCCAGCGACTGAACCGTCTTGCCCAGACCCATGTCGTCGGCGAGCACGCCACCCAGGCCGCGCTTGGACAGGAAGACCATCCAGTCGAAACCGGAATGCTGGTATTCGCGCAAGGTCGCATTGAGGCCCTTGGGCAGCTCAACATGCGGAATATCGGCGCCGCCCTTAGCCAGAGTGGCCAGGTCCTTGGTGATATCATCGAGGCTCATGCGCCCGCCGGATTCGGCAAGCGACACGGCCATGGCGGCAGCGTGACGTGGTACGCGGACCTTGCCGCCAACCTCTTTCAGACCGCCGAATTCGGCCAAGGTGCGATAACGGTTGAGCCATTCGTCGTTGATGCGGGCGCGCAGGCCGTCCTTAAAGACGATCACGCTCTGCCCGCGGGCGGCGTTCTTCAGCAGTTCTTTGATCGGCACGTGCCGGCCATCGACTTCGGCTTCGATTTCCAGCTCGATATAATCTTCGTGGGCCGTCACCTTGGCGGTGGTCTGGATATCGGTGGGTTTGCGCCCGCGATGCAGTTTTTCACGGCCACGGATTTCCCAGCCCAAAAGGTTGGGGATGACCTGCGCCAAGAAGCGGTCGGCCGCGTCGCCGTCAGCGACGAAGCCGAATGCGCCGCGCCGCTGCACTAAAGCCCCGCGCTTGATGAATTCGTTGCAACGTTGCAACTCCAGGTCGCGGTCACGCTCGCATTTGATTACCGTGCCGTCTTTGGCCTCGGCGACGATCATGCCGATACGTTCAAGCGGGTCGACTTCGGGCAGGTCTTCGTGGTATTTGAAGCGCACCTGGCCACACAGGCGGCTGTCGACTTCGTACATCTCGAGGATTGGCTGCGGACGGCCACGCACCTGCTTGGCGCGATCAGCCTGCGGCGGCACCTGTCCGGCGTGCGCCAGCAACGCGCGCCATGGCTCGCGTACCAAAAGCTCTTTGGCGACCGTGATCGGACCCGACATCAGCGGATCGAGATGCTCGGCCGGACCGGTCCATTCGAGCGGAATGATGCGTCCACGGAAGACGATGTATGGCCCGGGCATGCACCAGACGTTAGCGACCATGGCGCCACCGACTTCCAGGTACAAGCGCACGCGCTCACCTTTGTCCTCCATCATCAGCCGCGGACTGCGCGGGCTGCCTTCGATGACGCAGGGGAATTGCTGGCCATCGATGATCATGATCGGTGGCGGATGGGTACCGCGTACCTGACCGAGCGCCCGTTGGATCGAATCGACTTCGTAGAGCGGGTCGTGCTTGATGCCGGTGGCGCCTTCTACCTTGAGCATGCGTGTCCGCTTGCACTCAGCCGACAAGGTGCGGTCAAGCGTCAAAATGATCGGGGTGGCGATGCGCGGACGTACCGGAGCCTCGACCAGAGGTGCCTCCGGATTCTCGATCATCTTACTCGTTGGAGCATTCTTGGGCATTTGCCGATCTCTCTACGCTTCTCAAAGGACGATTCTCAAACTACACGGACAGCACCACCGGCACTTTTGGAACGCTTGGAACGGCTCCCTCATTTGCGGCGGTCCGGCATCCTAGCAGGACGGCGCCCACTTCAACAGGATAATCTCAAGGATGTGCCGACAGATGGCTGTCGAAGACTGCATGGTAAAGCATTGCGTCATGCTATAGGAGTAGCCACGATGACCGGATGAAGGCCGTGCGACGACGTGAATTGTCCTTGGCCCCCGGTCATGGACTGATTTTGATCCCCCGACCAACCGAGCACGTCGTTCCGCGTACGGTACGCTACATCCAGCTACGCCTACGCCGGGCAGATAGTCACCATAGCGTGGCGGTGCACGGTCATGCGGCGTACGAGATCCTCGTGCCGCTGCATGGCACCTACCGTTGCACCATCAACGGCTGTGGCTGGCAGGCCCGCCCCGGTGAGGCGCTGGTGGTGCGACCCGGCGATATGCATGCCGATGATAGCCCCGGGCCACTGCTGCTCGCCGCCTTGCAGCTGCAGGTCGAGCCGGCCCTGATCTGGACCACTGCACAACGCAAATTGATCTGGCCGATAGCGCATTCCCGTCCGCTCATCGACGGACTCACCTACCTCGATGATGATGCCCTTGGCAGCGAAACCGCCGATGCGTATGCCCGCATCGCCCTGACCTACGTACTGCGCCACGCTGGTGCCCCAAGTGCCGATACAGGCGCTGCGACAGAGGACAGTTTACGTCAGCGCTGTGCTGAGTGGCTGGCCGGGCACCTCGCCACGCCGCTGGACCTGTCGGCGTGGGCGCATCATCTCGATCTGTCACGGAGGACCTTAAGCCAGCGCTGCCGCACCTGGTTCGGCACCTCACCGGCCCGGGTGCTGGCAGGCCAACGCCTGGCCCATGCGCGCCTGTTGCTGAGCGAAACGCAATTGCCGGTGAAACAGGTCGCGAGACGGTGCGGCTTTCCTAATCCCGAACATTTCGCCACCGCTTATCGCAAACATTTCGGCGTCACGCCTGGGACGCATGCTAAAAAATCCGTCTTAGAACCTATGGCGTTTAGCTGAGCGACCCATCCGCCGTCTATTACTGGCCACTGCCCGCCGAGAAAGCCAGGTCGCCCGCGCAGTGAGTTTATTCGGATATATTTCCTGTATGCCCGCCCGCCGCACCAACCACCTCCTGCAACTGGTTCATCAACGCGTGGCGCGTCTCGCCGGCCGCCTCAGTGAACAGCGTTGGCGCTCAACGACCATCCTGCCGGTAACCGCTGGCGAGCTGCATGAACAGTGGCTGCCGGTGGCCGAGGCCTACCGCGAAACGCACCAACCTTTGGTTGCAGGCCAGCACTTGGGCAATGGCTGGCAACAACGCTGGTGCCGGGTCAGCATCCCCGCCGGCAGCGAGGAACGCGTGCTAGCTTGGCGGTGCCAAGGCGAAGCCACCGTGTGGCGCGATGGTGTACCGTGGGCTGGCCTGGATGTCGGCCATCCGACTTGCGCACTCGATGCCGCCGCACACACCCTGTGGATTGCCGTCGGCACCTGGCAAACCGGTTTATGGGTACCCGGAGCCACCCCCATCGACAACGCCGGATGCCGTTTCGATGCCTGTCTGCTACGCGAACCCGACCACCGTGTCGTCGACTGCATAGCTGATCTCGACGTGCTGCGTCAAGTTTATGAGCAGCTCTTCATCGATGCCGGCCTGCACATGCCCGGCACCATCGGCTGGTGTCCGACACTCGACCGTGTCGATCCGTTGCTGCGCCTGCTGCTCGGCGGCTTGGATAGTGCCTGCGATGCATTTGATACGAGCGGAGTGGCAGCGCTGGCTGCGTCCTTGAGCGCTTTGCGTCAACGCTTACCGGCCGCCGCGTGGTCGCCGACAGTGGCCTTGATCGCCCAGTCGCACATCGATCTGGTATATTTATGGCCGGAAAAAATTGGTGTGGAAAAAGCCATCCACACCTGCGCCACACAGTTGCGCTTGCTGGGAGCGCATCCCCGATTCCGGTTTACCCATAGTCAACCGCTCCAGTACCTCGCTATCGGCGAACGCTCACCCGCCCTGCTGGCGCAGATCAAAGCCCGCATCGCCGAAGGCCGCTGGGAAGTCACCGGCGGCTTCGCTGTCGAACCCGACACCAACATGCCATGCGGCGAAGCGCTGTTCCGCTCGCTACGCATTGGTCAGCAACTCACCATCGAGCTGAGCGGCGCCCCGTCACGGGTGTGCTGGCTGCCCGACGTGTTCGGCTATAATGCCTGTCTGCCCACCCTCCTGCGTCTGGCTGGCATCGATGGCTTTGTTACCACAAAGATGGCATGGAGTACCGTCAGCCGCTTCCCCTGGTCGTCGTTCATATGGCGTGGCCTCGACGGCAGCGAGGTCGCGGCACATCTGATTCCGGTCGGCTACAACACCAGCGCTCACGGCGGGGTAAACGCCTTGGTGACGGCGGCCCGCGCCCACCGCGAAGTCCACCTGCACTCGCATTTGGCGGTAGCCGTCGGTTATGGCGATGGTGGCGGCGGCCCGAATCCGGAGCTCATCGATTTCGCCGAGCGCGTCGAGAACCTCGCCGGTGTACCGCCCGCACGCTGGTCACGCGCCGATACTTTCATCGATGAGCTGGTCACCCATGCCGAGGACTTGCCGGTGTACCAGGGCGAGCTGTACCTCGAAGGCCATCGCGGTGTGCTCACCAGCCAGCGTGGCATCAAGGCCGCCTATCGCGGCCTTGAGCGTGCCCTGCAGACCTGGGAGGCCGTACGCGTCGCGACTGGCGGCAATGGCGTCGATCTGCACCCGTGGCATCGCCTGTGCTTCGCACAATTTCACGATGCTCTTCCCGGTTCGTGCATTGCCCTGGTGGTCGAGGAGTTGGTGCCCGAACTGCGACGCCTGGCCAACGAGTGCAACGCCGTAGCCGCCAGCGAACTCATCGGCGGCGCGGTGCCCTTCAACCCCCTGCCGTTCGCCCATCAAGTGGTTTTCGGTGAAGCGCTATGGACCCTGCCCGCTTTGGGCACCGGCAGCAAGATGAGGGCTGCGCCCGTGACCGCCACTTGCTCACAGCTGAATAATGGTCTCGTCAGCGCACATTTTTCCGTTGGCCGTCTCACCGCTCTCGCCATCGCTGGTGATGAGCTGCCGGTGCGTGGCCTCGACTTCACCATCGCTGATGATCATCCGGCGACCTACGACGCGTGGGAAATAGATCGGCCGAGCCTGCGCTTGGCCCAGCCGCTCAGTTTTAGCGAACTGACCATTGCCGAAAACGGCCCCCTACGTGCCCGACTGACCTGTCACAGCCGCATCAGCGAGGTCTCACGTCTTACTGTCGACTTCATCCTCGAGGCCGGGGCGCGCCACCTGCGCATTGAAACCAGCGTCGTGTGGCATGAGCAACATCGTCTGCTGCGGGTGCTCGTCGATACCACCTGCCGCGGTAGCCAGGCGCGCTTTGGTTGCCCATTCGGCAGCATTCTCCGTTCACAGCAGCCAAGCACGCCGTCAGTCGAGGCGCAGTGGGAAGTCGCCGGTAGCCGGTGGGCCGCAGTGTTGCGCGATGACGGCACCGGCGTCGCCTTGTTGAGCGAAAATCATTACGGGTTCTCGTGCCGCGACGGTGAGCTTGGCCTATCGCTGCTACGCGCCCCGACCTATCCCGATGCCCATTGTGATCAAGGCGAGCACCGCCTACGCCTAGCCTTAGGGCGCCACGCCGATCGTTTCACCGCCGATGAGTTACCCACTGCCGCCGCCGCCGAAGCCTTGTTCACGCCACCGTTGGGCACCACGCGCCTGATCCCGGGGCTGACCTGGGGCGCGCTTGGCAGTCTCATCCCGGCGTGGGCCAGCCCACATGCCGACGGCTGCGAATTGCGCCTGCACGAAGTCGCCGGCAGCGCCGGAACCGTGGCCATCCCGGCCGGCTGGCGTGCTTTTCCGATGAATGCGCTGGGCGTCTGCAGCGACGAACTCCCCGCCCTGGCCTTTGGACCTTACGCAGTGCTCAGCCTCAAGCTTATGCGCATACGATAATTCAAGCTCGTGGCTGTGACAGATGCTGCGGCGGAGCGAGAATCATCGCATCCGGCTGAACCATTTGCCGAGCGCGTGGATTAAGGCGCTCAACCAAAGCCGCCGATGGGCGGTAGGGATGACGCCAACGTCCCCAGCTGACGCCATAGCGGTAAACCGAAATCCGCCGCTGCCCGGGATTCCGCCGCGCCGCCGAGCCATGCATGATCGCGTCGGTGAAGATCAGGGCATCACCGGCCTTGAGGTGCACTTCGATCGCTCCCTCGACACCCTCGGCACTCGTCGCCTCACCATCGCGCATGCGATAAGACTCACGATCGGGATGATCGAAATTCGCCTTATGGCTGGCCGGCACCACCATGGTTGCCCCATCGCCGGGCCCGATGTCATTCCAGGCGATGAGCACATTGACCTGGTTACAATGGAAGCGCTGATTCTGCACATGAAAGCGTGTACGCGCACATCCATCCTGGTTGCCTGAATGGATACCGATCGCCTCGCCTTCGGCGCGGATGCTGGCAAAGCACTCATCCATGAACAAGGGTCCGTGCAGGTAATCAAAAGTCAGTTCGCCGCCGACGAAGGTACGCACTCGCTCGATATATGCCGGATGGTCGATGAGGCACTCCCAGCATTCCCCCGCTTCATAAATCTGTTGCAAATTCAGGCCTTCGCGCCCGCCATAGCTGTGTCCGTGCACATAGCCCGCCCAGGCCCCCAGGCGCAGGTGCTGCAGACGATCGAGGCTGTGGTTGATTTCGGTTATGTGTTCTTGGCCAATGACACCGCGGACGATGATAAATCCGTTGAGATCGAAGGCGAAGATCTCGCGTGGAGTCGGGGCCTGGGAATCGGGGAACCACTCGCTCATAGCGTGCTCCTGGGGGTAGATGATGGAAATATAACCATCAAGATCAGCCTTTTACCGTATAAAATTGATGCATCATGGGCTGAATGTTGCAGGAACAACGTCATCGCATGTATCGTCAGCAGGTTTTTCTGCCGGCCACCGCCCCTCATCCCGGCTGCGGCCCACACCTGGCGGTACTTGGCCGTTTGCGCGGTAGCGGCTGCTTCGACCTGGAACAGGTGCCGCATGCCCCGGGTCTGCATGTGTTGCAATCCGGAGCCGGTTGGCTGACTACGGCTGGCCAAGGGGAGCGCAGCCTGGGACCAGGCGACGCCTTCCTCATCCTACCCGGCGAACGCGCGCGTTATCGCGAAGATCCACGCCGACCATGGCGCTATACCTGGCTCGGCTTGGCTGGCGACGGGGCCGTGGAATTGCTGCAGGCGGCCGGTTTCGTTGGTACGACCAGAGTGCTGCGCGCGGTGGCAACACCGGCGCTGTGGCAGCTCTGCGATGAGGCCGAGGCCGCCTTCACCGCCGCCACCGGTTCGCCCTTCCAAGCCCCGGCTTTTGCCTGGCGGATCGCCGAGGCCCTGATCGCAAACCACCGCAAAGCCGGAATCGCAGCCGACCCCGCGGCGGCCCTGCGCCTGTTGATCGACTCCGGCTACGACGGCAGCATCAGCATCGCCACGGCGGCACGCCGGCTGGGCATCGACCGCAGCACTTTGTTCCGCCGTTTCTCAGCCAGCTATGGCTGCAATCCGCGCACCTACCTCGCTCAGGTACGCCTCAATCGGGCACGCGACCTGCTACGGCGTGGAGAAAGTACGGTGAAGGTTATCGCCATCGCCTGCGGCTATCTAGATGCCCGTGCCTTCAGCCGTGCCTATAGCCGGCAGTTCGGTCATCTGCCATCGGCCGAGGTGCGTTAAATCCTCGTCAATTCACAGACGACTGAAGAAGAACTTCGCGAGATGGTCGTCGATGCTTGGCAAATTCTCATGGCCGAAATCAGGATAGAGCAGGTAACTCTTTTTACCGGGGATCTTGTTATATGCAGCGAACTGCGTTGACGGCGGACAAATAGCATCCATCAACCCCACCGGCATCAACACTTCAGCCTTAATTCGCGCTGCCAAGAATTGGCAATCAATGTAGCCCAGGCGAGTGAAGATTTCCTTTTCGCGCGCATGCAACGGATCAAAGCGACGGAAATAATCGCGCAGTTCACCATAGGCGTCCTTGGCGAGATCCATTTCCCACACCCGCTGCCAATCACAGAGGAATGGATATACCGGCGCTGCAACTTTCACCTCTGGCACCAGCCCGGCACAGGCCAAAGTTAAGCCGCCGCCTTGTGAGCCGCCAGTGGCACCAACCCGACTGCGATCGACTTCCGCAAAAGCCATGGTCACCCGTGCTAACTGCGCCGTATCGAGGTAGAGCTGACGATACAGCAGGTGATCTGGATTCGCATCCGATAGACCACGTGTCAGGTGACCGTTCGGTGGCGAGGTCCGCAAGGTGCCATGATCTTGCGACAGTCCGCCCTGTCCGCGGCAATCCAAAGCTGCTACGCAATAGCCCTGCGCTACCCAACCCAGCTTATCAAAAAAATCACCGCTATTGCCGGTGAAGCCGTGAAACAACAAGAGCAGTGGCTGCTTGCCCGGCTGGGCATTTTTCGGGCGTAGATACTTGGCCGTGACACGGGCCCCAAAGGTAGAAGTGAACGTCAGGTAAAAACATTCTGCTCCAGCCGGATGCACATCCGCCGGCACCAATTCAATCTGCGGATCGATCGCCGCAATCTCTGCTAAACCGCGGGCCCAATAGGCATCGAAATCCGGCGGTTTTGGCGTACGTCCTTCATAGGCGAGTAAGCGATCGAGTGGCAGGTCGAGTTGTGGCATGGGGTAGTGTTGATGAACGCCATCTTTGGGCAACACCAAGCTCAGGTTTCCCTGGCTGTGTCGGCACAAACCGATGCTAGAAGATCCTCCAGCTAGCTGCTGCGAACTCTCTTTCATCCGTCGCTATGGCGTTCCTTTTAGTGAGATCATGTACATGGACATCCCTTCCTACGATTTGCTGGTCATCGGTGGCGGCCCCGCCGGCAGCAGTGCCGCCATCACCGCTGCCGTCTTCGGCAAGCGCGTCGTGCTTATTGAACGGGCTGAGAAAATCGGCGGCGCCGGCATCAACACCGGCACCATCCCCAGCAAGACCCTGCGTGAAAACGCACTGGTCATCGCCGGTGCCAAAGCCCGGGCCCTGCCGTGTCTCGAAGTCGTGGTCAAACCCGACGCCACGCTCGATGCGCTGACCCATCAACTGACTTCAGTGGAAAATCTCATCCGCGGCGAAGTCGAAGCCCGATTCGATCAGAACAAAGTCGAACGCATCTGCGGTGAGGCGACCTTCGTCGACGCCCACACCGTGCAGATCGTAGAGCGCGACGGTAGTCGCCGACAGATCCGCAGTGAATTCATCATGATCGCCACCGGCTCATCGCCAGTGCACCCGCCAGGCTTTGATTTTGCCCACCCTAAAATCCATGATTCCAACGAGATTCTCGAGCTCAAAGTATTACCGAAGACCCTCGCCGTCATCGGGGCTGGCGTGATCGGTTCCGAATATGCCTGTAGTTTTGCTGCCCTTGGCGTCGAAGTGCATCTCATCGATGGCCGTGATTCTCTGCTCGGCTTCCTCGACCGCGACATCGCCCGCCGCATCCAGGACGGCATGGTGGAAGCCGGCATCAAGCTGCATTGGAATGAGAAGGTCGTCACCTGCACCTCGCCGGAGACCGGCCTGGTGACCTTGGAAATGAGCTCCGGCCTCAAACTCGAGGCAAGCGATGTGCTGGTGGCTTCGGGGCGCAGCAGCAATACCGAACAACTCGGCTTGGACATCGCCGGCATTACCGTTGGCAAGCGCGGGCTGGTGCCAGTGAACAGCTGGTGTCAAACCGAGGTGCCGCATATCTACGCCGCTGGTGACGTCGTCGGTGCCCCGGCCTTGGCCGCCACCAGCATGGAACAAGCGCGGGTGGCCATGTGCCATGCCTTCAACCTGATGAAAAAGGAACTGTCACCGGTGTTGCCGACCGGCATCTATACTATTCCCGAAGCCGCCTGCGTCGGCGCTACCGAAGCCGATCTCACCGCCGCCGGTACGCCCTACATCGTCGGCCGGGCACTGTATCGCCACAACCCACGTGGACGCATCATCGGCGACCGCAACGGCATGTTGAAACTCCTTTTTCACCGCGACACCACGCGCCTGCTTGGCGTCCACGTGGTCGGTGAACAAGCCACCGAGTTGGTGCATGTGGGGATGATGGGCATGATCGGCGAAGCGACGCTGGAAACCTTCAACCGCGCCTGCTTCAACTACCCGTCATTGGGTGATCTTTACAAATATGCCGGATATGACGCCATGTTGAGCATCCGTCAAAAAAGCTGAGCAAGGATGTTATAGAAGGTTTCCCCAAGGGCGCGGCTCGCCAGCGCCCTTGGGGTAGAACCATAAGCATATAAAAAAGCAACCGCCCCGTGCTGTTAACACGGGGCGGTTGAAAAAAATCCAGGCAACGACCTACTTTCGCTATGACACTATCATCGGCCCT
>JAYVTR010000288.1:0-3487 GCA_043788625.1 Planctomycetota bacterium
GCGTGCGCGACAGTGCTCTCGTCGAGTCCAGTGTCACCTACACCATCACCAGGAATGGCGGTAGCGGCAACACCGCGCCGACCATCAGTGCGATCGCTAATCAGACCGTGACGATTGGTGGTACGACCGGTGCCGTGGCGGTTGTGATCAACGATGCCGAAACGGCGGCAGCGAGCCTGAGCGTGACGTCATCGAGTTCGAATACGACGCTTGTACCGCAGGCGAATGTGGTCTTGGGCGGGTCAGGCAGCAACCGCACCGTGACCGTGACCCCAACCGCCGGGCAGACGGGCACGGCGACGATCACGGTGACGGTGTCGGATGGCACGGCCACCACCAATACGACCTTTATCATCACGGTCGCTGGCGTGGTGCCTGCCATTTCCGCCCAACCGGGGAACAAACTGGTGACGGTGGGGCAGACCGCGACTTTCACGGTGGCAGCGAGCGGCAATCCGGCTCCGACTTTCCAATGGCAAAAAAATGGCATCAATATCGCCGGTGCCACGGCGGCGAGCTACATTACGCCGGCGACGGTCCTGGCCGACAATGGTGCTGCCTTCCGCTGCGTAGCTCGCAACAGTGCCGGCAGTGCCACCTCGAATTCCGCGACCCTGAGTGTGACCGCGCCCAGCGGCGGTCCGGCGGGCTACACCTGGTGTGCAGCAGAGAATGGCAGCTTCACTTTTAGCCAGAGGGTTGATGTCGCCTACGGCGGTGGCGGAAAATTCGCCTACAAGACCGGCGTCATCGGCACGATTGTCTTCAACAACGCCACCTTTGGTGATCCGTTTGTCGGAGGGGCGAAGGCCGGTTACTACCGCATCGCTCCGTGGACGAATCGCGATATCGGTACCACCGGAGTGGCCGGTAATGCAAGCCAGGATGCGAATGGCACCTGGACCATCACGGGTTCTGGCACCGACGTCTGGCTCACGGCTGATTCCTTCCAGCACGTCTCGCAACCGCTGAGTGGTGATGGGCAGATCGTGGCACGCGTGGTGTCGCAGACCGGCAGTGATCCATGGGCAAAAGCGGGGGTGATGATCCGCGAAAACACGACGGCTGGTTCACGCCACGCGTTCATGGCCGCAACCCCCGGAAACGGGATGGCCTTCCAGCGTCGCCTGGATCAGGACGGCAACAGTTCGCATACCGGCGGAGCCTTCGTCACAGCACCATATTGGGTGAAGCTGACACGGGTGGGCAACGTGTTCACCGGTTACCAGTCCGCCGATGGGACGACGTGGACAGTGGTCGGAACGGCGACGATCACCATGGGCAGCAACGTCCTCATCGGCCTGGGCATCACCGCGCATAACAACGCAACGACTTCGACCGCGGTCTTCGACAACGTCATCATCATCGCCACCCCGCACACCACCGGTTGAGCCAAGGAATAATCATGCACCTACATCGCATCCGTCGTTTCTTGGGTTTCAGTTTAGCGGTTGGCGTGGTCATCACGTGCGCCGCCTGTGGCGGGGGACCGGGGGCGGGCGACGCCGCCACCCAGACGCCAGTATCATCGAACAGCGCAGGTGTGCCGGGCTATGGCATCATGGTGCAGGCAACGTCCCCGGTGGTGGCAGGCACTCCGTGCACCCTGCATCTTCAGATTACTCCGGACGCGGGCAGCGAAGTGCCGGCGGCGATCTCTGCCTGGGCCGGGAATGAGTATGGGTCGCCCGGCACGCTGGTGTCGGCCACGCCCGCGGCGGGCAGCGCGGCAGGTAATTATCAGCTGGTCATCAATGTCCCGACGACACTGAACGCTACCACCATGGTATGGATCCGCCTGACCATGGCTGACGGCAGTGTGCGCGAGGCAAGTCGTGTACTGATGACCCCCTAGTGAGAAAAGTGCGCAACGGCTTGTCACTGGTCTACCATTATTAACTGCAGCATTGACTCCGCCGGTATCCTCCGGCGGAGTCTTTGCCCTATCACTGCTTTGCCCCCAGCGCCAGCTACTGTCGGTGGGGTTTGGCATCTTGTATATATTTCACCGATCCGCCAACCACACCGTCAACAGACGCAACGCGCTGCTGTACTAAGGAACATCATGACAACCCTCCTGCCGTCCGCCTGTCTGCTGCTGATTTCGCTCACTGTTCTCGGCGCCGCTGAGGGGCAGAAGCCGCTTCTGCGTGACTTCATGGGCATCAATTTCCATACTTTTCAGGTCAGCGATCCGTCACTATATGCTCAGGCCTGCCATCTGGCGCGAGACTATCATCCCTATCCCTGGGATGTGAATGACCAACCGAACGAGGACCCGATCTTTCCGATGACCCGCGAAGGCATCCGCGACCATAAGCCGATCGATTGGCTGCAAATCTATGGTGCCTGGCGCACCGCTGGATTCACCAGTATCGATGCCTGCATCATGTCCACCGAATGGACTCGTGATCACGCCGGTTTCAGCGACATGCCCGCAGCCATGGAGCGTTACGGCAAGTCCTTTGCCACCTTCTTCGGCCCGTCGGGCGCGCACCCCATGGTTGATACGACAGAGATCGAGAACGAGCCCGGTAAGTGGTCGAGCGAGGAATACGTCAAGCTGTTCAAGGCCATGGCGGGCGGCCTGCGCAGCGGTGATCCGCGGATGAAGATCGCTACCTGCACCGTGTCGGCGGAAAAGCCGGACGAGTGGGAGAAGCCGATCCAGAGCCTGGAGGGGTTGGAGCCGCTGTACGATGTGATCAACATGCACACCTATTCGCTGAAGGCAGGTTGGCCATCCTTTGAACGCACCAATCCCGAGGCTTCAGGCATCCGCTACCTGTCGACTGTCGAAGTGATGATCGCCTACCGCGTGGCGCATCCGGCGATGAAGGACAAGCGGATCTGGGTTACCGAATTCGGTTATGATGCCGCGTCACCCGCGGCGTTGAAGACCGCCGATCCGAAGTGGGTATCCTCCACTGAGCTGCAGCAGGCCCAATGGCTGGTGCGCTCCTACCTGCTCTTCAGCGGCATGGATGTCGACCGCGCCTACCTTTATTTCTTTGATGATCACGACGGCAACGCTTTCCATGGCGCGTCGGGCATCACCCGCCTGGGAGTGCCCAAACCGGGCTTCTATGCAGTGCGGCATCTGCAGGCAGTTCTCGGTGGCTATCGTTTTTCGCGCGTCGTCGCCAAGGAGGCCGGGGCCGTCTACGCCTATGAGTTCATCAATGACGCCGGTGAAACCGCATGGGTGGTGTGGTCACCAACCTCGGGCATGCCAGATGCCAAACGGACCATCGCTGGCGCACCACGCAAACCTGTACGTGCTGAACATCTGGCCATTAACGCGACCGAGCCCGCAGCGGTGACCTGCGCCTTCGCCAAACAGAGCCTCAGCCTGACGGTGGGAGAAACCCCGGTGTTCGTGTTCTTCGGAAAATAACTCCGCAAGCCGAGTTGATGAAGGTTGAGCTTTCTTTGCGGCATGCGGCCCTGGCGTTCAGGCGCTGCTAGAACGGTGCCTGCGAGGTCG
>JAYVTR010000289.1:0-8387 GCA_043788625.1 Planctomycetota bacterium
GCATGCGACGCCGAGTGCAGTGACGGCCGTCAACGAAGCCGCTGACGATCTGGGTGTCACCGGGGCGGTCACGGCCAATGCGCCGAATGTCAGCGACACGGCCGGTCTGATCGAGACCTCGATATTTGCGACCGTGGGGACGATTGGCGGATTCTGCACTGAGCGGCGGATCCAGCAGGGTGAGACGGGTACGCCCCAAGTCGTGACCGCACACTCTTATCTGCAGCATACGGGAAATTGAACATGTCGGTGCTCGCATCTGGTTTCAGTTCACTGATTGATTCATTGGTCATGCATGCACTGCGTGGTCGCGGTGTCGTGGCCGTAGCGCTGGTGGGCGTGTGTGGGTCCTGGGCCATGGCCGCGGACTATACCGTGCCGCCGGGAGTTCAGTCAGGGACCCTGCTCATCACCGCCGTGCCGACCTATGGCAATGTCACCACGACCGCTGGGGTTGATGATTCGACGACGGTGACCGCAACGGCGAATGTGACCATGCGTGCCACGGGAGTGATTTCGCTCATGCCCGGATTTCATGCGCAGCCCGGTTCAACGCTCTTGCTGCAGCTGTACAGCCCGCCATCAATGATCGGTGCCACCATCACCGCGAATCCGACGACGGTGGCTGGGACCACCACGACGCTGAGTGCGGCGAGTGTGACCGATGATCTGCCGGAGTCGGCGTTGGTGTACACCTGGAGCGCCACGACGGTGCCGGTGGGTGGCAGCGCTACCTTCGCCGCCAGCAATGGGACGAATGCTGGGAAATCACTCGTCGCCACGCTGACCAAGGCGGGTTCCTATCAGTTCATATGCACCGTGCGCGATCAGGCCGCTTTGACGGCCGCGAGCGCGCCGGTGGCGGTGACGGTCCAGGATACACCGACCCAGATGCTGGTAACGCCCGCATCGGCAACCGTGGCATCTCTCGCGACTCAGACATTTAGCGCCAGTGTGAAAAATCAATTCGGGCAAGTGATGGCGACGCAACCAAGCATCGTGTGGACCACGGCCGGTGGTACGATCACCATGCCGGGTGGTGTGTACACCCCGGTAACCACGCCTGGCTCGTACACGGTGACGGCGACCACCGGCGCGGGCGCGGGGCTCGTGACCGCTACTGCAACGGTGACGGTGACGGCCTTGTCCATGCCGATGGCGACGATCGTGGTGCCCGCCAGCACCATCGTCTATCGCAACAGCGACACGACCGGCGGTATGACGACGACGTCGGCGTATACCTGGCGCGGGACGAGCAACCGAGTTGCCACGGTTACCGTGACCGCACCGATCGTCACCACAGCGCAGAATGGCTCAGCAACCGCGACCACTACGGCCGTATCCTTTGACGGCTTCGGCCGGCCGCAGTGGACGCGTGATCAGGACAGTTTCTTGACCTACCTCGCCTACGATCAGGTCACCGGCAGCCCAGTGACCACGATCGCGGCTGTGGATACGTCGACATCGGCCGACTTCACCGCCTTGCCCAGTGGCTGGTCGTCGACCGGTACGCCACATCTCAAGACGGTGGTGACCGTGGATAATCTGGGTCGTCCGCGCTCAATCACGGATCCAGCAGGCCAAGTGACGTGGATGGTGTATAAAGATGCGCAGTTTGAAGTGCGCACCTACCATGGTTGGACCGGCAGTGCTGCCACCGGCCCGGTCGACGTCAAACGCGAAGACCGGGCGAACAATTACCGCGAACGCATCAGCACCCGTACCGCGGCACTCGTCAGTGGCAGCCAGCCCACAGGCACGGAAGCGTTGACGGCGAGTGATTTCCAGTCCTTCGAGCGCGAGCTGCTGGATGACAATTTCCGTGTGCAGTTTCACGATCAGTATGTGAGCAATGGGTTCTCATACACCGCCACCAGCCTGACCTTCGGTACGGCAAGTACGTCGAGCACTTCAAATACCTATGAGCGTTCAACCATTGGCTACGATAGTCGCGGCCGGGTCGAACGCGTAGTCGATGCCACGACGACGATTTCGCGTACTGTCTATGATGCCTTGTCGCGCCCTGTCAGCACTTGGAGCGGGACCGGCACGGCGGACAGCGGGTGGAGCTCGTCGAGCACGGGTTCGATGGCGAAGCGTTCCTCGATGACCTATGACGGTGGGAGCGTCGGCAATGGGACGGTGACCAGGTCGGATGTCTTTGCAGACGCCACGACCAGTTATGCGACCTATGCCACCTATGATTTCCGTGATCGCGTCGTCACCACGCGCGCGCCGGATGCGGTGGTGACCAAGCGCACCTATGACCATCTCAGTCGTGTGACGATGTCCGAGACCTACGCCAATGGCGGCATCGACGGCAGTGTGACGGCAGCCAATCGGCGTGGTCGCAGCGAGACGTTCTTTGACGAACGCGGGCAGGCCTATCAGGCGAGCGTCAGCGAAGTGAACCCCGTCACCGGTACGCTTGGCACCGTCATGACGTCCAAGATGTGGTACAATGCGCGCGGCCTGGTGGTAAAAACCTGTTCACCTAGCGGCTTGCTGAGCAAGACGGTCTATGATGGCGCCGGTCGCGTCACTTGCGTCACCCAGTCGGTGGACGCCGCTGAGACGACCTATGCTGATGCCCTGACCGCCAGCGATGACAAAGTCATCGAAACGGCCAAAAGATATTACAATCTTGCCAGCCGCCCGGTGCTGATGGCGACCTTCAAGCGCAAAGACAATGATGCGTCATCCATCGGCGCGCTAACGCCGGCGAATGCCTTTCGCCAGGCGCAGGTATCATGGTATGATCTGGCCAACCGGCCGATCGCGAGCGCGAATTACGGCCAAGATAACGGCACGCTGTATATTTATGATGCCAACAATGCGTTGCTGCTGACCAATGGTGTGCCGACAGTGGCAGCTGGTGCGGTGCCAGCACGCTCCGCAGTTGGTGTCAATGCGCAGCTCACGACCATGATCTATGATCTTGCCGGCAGTGGCGCGGTAGCGACGAAGCTGCAGGTCACCGATGCCTTGGGGCGCATCAGCGAAACGCAGGTCGATCTCGCCGGTCGGACCCTGGCAACGATTGAAAACCGGCTTGGCACCGGCGTGGTGGGCAATGCGGAAAACGACTCGAATCGGACGACCACGTTTACCTACCGTACCGGTGGCGTACTCGCAACGCGTGTGGCGCTGGTGCCGACGGGCACGTCGGTAGCCAGTCAGACGACGCAGTATCAGTCGAGTTCCACGGTCGATGCGCGGTGGATCACCAAAACCATCTATCCTGATTCGGCGGCTGATGCGGACACGGTAGTTTACGACACCATGGGGCGGGTGACCAGTCGCACTGATCCGCGGGGGATCGTGCACACCTATACGTTTGATGCCGCCGGTCGGCCATCGACTGATCAAGCAACGACCATTCCGGCAGTGGTCGATGCGACCGTGCAGCGTATTGAGCGTACGTATGATGATCTCAGCCGCGTGCTCATGATCAGCAGCTATGCGGTGCCAACAGGTGGCACGGTACAGAATCAGGTCGCGTATACCTATGGCGGATTCGGCCAAGTGCTGACCTCCGGGCAGAATCATGAAGGAAACGTGAGTGCGGGGTATGCGTGGGGGCCAACCCCGCTGGTTACCTACGCTTATAAGACCAATGACACAAATTCGTCTACCGGGGCTGCGTCCTACCTGCGTTTGGCGAGTACGACCTATCCATCCAATGGACGAACGGTCTATCAGCAGTTTCCAGCGGCGGGTTCGATCGGCTATGCGCTCAATCGTGTCGATGCGTTGAGCGATGATGCCGCCGGCACGGCAAAGCATGCCCAGTATACCTATCTGGGCGCGTCGACGGTGGTGGGCATCACTGCCAACAGTCAGGTGCTCGACTTCGGTATCAATGGCACGAACGCGAATCTGGACCGTTTTGGCCGCCCCACGCGTGTGGCGTGGATGCAGGGGGCAACGGTCAGTGCTGGCTTCAATTATACGTATGACGTGGGCAACCGCCGGTTGAGCCGGGCGCAGCTGCAATCGCCAGCGGGCCAGGATGAGGCCTATGCCTATGACGGCCTTGATCGCTTGAGCGCGGTCAATCGCGGTGTGGTGGCGGTGACGGCAGGGGTGGGGACGGTAGCTTCCCCCACCTGGCAGCAGAGCTGGACGGTTGGGGCCGCCAATACCTGGAATCAGTTCACGGTCGACAGTGATGGTCTCGGTGCTGGATCGGCAGTGACGCAGGCGCGTGTTGCCAATGCCGCGAATGAGATCACCAGTCTGAGCGGAACACTGGCGTGGACGCTCCCAACATATGATCTGGCCGGCAACCTGGCCTCAGGCCCGGTGCCGACGGCGCCGACCACACGTCAGTACTATACCTATGACGCCTGGGGACGCATGACGCAGGTCAATGCCGACAGCACGCCGACAGGGGGTACGCCAGGCGTGCGGACGGTTGCCTATAGGTATGACGGTCTCAACCGACGTATCCGCGCTACGTTTACCGTCGCAGGGGCAACGACGATCGACGACAGTTACTATAATGAGTCGTATCAAGAGATTGAGGTGTGGCGTAACGCTCCAGCCACCTCGAATGTCAATCAGGCTTATGAACAATACGTTTATGATCTGCGTTTTGTCGATGCGCCGCTGAAACGATATCGTTCCAGCGCCAATAACCAAACTTTCGACGAGACCATCGGCTATCTCAATGATGGGCGATGGAATGTCACCGCGATCACCAATGCCGCAGGTGCCGTCATCGAGCGCTATCGGTATGATCCATATGGCCTGCGTACGGCGTTGGCGCCGGATGGCACCACGGTGCGGACGTTATCAAGTTATGATAACCGTATCGGTTTCACCGGGCGCAAGCTCGATGTGCTGACCGGTCTGTGGTATTTCCGGGCGCGGTATTTCGATTCGGCCTTAGGGCAGTTTATTAGCCGCGATCCCATGGGGTATGTGGATGGGAGTTCGCTGTATGCCGGGTATTTTGCTGGGAATGGGTATGATCCGTTTGGATTGTGTATCGATCGGGCATTATCTTGGAGCGTCGGAGCCAAACAGGGGGATGTTCTGCGCAGCATTGGGCAATCTCTAGGGTCCGCTGGTGCCAATTCTGGAAGTGAAGTCTTGGGTGGATTGGGTGCATTGTCTGAATGGGGGGCGAATTTGGCCGGAGGGTTGGCTGATCCACGTTCCTTATATGACGCCGGGAAAGGCTATGTAAATGGAGTCCGCGAGGGTTATGAGACGGATGGAGTGCTCGGCGGAACGGTGCGTGCAACTCCGTTTGTTCCGACTGTGGCGGAAGTTTACGAGGGAAATGACTTCGATGGCAATTCTTGGAGTACATCTGAGCGATGGTCTCAAGGGTTAATGACTGCTGGCTCAATGGGACTAGTGGCGGGAGGTGTCGCTACATTGATGACGGATACAGCCGCAAACAGGGGAATGCAGTTTCTTCACGGAACTGATGAAGCTTCTGCAAGGTCGATTGTTAATGACGGTTTGAGTGCCAGAAGGATGGACGAGGTAAACGCGTCGGTCGGTGATCGCAGAGACTTACTTGGTTTTCATATGACCGATGACTTGAGTGCGGCTGATGCGTACGCAAGAAGCCAAGCAGGCTTTCGTGGTGGAAATGCGGCTGTGGTTACGGCGGATCAAAGCGCACTAGCACCGTTCCTACGACCACGGCCCGATCGGGCCGGTGAGTTCTTTATTCCCGACTCTGAGTTTTCCAATATTCCAGCGGGAACATTTCGTTTCCATCCTGGGAGCCCATATAATCCGCGGCAGTGAGTTAGACGATGAAAACAATTCACTTCGATCCAGTGTCCGTTCATTCAACGATCGAGGTCGATCGATTACGGGAATATTTACTGTCACGCCTTCCTCTGAAAGTGGATCCCGTCGATGCATTTGATCGAATCAAAGAAAGGCTGATTGCCCGCTCGAAGGAGTTGGAGTCATCGACTGGGCAGCCACTTCCTATGCTCGAACGACGTTTGGAGGACACGGATCGCAAGCGCGAAAGTTACGGTTCCCGAGGTGAAGTGATTACAATCATTTCAAAAAATGATACGTCTGTGGAAATTGTAGTTGGACCTAGGCACGGCGATATGCGAAGTGAAAACGATTTAATTTTGAATCAGATCTGCGAATTACTGACTGAATTGACCGATATAAAAATCAGGCCGTTCTAATCGACAAGAAGCCCGGCCAATCGGTCGCGCTTCTTCGTGTCAGGCCGTCGTCTGTTTTCCATGTACCCGGATGGTGTTGTCCTACATTCGGAGCACCGACTTCTAATCACGTTCTAACAATCCCGCGATGTTACATTATTAGCTCAGGATCATTATGACCTTCAAAAATTCTCTGTTTCCCCTTCTTCTTGGCGGATTTTTCTCACCATGCCTCCTCAATGCAGCAGACTTGCAGCTTTCAACCGGACCGGCATATATTGGTGTGGATCCACTTGGCACAGAAATGCTACGCGTAGGTGGTTCAGCTCGATTCACTGGTGATGTGCTGCAGGCAAATGGGAAGGGAATCAATCTCGGCGTCGACGGCGCCTATTTTGGTGTGGGTGCCTTCTACGGCAGCGGTGGATGGAGTGGCTATACTGCGGGGCAAGGTGGTTCGGTCATCCGCAACTCGTCCGGCACATTGGAGATCATTTCCGGTACCAGTGGCGGAATTGCGGGCGCGCCTTTACTGGCTCTGAAAACAAGTCTATCGGTTTTGGGGAGTGGCAACGTCATTGTAGGATCACCGCTTGTCGTCCATAAGGACGAGTTATTGCGCGTCGGTGGCTCGGCCCGATTCATTGGCGACGTGGTCCAAGGTAACACCATGGGGATTAATCTGGCTCCAGATGGAGCATATTTCGGTATTGGTGCTTATTACAATAACGGATGGCGAAGTTATAATGCCAGTCAAGGCGGGGCGATCATTCGCAACTCCGGAGGCACCTTGGATATCATTACCGGCACCAATACGGCTGGCGCAGATGCGCAGTTGCAAGGCGTGGTGTCTCGTTTGGTTGTCTTGGGGAATGGCAACATCGGCATCGGTGTTGCCATTCCTGTAGCTAAGCTCGAGGTCGCCGGACCCATGGTCGTTGGGAGTGATCCTGCACCCGGAGCCTCAACGGCCTTGCGCGTAGGAGGCACGTTTATGGCGAGTCGCAGCGGATATGGCACGGTTTGGACGGGCCGCGGAGATTCCTTGTTGGATCTTTCCAGCATGTCTGGAACCAATGGCCGCGTGCTGTCAATTCATGGCGCCTCGACGACGCAGTCACTGGTCGAGGTATACGGTTTCAATGGATCGGCGGCTATACCGGTGCTCATTTGTGGCGTTTCAAATTCAAGCCCTTCGGTACAGATGGGTGACTATCCAGGCGCAACGGGAATGCTTAGGGTCGGTGGTGGTGCCTGTTTCGCGGGCAACGTCGGTATCGGTGTCATCAATCCCACGTCTAAGCTCGCTGTTGCCGGTACCATTTCGGCGAGCGAAGTCAAAGTCACCGCCAATCCCGCTGACTACGTCTTTGCTGACGATTATAAGCTGCGTCCGCTGTCAGAGGTGGAAACGCACGTGAAGGCGAATCGCCACTTGCCGGGCGTGCCATCAGCCCAAGAGCAGGTTCAGGCAGGCAGCGTGTCGTTATCTGAAATGCAGCGTCTGCATCTGGAGAAAATAGAAGAATTAACTTTATATGCTATTCAGGCTGAAAAACGTTCTGAGATGGCAGAGAGTAAACTAAATGAATTGACTGCTCGACTCGACCGGCAGCAGAAGCTTATTGATGGCATCTTGCGAGCGCAAAATGCAGACGCGGCTAAAATAAGTAAATGATTTAATTTAAATAGAATATTACTGCATCATTAATCTCACTAACTATTAAAAAATGCCTTATCATATGCATCGAATGCTTTATTCACGGCGGGTGAAAGTACACTATATTTTTTCCGCCGCTCTTTTGTGTAGCAGTCAGATGATGCGCATTTCAACAAGTGAACGTTACATTCGTTATCGACTATTTTCTGATCTTAATTTCATTAATTGTTGATGATGTTGTGCATTTAGATACAAACTTTATTTTTAACTCTAAGTCGTGACAGTATTCATTTTAATTCATTATTAGCTCAGGATCGTAATGACCTTCAAGAATTCCCTACTCCCCCTTCTTCTTAGCGGATTTTTCTTACCATGCCTCCTCAATGCAGCAGACTTGCAGCTTTCAACCGGACCGGCATATATTGGTGTTGACCCGGGCGGACCGGAAATCCTTCGTGTCGGCGGAGGGGTGCGCGCCAATGGCCCTCGGTTAATGCCATAACCCATTACAGCATTGTTTGATACACTCGGACTTTCCCATAATTAAAACCACCGATTTCACTTGTGCTAATGCA
>JAYVTR010000290.1:0-5265 GCA_043788625.1 Planctomycetota bacterium
GGCGTCCGTAGCGGCGTCCGTAGCGGCGTCCGTAGCGGCGTCCGTAGCGGCGTCCGTAGCGGCGTCCGTAGCGGCGTCGGCCTCTCCCTGATGCCCGCCTAATAATGACCCTGGGTGAGCGGGCATTGGTAACAGGGGCAGGCCCGCGTCGCGACGGACGCGATTGATGCCCTTTACCCGGTTACATTCGACGCGATGCCGGTATAGATCCTCGCCGGCCTGATCGTACCCACCAATAAGCAGGTCATTGCTCTCCCAGCAGGCCAGATCCGCGCTGACCAGTTCATCAATGTCGGAGCGCAAAATGCCTGCCTTCTGCATGGCGATGCGGTCATTCCACTTCCCCGCCCCGGGCAGCCGCCCGCCTCCCATGATTGACGCGCATTCCCAGGCCAGGGTAATCCAGGCTCCCCGTGCTGAACTGGATGCCCCCATCCAAGCGTCTGATTTCATAAACGATCCGCTTACAGCCATCCAGTCGCGTGCCATTTTACTTTGTCGCCTCTTTTTTCTTCGTCGTTGTGGTTTGGGAATTGGGATGAGAAGCCCACCGTTTGCGCTCACGCATCCAAGCGCGCGCCTCGGTGGTCATTTGCTCGGAGCTGGCAGTGCCGGGGTCACGCACAGCGCGCGCGAACAACGACCGACCAGCATGCATGCAACGGTCAGCGATCGCCAGCCGCAGTGCCGGTGCAATGGTCGCCGGATCCATGGTGTGCAACTCGCTGCGGGTGGCGCCGATGACTGACTTGGGTTCGGACATGGTCATACCCCTGTTGTGAGTGCGAGCGGTTTGGCGCTGGTGGTGCCGATCGGGAGATGCAGGGCAAGGTTGTCGGCAGCTGCCGATCCGGCTTGAACACCGAACGGGCAGACATCAGGACGATGGCGATCACGCCCTTTTTTCAGGTCGGGATGTTGCGCCTTCAACCATGAATCGATGGCGGTCTTTTTGATGACCGTCAGGGCGGTATTACTAGTGACCTGCTCACCAGGTGCAGGCTTGAGGAGGTCACGTAAACGCTTTCCGATGCGGGCGGTAAATCCGTAGATATAGCCTGCTTTATCGGCGCGATGCGACGAGGACGGCGGCAAGGTGCTTACATATCGGTTAGCCATTCCGGGGATGCGCTCGCAGAGATAGCGGAAGAACCACGCACCGAGAGCTGCGTCGCCCTCAGTGCCGATAAAAGCGATGCGAACAAAAAAACCACCCCGTTTCAGCAACCGACAATCGCAGGCATGGGCGATCGTCCCAGCCAAGTCAAGTTCCCACGTCTGGAGCCGGCTCTTGTCGAACTGAACTTGTTCCTCGCGAATCGACCCCTGCATGGTGGCTGCGGATACGTCAACCATCGACAGGTTATTTTCGCGTAGCAGTTGGGCCAGGAGTTCGCCGGCAAGCATCGCTTCGGCGTCGGTCGCATTCTTGGGGTTGATGCCGGCCAGTTTTGCCGCCCGGCGCAAGAGGGTGTCACGCTCCATGATCAGGCTCCCGCAGCGACCGGCTCGACGACCGGCGGCAGGTAGGAGGGGACCGGGGCGGCGTACACCTCGACGTGGGTGAGGTCGAGCTTCAAGCCGGCGATCTGCTCGGCCGATCTGGCGAGCATCATGTCGAGCAAGTGCCGCCGGCTATGGTCGGGGGTGCGCGGGTCAGTCAGGTTGGCAAGGATGGCCCGGTGGGCGTATTCTAGTTGCGAAACGCGGCGCAGCAGGCGTTGGGTAAAGGTCAGCATGGCGGGCTCCAGGCCAGCCACCTTACTTAAACTAGAAAGAACGTCAAGTGCTCGCTTGCTAGAACAAGTAAGCGAACCGCTTACCCGAGGGTGATCTTTATGCTGAGGGCCTGAGCTAACCGAGCGGCGGTATCGACATTTAGGGACACTTTGGTGCCTGACATGAACTGGTGCAACGAACCGACCGAATAGTCCGCTGCCGTCGCGATGGAATTCAGCGACCGCCCCCCCGCCTGCGCTTTGCGAATGGCTTCGCGGAGTTGGTCGGCAACGGTTTTGCTGGCAGTCATGGGTAAAAGTGTCTTTTTCAACCTTGACATTGCAACGCACTCCCGGGGGGTGTTGACTCGGCTTGCATCGAGCAAGCATTCCGTTTGACGTTATAACGCTAAACGTTATAAAAGAGGTATGATCGTGAGCTTTGCGGATGCGGAAACGCGTCGTCTGTGGGAAACGAGGCGTAGTCGTAGACTGCCGGGCGATGTGCTGACGCGCGCGTTGATGAAGCTCGAGCAGATCGAGTTTGCTGCGGTTCTTGATGATTTGCGTATTCCGCCCAGTAACCACCTTGAAGCCCTCATCGGTGATCGGAGGGGGCAGCATAGCATTCGGATCAACCGCCAATGGCGTGTTTGTTTTGTCTGGACTCAAGCCGGGGCTGCTGATGTCGCGATCTTGGACTATCACTGAAGGGAGCCACTTATGTTGAAGCCTCGTATGTTGTCGAATGCCCCCATCGTTAACCGCCAAGCCAAGGCGGTCCCGCCCATCCATCCGGGTGCCTATCTGCGTGATGAGCTGATGGCCGACATGGACATCAGTCAGAACGCCCTGGCCAAGGCCACCGGCATCCCGGTGAGCCGCATCAACCAGATCGTTTTGGGGCGCCGTAGCGTCAGTGCTGAGACGGATCTGCGGTTGTGCCGATACTTCGGTCTGTCGCATGGGTTCTTCCTGCGCTGGCAGGCCCGCCATGACCAGTTGGTTGCCGAACGTGATCACGGGGCGGAAATCGATGCCACGGTGACGCCGCATGAACTGATCACTGCCTAGGCAGAGCGCGAAGAGGTCTGAGCCATGGCCACCGTCACAATCCCTGTCATCAAAACCACAGCCGACCTGGCCATAGCCATCGCCCGCATTGATAAGCTGATCGATGCTCCGGCAGGCAGTCATGAGCGTGACGAGCTGCATGTGTTGGCGCTGGTGGTTGAAGACTACGAACGCCACCACCATCCATTGCCACGCGTCACCGGGCGCGACTTGCTCGTACATTCGATGGCTCGCCACAACCTGACCCAGGGCGAGGAGCCCGAGGTCGGTGCTCAAGTCAAGGCAGTTCCCCCCATCCACCCGGTCGAGCCTGCTGCGGGCCATAATCAAATCTTCTCGGCGATCGGCTCAACGACCGGCGGCAGGTAGGCGGCTTTCATAGCTGCGGCCAATGCCTCAGCCCTGTTGGCTTCCTGGTGCAGTCGCATGGCCTCTACCTCGCAATCTACGGCAGCCTCACGAAGTAAGCCCGGCCGGTGTTTCACCTTGGCGGCATCGATTAAGGCATCGTACCAAGGCCCGGTGGGCGCCCCATAGGTCGTAGAACCGCGTTGATGCAAGTCGCAGGTGCCGTGTGCCGAGATGATTTGCGCATGGTCTTCCGGAGAGTCATTCACACACATCTGCCCGGCGGCATTAAGCGTGAATGCCTGTGCCCCCATCGCATCGGGATGATGGCACGTAATGCCTTCTTCGCTCCATGACGCGAGGCAGCAATTGCTGCAGATGTTTGGTAGTTCGTGGGACAGAGTGCGATATTTCATGACGACCTCCGGTAACACCGAACCCCACGGCGCAGATGCGACGTGGGGTTCGGTGTCTTGGTTTTGAAGTGGGACAGCTTGGCCCACAGGTGTCGAGAAACTGGTTCGCAAGGGGTGCGCCCGAAGGTTTTCCTCACGCTTTCATCACGCGCAGAGAACTGCGTTTTTTGCATCAACCGAGTACTCGGCAAGCACGCTGAGGGGTCCCTGGTTGCGAGCGCCGAAGCGCCCGAAAAGTCAGCGTTCCCAGACGACGATGCCGCCGCGGTTCTTCACCTCGTAAGCCGCTACCAGCCGATCGCGCAGAGCTTCAAGGTCGGCACGGATCGTGCCCGAGTCCGTATTGGGGAAGATGGCAATGCTATCAAGGAGATCGATGCGGGTTTTTAGCGATGCGATCTGATCGCGAATTACAGCGAGATCAGCCGCAGCGTTTTCAGTAGGTTGTTCAAATGAGATGGTGTCGACACGAGCCGACAGGCTGCGGATCTGAACGCTTAATTCACCAAGGATCGAGGTGACCGAATTGGTCAGGCCGATCAGGGCATTGACCCTGGTGATCTGGTCGGCGCTGGTCGCCGTTTCGGAGAGAGAGCTGACGGGCATGAATGGCTCCTAAGCGGGGCGAGTGATGGTGATCAGGATGGGATGGAATTGGCCCGGGCATGGGCGCAGCAATACGGGCAGTCACGTTCGTTGGCCCGTGGGAGGCTTAACGTCATGCGCAAATGGATTCGTCCCTTGCAGATCAATTCGATCCATCTTGGCGAGGTCGATATGCGAAAGCCCGAGAGTGGTGCGAATGATCTCCAGGTGCGCTTCCATCGACTGCGCCCGATCCTCGTGGTTATCGGCCATCGTAAGAGCGCGCTCGAGTTCCTCCTTGAGGCAGTCCCGTTCGATTTGGAGGCGGAACAGTTGCCGGCTGACCAGTTGCAGTTTTCCGCGAACTAGGGCCTCAGCGCCGCGAGCGCTGACAATCCTGGCTTGATCGATCATCCGTCGCAGTAGGCCACCGAGACCGATACCGAGGACCAGGAAAAGCACCGGCATAGAAGGGTGTGTTAGATCCATGTTAGGCCACCGCAGCAGGGGACGGCAATTGCGGTATGCGGCGCATAGGTCCGCGCGAAGAACGGGTACGCAGCTGCACTTGCTTAGCGCATAGGGGGTGCCTGCCATTGATGAAGGCGTCCAGCTCGAGTTTCGTTTCGAGCGGGATGATCGTGGTGCGGCCGGGTGCTGCGTCGGCGGGCCAGCCGCCAATGATGACCAACTGCTCGCGAATCCGCTGCTCGCCCATGCCGGGATAGGCATCGTGCAGCATCTTCATCGTGTAGGTCTGCGGCAGGGTGGCGCGTTGCACCGCTACCAGTTGGTTGGTGGCGGCCATCACTGCATTTAGCGCGACGGTGTGCTGGTACAGCATGGCATCAGTGACGGCCATGCTCAGCGCCCTGCCATTAAGGTCGTTATGGGCGCAAGCGGACTGCTGGTCAGCATCGCCATTGGCGCATTTCGTTTGGTTGCGATATTGAACAGCTTGGAGCAAGTGCTCGACGGCCAGGCACTCGAACTGATAAAGGGGGCGATTGTATGGCTCATGGTTCACCCCAATGGCCCTCGGTTAATGCCATAACCCATTACAGCATTGTTTGATACACTCGGACTTTCCCATAATTAAAACCACCGATTTCACTTGTGCTAAT
>JAYVTR010000291.1:0-2605 GCA_043788625.1 Planctomycetota bacterium
CTGAAGCAGGCCGATGCTCTGTTCCAAGCCGGTGGGATCCGTGCCGCCGGGGCAGCGGCGCCCCCCGAATGCCTGTTGTTGGCGATCGAACATTTACGCTTGGCGCAGCGGCTGCTGAGCGAGGCCGGTGACGAACAGGCCCTGGCCAAGGTGCTGGTCGATATCGGCAATGCCAAGGCCATGTTAGGTCGGACCGACGAAGCCAAGCAGGCATTCGAACAGGCTGCCGCAGCCTGTGAAAAACAAGGTGACGTACGCGCCACCATAATCATTCGCCGGGCAGCCAATAAACTCTAGTGTTTATTCGACGGTAAGAGTCAACAGCACCGCCAGTTCAACGAGCTGATTTCCGGCCCCCAGCAAGTCGCCGCTTTGACCACCCAGGCGCCGCTGGAGGTACAGTCCCCACACCGCGCAGGTGATCAGCGCTACTACGCCGGCTTGCCACCAATGGGGAATTTCCCACCACCAGGCGGCGGCAGTAGCCATGGCCATCAGCAGCGAGGCGCCCAGCAGCGGAAAAATGCTGGCATTGCGGGCGATGTCTTTGGCCAGCCCGTCGCTCAGCGGCGGCAGCGCTGCCAGCAACGGCGCGGCGCTCCATCGGCCCCAGGCGCAGGCCAGGCCATATGCGAGCGGCATTTGCCACGGCGGCAGCTGTTCATAAGCGCGGCACAGCAGACCGAGACGCAAGGTCAGCACCACCCACAGGCTCATCGCACCATAGGCACCGATGCGCGAATCGCGCATAATAGCCAGTACCCGTTCGCTGGTGAAACCGCCGCCCAAGCCATCGGCGGCGTCGCTGGCGGCGTCCTCATGCAAGCCGCCAGTTAATAGCAAACCGACGCTGATCGCCAAGACCGTCGCGAGGGTCACGCCCCACCATGGCACCAGGGTTACCGCCACCATGGCAACCACCGCGCCAACCGCCGCTCCGACCACTGGGAACCAAGCGATGGCGGCAGGTAAGTCGTGGGCTTCGGTGGCTGCCCCGGGTAGCGGCACGCGGGTGAGGAAACGCACCGCCGCGATCAGGCTGCGCATCAGGCTGTCCGCTCAGCTGCGAGCAGCAGTTTGCCGGATACCGCCGCCTCGCTGAAGGTCGCCATCTCGGACAAGGTGCGGCAGGCGGCGCGCATCAGGTGCAGCGCGAGTACGCCGCCGGTGCCTTCTCCAAGACGCAGGTCGAGTTCGAGCAGCGGCTGGGCGTGCAGGTGGGCCAGTGCCAGACGATGGCCGGGCTCGGCACCGCGATGGGCGAAGATCAAGTACGGTCGCAAGCGCGGATCAATGGTCACTGCCGCCAGCACGGCAGCGGTGCTGATGTAGCCATCGACTACGATGGCCAAGCGTAGCTCGGCGGCGCGCAAAGCTGCGCCGACAAGGGCGGCGATCTCCAGCCCTCCTAAAGCGGCGAGGGTCGCCAGCGGATCACCCAGGCCGTGGCGATGGCGGTTCAGGCCGGCGTTGACGACAGCGATCTTGCGCGCCAGACCAGCGTCATCGATGCCGGTGCCCCGACCGCATACCGCATCAGCTGAGCGGCCAGTAAACGCCGCCGTCAGGGCGGCGGCAGCGGTGGTGTTGCCGATGCCCATCTCGCCCAATACCAACGTATCATGCGTTGCGGCATAGATGGTGGCGCGGGCAGCACCGGCGGCCATGGCGGCGGCGACCTGAGTTGGCGTCATCGCCGGGCCAGTGGTGAAGTCGGCGCTGCCTCGGGCTATTTTTGCGGCAATCAAACCGGGCAAGTCCGGCAGATCACTGACGACTCCGACATCAAGGACTTCGACTTCAGCCTGGGCCTGCCGCGCCAGGATATTTACCGCCGCCCCACCAGCGCAGAAGTTGATGCACATCTGGGCGGTGACGGCGCTGGGAAAGGCGCTGACGCCTTGCGCGCAGATGCCATGATCGGCGGCGGCAATGAGCACCATGGCCCGTTCGCAGCGCGGCAATGCGCGATCTTGCAGCGCCGCCAGAGATAGGGCCAGATCTTCAAGGCGACCGAGGGCGCCAGCGGGTTTGGTCAATTGCGTTTGGCGTGCGGCAGCGGCGGCACGGGCTTGGTCTGAAGGTAGGGGAATCATGTGCCACCGCGTAGGAATGAACGGGGTTTCAGCGGTAACGGCAGGCCGGCCACGATCAGGGTCACCTGCTGACAGGCCGCCGCCAGACGCTGATTGGCAAAGCCTTGCAGGTCACGAAAGGCACGGCCCTGCGAGGTTTCTGGGACAATTCCGTGACCGACTTCATTGCTGACCACGGCGATGTCCACCGGCGGGTCAGTGAGGACGGCGCACAGCAGGTCGACTTCGGCGAGCACGGCGGTCTCATCCCAAGCGTGCTTGTAGGCGAGATTGGTCAGCCACAGGGTAGCGCAGTCGATGAGCACCGAGCCCAGCACCGCATCACGGATGAGCTGCATGATGCCGAGGGGCTCTTCGACGGTGAGCCATCCCTGGTGCGCCCGGTCGCGCCGATGGTGCTCGATGCGGGCACGCATTTCCGGGTCACTGGGTTCATGATGCGCGGTTGCCAAGTACGTATGTGGCCCGGGATGGGCGAGCACCCATTCGGCGGCGTGCCGTGACTTGCC
>JAYVTR010000292.1:0-31269 GCA_043788625.1 Planctomycetota bacterium
CTGGGAGCTGGGAGCTGGGAGCTGCAAGCCTCGAGTCGCAAAGCGCTACCAGAAATCAGCGGCCAGGCTAAACCCCCTCTACTCCATCGCGCAATGCGCGGCTGTGCAATCCCCGCGCGGCCATGATCGGCAGCAACTCAGCCACCGCCTGCACACAGCGGCTACGATCAGCCGGACGACCAGGCTCGTGGCCATCGTGCAGCAAAATGATTGCCCGTGGCGCCAGGCCAGCGACTAAGCGGCGTAGTAGCAACTCGGCTGACGGCTGCGTCGTATCCATACCTCGGCATGACCAGGTGACGGTACGTAAACCCAGCTTGGCCACGGCAATCGCCAGCATGGGATTCTTGAGGCCCACCGGTGGACGAAAGAGCCGCGGTGCGGGCGAGCCCGTCGCCGCGGCGCAAGCCGCTGCCACGCGCTCGATGTCGGCCATCACCCGGTGCGGCATCCAGGTGTTGAACCATCGCGAGTGGGTGTGCGAATGCAGGCCCAGGGCGTGGCCCTCGGCGACCATGCGCCTCACGAGATGGGGATAGCGTTCGACGTGCTCGCCGATGCAGAAAAACGTCGCCCGCTGCTCGGCCGCCGCCAGCAAATCGAGTATCTGCGGCGTGATTTCAGGATGCGGCCCGTCATCAAATGTCAGGGCCACTTGCGTATCTCCGGCCGGCAGCCGCCAGGTCACCGGCAGATAGAAACTCGACCGCGGATGGACCACGCCCCAGGTATTGACCGTCATCGACAGCGCTGCTGCCGCCGGTAGGGCCCAGGGGTACCCGGCGTACGCCGCGCTCAGCGCCAGCCCCGCCAAGGGCGCATCAAACAACAGGTGGGCTCGCACGCTGGGCATGCTGCGCAGGCGGTCAGCCTTGGCCAACACCGATTGCGCTCTTGCCAAGATGGATTGCCCACCGCACGCCACACCTTCTCATCGGCGCATGCAACGTCTGTTGAGGTTTTTCCGCTGGCTGGCCGCCGGTACGCTGATGGCCAGTGCCTGGCTGGTGCTTGGCTTACCCGCCATTGGCATGCTATTGGGGACACGCGCACCGGTGCCCCTGGCCCCGCGCGCGCCCCTGGCGGTGGCGCTGATCGGTAACGGCGAAATCCGTACCTGGGATGACTGCCGCCGTGAACCGGTAGGGCTGATCACCCACGTCCATCTCACTGGCGACGCGCAGCATATCGGCACCGCCCATGGGTTGCTGGCCGGCGATCTGATCACCGCCCTCGAAGGTGATATGACTGCAACCTTCGTCGATCGCGTCCCGTCATTTTTTGCCCGCCATATGATCCTCGGCCTGGTCTCGTTCAACAACCGCTCGTTGTTCGAACACTTCACCGCCGACGAACGCCTGGAAATCTCCGCTTCAACCGCTGCCCATGGCGCCACCTGGGATTCCCTGCGCTGCCTCGGGCCGTCGTTCAGCCGCGGCATGCAGTACCACGCCCTGCATGACGTCAGCCAGTACCTCATCGACAATCCGCTGGTGCGGCCGATCCAGGTCGGCTGCACGGCGGTGGCCGTCGGCGGCGCACGCAGCCGTGACGGACACCTGCTGGTAGGGCGTCTGTTTGATTTTGAGGGCGGGCCGCGCTTCGATCAGGACAAGGTGGTTTTCACCGTCGAACCGGACCACGGCTATCCCTTCATGCATGTCTGTTGGGGCGGCATGAGTGGTGGCGTCACCGGTCTCAACCAAGCTGGTTTATGGGTATCAATCAATGCCGCCGCAACCGCTGGACAGAGCTTCGTTGGCCGGCCGATTGTCATGGTGGTGCGTGATGTCCTGCAACATTGCCGCACCATCGATGAAGCCATCGTCATCATTAAAGCGGCGCCGGTCTTTGTTTCAGATGGTGTGCTATTGGCCAGTCGCGATGAACAAAAAGTCGTGGTCGTCGAAAAGGGCCCCACCGGCGTTGCCGTGCGCGCTTGGCAGGACGACAGCTTAGTCTCGACCAATCACTTTCTTGCACCCGAATGGGACACCGACGCGCGCAATCACGAACGCATCGTCAATGGCACCACCACCGTCCGCATGCAGCGCGTCAATGAATTGCTGGCACGGCAGGCGCAGCACGACCCGGAATCCTTGACGGCCATTTTACGCGACCACGCCGGACTCCACGATGCGCCGGTGGGCTTCGGCAACCGCTCGACCATCAACGCCTGGATCGGTGCTCACCTCGTCGTCGCCGACATCACCGCTGGCATCGTATGGGTTTCAGAGCCGTGGCATGGCTTAGGTATGATGCGGCCTTTTGATGTGCATGGGCCCCTGCCCGGCCCGACTATCGCCGCTAGCCCAGAGATGGCGCTTTTACCAGCCAAAATCGAGCATGATCGATTGCGCGCAGAAGTCTTGGCACATCTGCATAATCCTGACGCAGCCGGGAAAACTGCACGCATGCGTGAGCTGAATCCCGATGGTTTCGAGGCCGCCTGGCTGTCGGGCCTCACCGCCAGCGACCCGGTGCAGCGTACGACTTTCCTGAAGCGTGCGCTCACCCTGCAACCGGCCTATCCAGCCGATCAGGCGGCAATCAGCTCAGCCCTCGCCGGGGGTAGCGACCTGCCCGGCGACAGAACCCATCAGTGATGCGTCGATACGCGATTTGAGCATCTGCAGAAAAGCATTGTCAGGGTTGGTGGTATTGCCCGCCAGCAGGCTGATGATGCCCTGATAGACCGGCGCATTGCGCAGTTCGCTAAAAAATAGATTATCGATGAAATGCCCGTCGTACCACAGGCGGATGAAGGCGAAGAACGTCGCCAGATCATGATCGGTGGCGCCGGACCATTGGCTGAGATCGGCGGTGGGGCCGTTGGCGATCAGGGCCTTGCCCAGGCGCCAACCAGCGCGCGTGGCCAGCAGCACCCCGGATGAGAAAATCGGATCGATGAAGCCGCCGGCATCGCCGACCAGGGCGTAGCGCGGACCGCTGCGACCGCGGATGCGATAGCTGATATTGGGGATCGAACGCACCGGGTCAGGGATCTGTCCGTCGAGACGCCCGGCCAATTCTGGAAAATGCACGAGGTTGCGACGGAACACATCGGCCGGAGTACCGCCCTTGAGGACCGATTCACGCCTAAGTACCAAGCCCACCGACCAGCGGTCATCCGACAACGGGATCTGCCAACTCCAACCGATGTCACTGTTTTTCGAAACCACGATATCGCCACGCTCGGCCCCTGGCACCAGCGGCAGGGCCGCCACATGGCCAAAAACCGCCGCCCGCATCAGGTCATTGGCGCGATCCAAAATGCCCAATTGGCGCGCCAACAATGTATCGCGGCCGCTGGCATCGATGACGAAATCGACCTCTGCCTGCTGGTCGTGTCCTTGATGCTGAAAGTGCAACCGCGGTAATTCGGCGCTGAAATCCACGCGCGCCACGGTTGCCGGACACAGCAGGCGCGCTCCCTGGTTTACGGCATTATCGAGCAGCAGCTTATCAAAACGCGAGCGCTCAACTTGGTAAATCGATTGGGAATCCCCAGGTAAACCATCGGCAAAGGGAAAGCGCGCCACGCGACCGCTGCCGACGTGCTCGAAAAAGGCCGCGCGCTTCGGCATATAGGCATGGGCCAGAAAAGTCGCGTGGCTGATGCCGATATCTTCGAGAATGGGCATGTTGCACGGCAGCAGGCTCTCACCGATATGAAAGCGCGGGAAGACTTCCTGTTCGAACACCTGCACGTCATGGCCAGCCCGAGCCAGCACCGCTGCCGCCACCGCGCCACCAGGTCCGCCGCCAATGATTCCGATGCGCATATGCCACCGTCCTTTGCTGAGAGCGCTATTCAGCGTCAGACAACAGGGATACAAGCTCCTCTTCTTTTTTCTCCTATTCCCCCTTCACCCGCCAGCCAGCCCGCCCGCTTGCACTTGCACCATTCACTGGCGATTGGTGTACTGCCAGGGCGATGAGTGAACTAACCGTCCTGCAGGTGACCCCCCCTGGATTGCTGGCCTGGCATGGGCCGCTGGTTGCCGGTGCCCCGGCGCTGTTGGCGTGGACCTCTGCTGTGGTCGCCTACATTGCCCCTGCCGGTCGCTGGCCGATCGTCGGCGCCGGCACTGCTGCCGCTTGGCTGGTACTGGCTTTGGCCCTGTTGCCCGACGGCGCGGCGGCGGCCTACCAACCTGGCTCCAGCGCCATGTCCTTGCAGCCGGCGGCAGTGCTCGCCGCTCTCGGACTGTCGTTGCTGACAGCCTGGTGGGCACGGCGCAGCCGACCGGTGGTATGGGCGTGGTGGTGCGGCTGCGCCCTCGGCTTGCCGCTGGTCATCTTTGCCGTGGCCGAACACCTGGTGAGGTGATCACGCATGCCACATCGATTGCTATTGGTCTTTGGCGGCTTGGCCCTGATCGTTTTCGCCATCGCCGGGGTGATGGGCTTGAGCCAAGACCTCAGCGGTATCCTCCCGCAGACCGACCTCCGCCTGCAGCGGGAAGCACGGTTTTTCGTCAGCCAGGGCACGACGCGCATCCTCGTCGTTGAAGCGGCCATCAAGGCCAACGGCGATGAGGGCGGACCGGCGACGCTGCATGCCGCGCTCGACGAGGTCATCGCCGCCGTCGCTCCTTTTGGCGCGCATCCGCCCGCCGTCAGCGGCCCGACGGCCATTGCCCGGGCCGGCGAGATAGTCTATGCCCACCTGCCCGAGTTGACCACACCCGAGACTCTCGCCGCGCTCGACACCCGCATTACCGTCGAAGCCTTGAGCGCACGCCTGGTCGCCCTGCGTGAACGCAGCAGCCGGGCTGATGATCAGTTCACCGCCGTCGCCGGCCGACGCGATCCCCTGGCTCTGGGGGCACAAGCCATGAGCGAGCTGGCGGGCCCGGCCGGCGCGATGCCCGAGGGCGCCATTTTCCGCCACCCCGACGGTCGCCACGCAATGGTGGTTTTCGATGTTGATTTCGCTCCCGACGCAGTCAGTTCCGCCGGCCGCCTGATCGATGCCATCGCCGATCTGAAGCCGACCGCCGCCAGCCACGGCGCGACCCTGACGGTCATCGGGCCGTATCGCCATTATGTCGAAAACACGCGTACCATCTGGAGTGATTTGTTGGCTACGTTGCCGATCTGCCTGGTCTTGGTGGCGCTGATCCTGCGCACCCAGCTGGGCACCTGGAAGACGGTGATGGTGGTGCACATCCCGGCGCTGGTAGGCATGGTCGGAGGGCTCGCCGGCGCCGGCATCTGGCATCTCATCAGCGGGCAGACCATGCCCCTGGCCTTGATCGGCTTTGCCGATGGCTTCCTCGGCATCGCCGTCGATTACGGCAACCACATCGCCGCCGCACGCCGCGCCGGTCATCATCCGGTGCTGCCCCTGGTGACCAGTTTCCTGACCACCGCTGCCGGCTTTGCCGTGCTGCTCACCAGCTCGGTGCCGGCGCTGCAATTCCTGGCGGCGATGGTCATCGGCGGCCTGGGCACCGCTTTGTGCGTGGCCTTGTTCATCATGCCCGGCCTGTTGCCGGCACCCGGAGGCCATGATTCCTGGGTCGCGATCTCACGCCCCCTGTACCGCTGGTGCAAAGCTCAGCCGTGGCGGCGTCTGGGTCTGGTAGCGGTGATCACTGCCTGCACCGTTCCCGGATTGCTGCGCCTGCATTTCGAAGATGACCTCCGCCGCTATGATGGATCGCATCCGCAGTCGTGGCGCGATCTCGAGGATTTTTCGCAACGTTGGTCTGGCGGCAGTGAAGCCGGCACAGCGATCATCGCCAGCGCTCCCGAACAGGATACGGCCCTCGCCATCGCCGCTGCTGCGCGTCAGAAACTACACCTCCCTTTGTCGGTGGTCGAGCGCCTGGTGCCTGATCTCGCCGAGCAGGCGCGACGTCGAGTGGGGTGGAATGCGTGGTGGCTGGCGCACCCGACCTTCGCCGAGGATTTTCGCCGCGCCTGCCAGGCGGCTGGCGTGCGTGCTCAGGCCTTCGGTGAGGCCCTCGCCTTGTACGCACCGGTTGCCTTGTACGCACCGGTTAACGGTGAGCGGCCGCCGCTGATCCTCGCTGCCTGGCACGAAACGCCGGTCGAGACTGCCTTGGCGCTGTCCATCAGCCATCTCGATGGCACGACGTGGCAAGTGGCGTCACCGGTGCACGGCATGATCACCCGCGAGCAGGTCAGCAGCTGGAATGAACAGCTCGGCGACACCGCCTGGGTGGCCAATCGCGGCGATTTCGGGGCGCGCATTCTCGGCGGTCTGAAAGACGACCTGCTGCGCCGGGGGCCGTGGGTGCTGGGGCTGGTGGCCCTGGTGATCATCATCGCCGTGCGCCGGCCGGCGCCAATCATCGCCATCATGGCGCCGCCGCTGTTGGCGCTGGTGTGGACCTTCGGCACCCTCGGTTGGATCGGCCTGGCACTCACGCCGTTTTCGCTGCTGGCGGCGGCGTTCATCCTCGGCATCGGTATTGACTCGGCGGTGTTCCTGGCCGACGGCGACGAGGCTGCTTTCTCACCGATCATCGCCGTGTGGGTCACCACCCTGGTCGGCGTCGGCAGCATGGCCTTTTCAGTGCATCCGGTATTGACGGCGATCGGCATCTCGCTGTCGCTGGGCATGACCGCCGCCTTTTTCACCGCCATCCTGGTGACCCCGGCGACGCTGGGCCTGCTTCAGGCCAAGGGACGTGCCAGCAGCTGATGGCGCATGGCGGTGGCCAGGTTCGCCAGAGACGAACCCGACAGTGACAGGCCGGCCGCCACCGCCGCCGTTGCCATGAAAGTCACACCAGCGCCACGCGCGTCACGTGAAAAGATCGCCGCCAGACCCGGTCGCTCGGGCACCGTCACGCGATGCAAAACCGCCTCGATGGGCTGACCGAACCACGTTGCTGGCAAACGCGTCTGGCCGGTGTTGGCGACCAGGCAACTGGCCCACACGCCAGCCTGGCGGTTGCCGATTTCGCACTGCCCACGACGCCCACCGAGGTAGTGGAAGTAAGTCAGCGAGGCGGCCATGGCGCGCAGCCCGTCACCCGCCAGCCACGCCCGTTGCGCGTCCTTCAGCTGGCGCGCCGCCTGACTCAAGTCAGTCGTCGCCAACCCGGACGGCAACAACAGCATCGAAAAACCATGGTGGTTGCTCAGCAGCCGAGTCTCACCGGTAGCCCGGACATCAGCGGCCAAGGGGAACAGCAGATCCCCACCGCCGCCATTACCGTTTTCCAATGCCGCCGCCAACGCCGCCAACACAAACGCGGTTTCGCCAAAGCGGCCGGTGGTGGCGCGGATGCGCTCATCCAGAAGGACTGTTTCAGCTGTCGTCAGCTGTATATCCACCAGCGCATAGGGCCCCGCCGTGGCCACCCGCTCGGGTCGCCAGATGCGCGCCAATCGTTGCGGCCGAATCAATGGCAGCAGCAGCCGTGCCAGGCGTCCTCGACCGGCGTGGCTGGCCGGCACTTCCGCCGGTTGGCGATAGTCGTTTCGCCACCAGGTTTCATCAAGGCGTTGGCCTAGCGCCAGGCGCGGCAGAGCGCACAGCAGACCCATGATCCCGCGCGCATCGATCAGCCGATGGTCCCAGGTCACCACGAGGCCGGTGGGCGCGTGGCCAAAACGGATCAGCCACGGCGCTGGCAATGCTTGCTGCAAGTGTGCACTTGCCAAACGCTGCAGATCGTCACCCCATTCGGCGACCAGATCGGCGTTGTTGGACATGGAGAACCGCCACCGCGGTCCGCGGATGCCACCAACCCAGCGCGCCGCCAGCAATGGCGCTTGCTGCGCCAGGTGGCGCAACGCCGTGGCGAGGACCGCGGCCGGCAGTGCCTGCGACTGACGAATGAGCAGCTGCCCATGCGAGCCCGGCCCGCCGTGGCGACGAATGCCCCGGTCGACCAGCTGATGAAAAACGTCAGCCCCTGAAGCGCACAGCTCGGCCTTCATATCCACCCTCATGACGAGGCGGACTGGCCCACGGCTTTGAGCACGCCACTGACCAAGGTCGCCGGCGTACTCAAAGCCTCGTCTTCAACTTCCAACGATTTGGTAAGGCCAAGTTCGCGCTCGATGTCCAACAATACGCGCATCAAACTATGGCTATCCAAGCCAAGGCGATCCAGACCTTCATCGCCACGGCGGGCCAGTTCATCAGCGGAGAGGCGCAACTGTTGGGCAAGTACATGCATGACCACTGCCGCTACGTTCTTGGACATGCGCGGCAGCTTGCTGCTGCTGATCGGGTCGCAACGAGACTTTACCGGTCACGCGAAACTTATGCCTGCTGGTGTCAGCCGCTGCATCCCTTTGCGTGTCTCGTGACCTTGGCATTATGTTTGGCCATGTCCGGCATCGAATGGCGCACTGGCGCACAACTTGATGGTGCCCGTCCGCGCACCTTGGCTGACCTGTGCGCTGCGGCGCAGGCGCGGGCCGCTGATGCCATCGTGCTGCGCGATGGTACGCACACCGCCACCTGGGGGCAGCTCGCCGCCTGGAGCGCGACTCTGGCCCACCATTGGCGGGATCTCGTCGCTCCCGGTCAACGCGTAGTCATCATCGCTTCCAACTGCCTGGCGCACTTGTTGGTCGAGCTTGCCTGCTGGCGCTTGGCGGCGATTGCCGCGCCATTGTGCGCCGAACAAGGCCAGCCGCGCTTGAGCGCCGCCATCAATCGTCTGCAGCCGGTGTTGGTGGTCACCAGTGCCGCCCTCGCCGGCATCTTTCCGCAACGGATTGTTTGGTGTGACCTCGATGCGGTGCTGACTCTCGCCAGCAGCGGCCCCGGCTTGGCATGGCGCCCGGCCGAGCCCGACACCCCGTGTCTGATCCTGCATACCAGCGGCAGCGGCGGCGAAGCCCGCGGTGTGGTCCTCTCGCATGACAACCTGTGCAGTCAGCAAGCGGCGTTCGCCGCCATCTGGCCCGAGGTTGGCCCGGGCGATCGCCTTGCCGCCTATCTGCCATGGCACCATAGCTTCGGCAGCTTGGCTGAACGTCTGTGGTCGCTGTGTCGCGGCGCTGAGCTGACCATCATCCCCGGCGGCGGGCGGGACCGCGAGCAGGTGCTGGCCACGGTCACTGCGGTGCGCCCAACGCTGCTGATGAGCGTGCCGAAGATGCACCGCACACTGACCCAGGCGGGGGTGCTCAGCGCGGCTCCATTGCGTTGGGTTTTCACCGCCGGTGCGACCATGGGCGTCGACGAGGAGCACTGGTATGCCAGACACGGCATCCCGGTATACGAGGGTTGGGGCCTCACCGAAACCAGCCCGAGCGCGGTCATCACCCAGCCCGGCAGCCGGCGCATCCCTGGCATCGTCGGCACGCCGATCCCGGGGGTCGCGGTCGGGGTCGCCGCTGACGGGAAGATCTTCATCGCCGGTCCCGGGGTGATGCAGGCCTATGCTGATTTGCCAGCGGCGACGGCGCACATCCGCCAGTCCCATCCCACCTATGGCTGGGTGTTGGATTCCGGCGATCTGGGGGCGTGGACGGCGGACGGACTGCGCCTGATCGGCCGCGCCGATCAGGTGGTGAAGTTGGCCAATGGCGAAAAGGTCGCTTTGGCGCGCATCGTCGAACTCCTCGAACGCGGACCGATCCGCCATGCGGTGGTGTTTGTACGCAATGACCAGCTGACGGCTCTGGTCTACGCGGCTGCCGAGCACGCTGATGAGACGGTCATGGCCACCGTCGCGCATGCCAACCGCGTCGCCGAGGCCGCCTTCACCCGCGTGCAGGCGGTTTATCGCCTGACCCGCCGCGTCAGTTGCGACAATGGGCTGCTGACTCCAGCCCATAAAGTTGCGCGCAGCGCATGGCTAGCGGCCTTCAGCGATGGCCAGACGTTCCGTCTGTTGACCAGTGCAGCTCAGCATCTGGCCGAGGCATGAGGCGCGCCGGGCTCGGTCACTGGCGCGGTCGAAGCAGCTGCGGGGCAGGGGTCATCGCCTGCGCTGCGTGGTTCATCCGCACCCTCGGCCAACCGGGAGTGATCCTGGGTTCATTGCCGGTGGCGCTGCTGGCCTTGGCGTTGGATCCCCGGGCACGGCGGGAATCGATGCGCTATTTCCGCCATTTGCGTCCCGGCGTAGGCGGCGACGAGGCCCTTGGCCTGGCTTGGCGGCATCTGTCCGCCTTTGGTCGGGTCTTGGCCGATCGCATGCTGGCCTATAGCGATCCGCAACGCATGCGTATCGACTTCGAGCAGCATGGTGGAACCCGCCTGCGCCAGGCCGTGCGGGCTCCACGCGGCTGCCTGCTGCTGTCGGCCCACCTCGGCAATTGGGAACTGGCCGGGCAGCTGCTACAACGCTTGCTGTGTGAACGGACGCAACGCGCCCATATCGTCATGATCGAGTCCGAGGATCCGGCGGTGCGCCAACTGGTGCGCGCGCACATGGGCGACCAGCCGCCGACCCTCATCGATCCACGCGATGGCATGGCTGCCAGCCTCGCTATCCACGCCGCCCTCGCCGCCGGCGACACGGTGTGCATGCTGGCTGATCGGGCGATGCCCGGACAACCAGCGCAGACCGTGTCTTTCCTGGGGCGGCCAGCGGCTTTCCCCTTGGGCCCATTCCAGATTGCGGCGATCACCGGTTGTGAAGTGGTGCCGTGCTTCCTGCTCAAACGCAGCCACCGCCATTACGCATTAGTCGTCGATCAACCGTGGCACATCGACCCCACCCAGGGGCGCATCCAGCGCCGGGTTTTGATCGATCAGCACCTGCACCGATGGGTGGCGCGCTTAGAAAGCGTGTTGCGCCGGCACCCATTCCAATGGCATAATTTTTCCGATTTTTGGCGTCCATCGTGATCGATACGCCGGTGCTGCTGCCGCTGCTTAATGCCGGCGTGGTGCTCGCATCGCTGGTGATGCTCGGCTCGCTGATGCCAGGATTAGCGGGCGTGATCGTCGGGGCGCTCATCGAGCCGACCTGCGGCTCGGTAGTTGCCGGTGTGCTGACCATCCTCTTCAGCGCTGAGCGCAGCCGACAACCAGGTGGACAGCCGCGGTGGCGCGCTCGACCCTGGCTGCTGACCGCTGGCTGCCTCACCCCTCTGCTGCTGGCTGCGTTGGCTCATCAACCTGCTCTGCTGGCGCCACCTGTGGCGCTCAACCTGCTGACGCCCAACCTGCTGACGCTCAGCCTGCTGGTGCTCAGCGCCGTCGGCATCGCCGCCGTGTGCATGGGCCGACCCGGGCAGCCAGCTGTCGACGGTTGGACGATACTCAACAGCCTGTGTGGCTATGCCATGTTCGGCCTGTGCTGCGTCGGCCTCCTGATGATCCTGCCCCTGCTGATGATGCTCCCTCAGCGGCAGCGGCGCATGACCGCGCTGATGCGTTGGGGCATGCGCATGGTCTTGCGCAGTGCGCCAGGAGTGACGTGGCACATTGATAGCGGCGTGGAAATGGCGATGGCGCGCGTGGTGGTGGCCAATCACCACAGTGTGCTCGACATTCTTTGCCTATGTGCACTGCCTGGCGACGAACGCACCTTTCTCGCCAAGCCGTGGGTGCTGCGCGCACCGCTGTTGGGCTGGGTGGCGCGCGGCTGCGGCATCGTCAGTACGGCTGCGGTGAACAGCGCCGACTTTCTTACTGGCAAGCTCAGCGGGCAGACCTTCACCTCCACTCGCAGTGTGGTCATTTTCGCCAGCGGCCGGCGTGATGATGGCGTCACCCGGCTGCGCTTCCGGCCTGGGGCTTTCGTACTGGCCGCAGCCTGGCATTCGCCGGTGCTGCCGGTGGCGCTCTGCGGCACTGACTTGGCCCTGCCGCGGACGACGTGGTGGATCAGACCGGGCCATCTGACCTGCCGGGCCTTGCCCGGGCTGGAAAAAATCGCCAATGAAAGTGTGCGCCAGCAGGCCGAACGCACGCGCTGTCTGATCAGTGACGCCCGCACTCATCAACTGGCAGAAGATCTGCTGCACGGCCGTCAGCAGCGGTGGCTCGACCTGTGGGCAGTCGGCCAGCGGATGAGCGTACGCCACGCCATGCGCCGCGAGCAACAGGCGCAACGCGCGCTCGCCGGACTCCTACGCACGCCGCTTGAATCACGCCCGTGGTTGATCGTCGGCTTGGGCTGGAGCACCGCCGCCCATACCCTGCGCTTGATGTATCCGCATACGCCACTGCTGGCAGTCGACGCTGATGCCACCTTGCGCAACCTCGCCCACGCCACCTGGTTTCGACCTGCGACCGATCAACTCGCGGCATTACTGCCAACCGCGTTGCCGCCCTTGGCCGGCGTCTTCATCGCCATGCAGGTAGCTGACTTGGAGCCGATCATCAAGGCCTGCGATGCACACACCCAGATCCTCGTCGCGGCGCCATGCGCAGCTACATGGGCGACGCGATTTTCGCGCCAGGTGCAGGTCGACAGCCGGCCGTGGGCGGTATTAACGCCGCCGTCCATGATTGAGCCAGACCAGCTCACCGCGACAGTGTGTCCATGACGCGCATCGCTGCCTGGGCTGTTGAAACTCCGAGTGGTGATGCCGCCGCTACGCGCCGTGCATTGAGCCTGGGCCAGGCCACGCCGGGTGTGCTGCCAGATGAGCTCCTACCGACCTTGATCCGCCTTGGGCAACAGGCCCTCAGCGCTCAACCGCACCGCCCGGATCTGCTGCTGTTGGCCAGCGCCAAAGGCGATCTGCCGTTGTGGGTCAGCAGTCTTCTGCAACCGCCCACAGCCGAGACCCCAGCGGTTCCGCTGCATGGCGGTCTGACGTGGTTGGCCCACCAGCTGTCCCTCGTTTTTGGCTGTCCCGCCTATGCCGTCAGCGGTGCCTGCGCCAGTGGCCCGGTGGCCCTGGCCGAGGCTGGACGAGCGATTCTCAGCGGTAGCGCGCGTTGTGTACTGGTGTTGGGTGGCGATCGCTTAGCACCGTTCGTGATTGATGGCTTTGCCGGTCTCAAAGCCACCGACGCGCACAGCTGCCGGCCATTTGCCGCTGACCGCGGCGGCACCGTGCTCAGTGAGACGGCGGCGGCGGTGGTCATCGATGATGGCAGCGGCCCGCTGTATCTGCAAGGCTGGGGCCAAAGCTTAGACGCGCACCATCTTACCGGTCCGTGTCGCGATGGTGCAGGATTGCTGCGCGCCTGCGTCGCGGCCTGCCGTACCAGCGAACCCCCACGCCTGATGATCGCGCATGGCACCGCCACCATTGCCAACGACGAAGCCGAAGCCGCCGCTTATGCCGCGTGGTGCCCGACGGTGCCGATCACCGCCTGGAAGGATGGCCTTGGCCACAGTCTGGGCGCCTGCGGCTTGAGCGAAGTTGCGCTGGCAGCCGAAGCCTGGTGTCACGCGGGCGGGCGCATTCCCGGCCTGTGGGGCAACCCCCAGGCCGGCACGCGCGCGCCCCTCACCCTGTTGCCGGCCGGCGAACATCAGTGCGCCGGCCCGTGGTTGAGCACCAATGCCGGCTTCGGCGGCATCAACGGGGCGGTGCTGCTGGGTGCCCTGCCCGCGACGCGCGTCGCACAGCCACAGCTGGTCCTGCAAAGTGCAGCGCGCAGTGATGTCGAAGTCGATGCCGATGGGCGGATTCCACGTTTGAGCGCCACCCAGGTCACCGGTGTCATCGATGCGTCGTGGGGGCGCATGGATCGCGCCTCACGCGCTCTGGTTGCCTTGGGCCACCGCCTGGGGCCCTGGCCCATCAACAGCGCCGTGATCCTGGTCAGCGCCAACGGCTGTGCCGAAACTGATCTGCGTTTTGAACGCAGTCGCTTGGCGCAGCAGCCCGATTGGCAAGCATTTGCTTATACCTTGCCGACCGCACCGATCGGCGAAGCCTCGATCCGCCTCGGCCTGCATGGGCCGGGCATGGCCCTGGTGGGGGCCACAGACGAACAAGCCCGAGCCTCGGCACGGCGACTACTGGCTGAAGGGGCGCCGGCGGTATTCCTGGCACGCATTGAAACCACCATCGACGGGCATGGCGAATGCGCCTGGGGCGAACGCCTGATCCTCGGCGAGGAGCGTTCGACCGTTGCCGACCTCGCATCCGATCTACGCTAGGCACATGCACGCTATGGACGCCTCCCTCACCAGTTTAGCCCAGGTCGTCATCGACGGACTGCATCTCGAGGAGTTGAAACCCTGCGACATCGATCCGCAGGCGGCCCTGTTCGGTAGCGGACTCGGCCTGGATTCCATTGATGCACTCGAACTGGCGGTGCTCATTGAGCGCACCTACGGGGTGAAGATTGGTGACGCACAAACCGGCCGTACCGCCTTCGCCAGCCTGGCCGCTTTGCAGCGCCACATCTCCAGCGTGAAAGACAACGTGAAAGACAACGTAAAAGCCAGCTGATTCCTCAAGCGGCCTTGGGCAACAGCAGCTGCTCCACAAAAGCATGGATCTCGCCGACGGTGCGCAGCTGCCGGGCCTGCGCCTCGGGGCATTTGACCTTGAAGGTCCGCTCCAAGGTGGCGATGAGGTCGACACTATCGAGGCTGTCGAGACCGAGGTCTTCGATCAGCCGCTTATCATCGGTCATATCAGCCAGCTCGAGTTCAAATTCATCCGCAATTGCTACATTGATACGGGTACAGATCGCAGCATCTACCATAGTGGGGAAGCATGCTGCCGCATGAATCGATGGTGCAAGGCCAACGCCTACGGCAGTGGCTCATTCAACTGCAGAGTGACCGCCACGCCCAAGGCCGATAGCTCACTGTGATATGCCAACCATGCCCCGTCCCAATTGCGGTAATCCCCGACATTGATGGTCATCCCCGTGGTCGTGACCTGTCGCAACAATAACGGGTCGCCACCATAGAGGCGCTTACTTTGATATACTTGAGCATGCGTAGCAACCAACCAATGGTCTGCGACCCACAACGCTGGCTCATCAGCCGGCCGCTTGCCCCATACTTGTTGTACAAACCATCCAAGACGGGGCAGGAGTGGCAACAAATCTGGTATTACGCAATGCGTTGAAACCGACTTTTCGTCACATGACAGATCGCACAATAAAACCCCCTCATCTGCTAATAGCGCCAAACGCACTTCGCCACCCGCTGATCGCCGCAGTACCGCCCGGCAGCTGATGCGCGTCAACGGCGTCGCCACGGTGCAACGGCCGGCCGCATCATGCCACGCCACTGCCGGCGAGGCGTCACGCAAAGGCTGCGCCCGCGCCCACCCGGCGGCGGGCACCCGCTGCGCGCACCCGGCTAGGTTGATCACGGCAAGGTTGATCACGGCAAGGGTGATGACGGCAGGTGTAAGCGGCATCCAGCGCATGGCGGCATGGTGCGCAGCGAGGTGTGATTGCCATCGTCGATCGCTGACGATTATCCGCAGCATGGATGTGATCGTGATCGGCGCCGGCATTGCGGGAGTGGCAGCGGCAGTCGCCGCCCGCCAGGCTGGCGCCGAGGTCATGATCATCGAACAGCGAGAGCAGCCGGGTGGTGTGGCAGTGATCGGCCAGCATCGCACCATCTGCGGCCTGAGTGCCATCGATGCGCCAACTCCTGAGCTGCTTGAACCAGCCGCCACCGCCTGGTGGGTGCCACGACTCAGCGAGGGAGCACCGTTTAAACGCGGCCGGGTATGGCTATGGCCGACCTCGCCGACGCGCCTGAGCCGTGGCTTGAGCGAAGCCCTGACCGAGCTGCACATCCCTCTGCACCTGGCGAGCACGCCCGGCATCACCGCCGACGGCGTGGTGACCTTAGGCGGGCAGCAATGGCAGCCGACGGCGGTGATCGACGCCAGCGGCACAGCGCGCTGGAAAGACGCCGCGTCTCGCCCTGCCCGACAATGTGGCGCCTGGCGCGTCACGCTGAACCTGCACCTCGATGAGTCTCCAGGCGCTCAACGCGCCGCCCTGCGCCGTTTGGCGCAACTGGCGCCGGCCCTGGCCCTGGAAAAAATTACCGCCCACCAGTGGCAATTGTCGATCGATGCCAATGAACAGACTGCGGCAACCACCATTGCCCAGCAGGCAGCTACCTTGCTCGACGCCACCATTCACGAGCAGACCACGGAAATCGCCGCACGTGATCATGGCGGCTATGCCGGGCTGACACTCGCAGAGTTGTTCGCCAACCGTGAGCGTGGCCTGGCATGGGCCGCCTGGCCCAGCGAGGTGCACGATGCGCAAGGCGTCCATTGGCAGTGGCCGAGCACCGGCCGCTATGGTTGCCCCGAGTCCCTTAGCAAACCCAACGGAGCGCCGCCGTGGCTGTGGTGCTGTGGCAAAGGACTCGCCGCCGCGCCCTCGGCAGCTGCCGCCCTGCGCGTCATCGGCACCGGCGTGGCCCTGGGCCACGCCGTCGGCCGACGGGTGTTGTCAGCATGAGTCAGCCCCCTGGCATCCTCGCCGCCCTGACCCATTGGGCACAGCACAGCCCGCTGCAGCTCGCGCTGGCCGATGGGGAGACCGTACTCGACTTCAACGCTCTCGACCTCGCCATCCACAGTCGCGCTGACGATTTCCGTCACGCCGGTGTACAGCCCGGCGAGCGCATCGGCAGCGCCCTGGCGGATGGCGCCGCGGCCCTGATCGGTTCCCTGGCGGCGGTGGCCTGCGGGGGCGTGCATGTGCCCATCGATCACCATCTGACTGCCGACGAACGACGGCAGCTGATCAACGCCACGCATATTCGCTGGCTGATCGACGATCACGGCGTGCACGACCTCGGCACCGCTCGCGTTGCTGATCCCCTGGGCTCCGGCAACAGTGCCTTCCTACGCTTCACCAGCGGCACCACGGGCACTGCCAAGGGCGTGCTGCTAACGCACGCTACCTTGCATGCACGCGCCGTCGCCGCCGGCCGGGCGCTTGAGCTGCACTCCGGGGACCGCGTCTTATGGTTGCTGCCACTCGCATACCACTGGGCGGCCTCGGTGATCGCCACTCTGGTGGCGGGCGCCGGCGTGGTGTTTGGCAATCGCCTGCGCCTGAACGACACCCTTGCGCAAGCGCGCACTCATCGCACCACCCTGGCCTATGCCTCGCCGTGGCACTGCCAACGCTTTGCCAACGTTGCCGTCGGTGGTCTGGCGCCGTTGACTACCATCGTCTGCACCACCGCCGCACTTGATCCGCAGATCGCCGATAAAATCCGCCTGATGCATGGCCTGCGTCTGCGCCAGGCCCTGGGCATCATCGAGTGCGGCCTGCCGCTGATCAGCCCCGGCCATGCCGGCGAAGCTCTCGGCGCAGTAGGGAAACCACAGCCTGGTTTCAGCTGCCGCGTGCGGGTGCCTGACGCCGATGGCAGTGGCAGTGATAGTGATAGTGATAGTGATAGTGATAGTGGCGAGCTGTTGATCCGCGGCCCCGGTCTATTCGATGCCTATCTCGAACCGTGGCAGCCGGCCAGCACGGTGCTCAGCGACGGCTATTTCGCCAGCGGTGACCGTGCTCGCATCGACGACGATGGCGAGGTGCGCCTCCTCGGGCGGCTCAAGGACCTCATCAATGTCGGAGGCATGAAGGTCTTCCCGCTCGAGATCGAAACCGTGCTCAGCAGCCATCCCGCGGTAAGCGCCAGCCATGCTTATGCGCTGCCTGATGCGCGTTTGGGCGAGACCGTGGGCATCACCGTCATGCTGGTTGATCCGACGACCGAGGTGCAAATCGCCAGTGAGCTGCGTGAGTGGTGCCGCGCCCGCTTGGCGCCGCTGAAACAACCGACGGTGTGGGAATTTGCCGCCCTGACCATGACGCCCAGCGGTAAGCTGCGGCGAATGATTACGGACCGCTGAAGCGTTCAGGGCGAGGCAACCATGTCGTATCCGCCGCACCGAAGTCGTAGGTGGTGCAATCGCCACCATGCGCGAACAGTTCGATCTTCTGCGGACTGCCATCAGCGGCGACGGTGATCAGCATACGCTCGAGGTAACGCGCCAAATCCGCTGCCCGCGGCAGACCCTCAATGTGCTGCGCATCGCTATGGATAGTAAAAAGATCGCCCAGCACCGTCCAATTGCCGCTTAAGACACCTTGCATCTGCCCGACCATGGCCTGCGCGGCGGGGTCGTTGCCGAGATTCTCCTCTTTGCCATCGGCCCCCCAGCGGCGCAGTTTGCCGCCAACCAGGATGAGCGTCGCCCCATGATCGAATTGCCAGCGCATACGCCCGCCGCGCCGGTCGATCTCCATCGCGCCGGTGCTGACCAAGGGCTGGTCGAGCATCTCGAGATGTTTGGTCTGCACGAAGGTCAGACGCACCGCCTGCGCTTGACTGGCGGCAGCCTTGGTACGCTCGAGCGCGTCGCTAGGCAGCTCGGCTGCCGGCATCGCGATCAGGGCCACCAGCAGTAAAATCAAACAGCGGTGATAAACGACCATGCGCGGATGGTGGGGATTGGGATCTGGGTACAAGATCGAGGGATGCTGAGCGCCAAGCTCGTGAGAGGGTTCACACGAATCGTAGGCGAGTCCCCCGCGCCCCAGAGCGACCAGCGACCAGCGACCAGCGACCGGCTGCGATATCGAGGCTCGAAGCCGCATTACATCATGGTGAATTCAAGCCAGTTCAACTCAAGTCCCGTACCCACCCCAATCAATTCCAAGGTCTGCGGGCCAGCGGCGAGGGTCACCTCAACCGTCACGGTACGCCACATACCGGTTGAATCGGGGATCGTTAACGGCGGTTGATCGTGGACTTGCAGCTTCAGTCCACTGGCGGGACCCGAGAGCCTCACGTTCACTTGATAGCGCCCGGCATGCAACGGCGCCACTTGATAGCCGATGGCGATGTGGCCCTTGCCGGCCAGCTGAAACCGACCGTCGCTATCAGTGGTTTCCTTCAGGGTTACGCCACTGGCCGTGTTGTAGCATTCGGCCTGCAATCGCCCCGGCAGCCGATAGGCCAAGTGCACGCTGTGCACCGGCAGATGGACATAGATCTCACCCAGGGGTGTCAGTTTCCCCGACTCCTTTTCCAACAAGCTGATGCTGTGCTTATCGGCGCGTTCCTTAAACCACGCATAGCCCTGCACGTACTCCGAACGCTCCATCAGATCGACGGCCTGGATCATGTACTCGCGTTCGGCGGCGTCATTGGGCGCATTCCACCAGGCGAATTCAGTGACCCATAATGGACGTTGGAATTCCTTGAACAGCATCCCTACCAGCCAGGTGAATTCGCCCGCATTACCATAGGTGTGCACGCCCAGCTCGGCCATCGGCGTCGGACCGGAAAAGTGCATGAAAGCCTTGAGGAACGGCGTCATAAAGGTGTAGGTCAGCGATTTCTTTTCCAGCGGGTCGTCCGCAACGATGCTGTCTTTTGGTGATGAACCGAGCGCCATGTTGGGGCCGACAACAGTGATCTTGTAACGCGCAGCCACGGCCGTGATGTGGGTGAACAAGTCGGCGGTCTGCTCGGGAGTGATGAAGGCTTGGCCTTTCAAATTTGGTTCATTGATGGCCAGGATGCGCCGCGGGTGATTGCCGGCAGCGAGGTATTTCTCGAGGCCGTCAAGACGCTCGGGGCCGCTGCCCCAGACCATCGGCAAAAACTCCATCGCCACTCCCGTCGGCGGCACGAAATTAGCCAGGTAGTGCCAGTTGTAATACCACGCAACGCCAGGAGCCAGAGCGCGAAAATCTTCAGCCGAGAGCTGATTCGCGCACACCCCACGTTTGAGGCTGGGCGTCACCGCCGTGCAGTCGACAATCGTCAGCGGCACGGTTTCGACAGCCGCTATACTCAACATCAACAACCACGAACCGATGACGGAAGTTATGACATGCACTTGGGAATCTCCTGAACCTGATACGCCGATAGCGGCTGGCTAGATGAGTCCATATATCCGCTGGCGAGTGCAATTCGTTCGCTCGCCACGGACATTCATGCCATGCCACCCAGCTCACAAATACTCCAGCGGCAAGCGCCAGACCTGTGAGCTGCGCCTGGCGCCAACTGCACCCTCAGCTGAATCCTCAACTGATTCCACGCACACTCCCCACGCCACGTCCGGCAACGCTTGCATCGGCTATCGCCCGCTCGAGCAAGTCGCAGGGCGTGACCTGCTGCACGCGCAGCAGGGGATGCCACGTCAGCGTCGCCGCCGTACTGGCAGCCGTGGTGTTGAGCAGCCGGGCGACCACGCCGTGACCGTCTTCGGCCGACTTCAACGCCACCACCACCGTGCCCTTGGCCGCCGTCAGCAGATCGCCGCTGACCGCCGGCAGATCGCCGGCATGCCCGCGATCGAGCACCGCGCGCAGCGGATGCGCCAGATCAGCGCCGTCGCGTAGGCTGTCGGCGTCATCGTTCGGAGCCCCCATGCGCAGGCTGAATTCCCATGCGTGATCGCCGATTTCGGGCAAGGGATCGGGGTCGCACGAAGCGCGCAACAGATCGAGGGCGATGCTGCCGTGATCAATCGACTGGGAATGCACACCATCGTTGGCGAGCAGCAGTGAACCGTGCTGGCCGTCAACCCGTAACCAGCGCAATGTAGCCATGGGCCGGCCCGCTTCTTCGTGGCGCGTCAAGGCGCCATGCGGGATCTCATGTGTCAGCACGCCATCGCTCAGGCAGGTGGGCAGGCGCAGGACCAAGCGCGGGATGGTGGTGGAAAAACTGCCCACCAGCAGCCAGCGCGACTCGATACGCAGCTGCAGACGCTCGGAATCGGCATCGAGGGTCCATACCGCCGTGGCGGTAGTATCACCCCAGCGTAACCGGCTGCGGATGGCGGCGCGCAGCGGCCCGGGCTGGGCGACCTCGAGGCCGTCGCACAGCGGCGTCCGTTCAGCCATCGCATCACCCAGGATCCACGCATTCATCGGCACCGGTCGTTCATCGACGATGGTCAGCGCGATGGGCGCCACCAGCAACTCGCGGTCGCCACGCTTGATCGAGCACGGCATGCCGGTGCGGCGATCGAAACTGACCACCACGATGCCATTGGCGAGCGTCACCGGACCACTCGGCCGATTCATGTACGGGTAATGACCGCGGGTACCTTCGACGGCGATGCATGCCACGCTCGGCACAGCCGGGGCCGGCCCCTCGCCAGGTTCGACTGCGAGTGTGGTCCAGCCTAGAGCGCCGATGTCCACCGGCACCGCCAAGTCGACATAGCGATGTCCCCAATAGCCACCGTCTCCTAACCGCTGCGTCGGCAGGATAACCCCCTCATGAGTGCGCAAGCGCAGTGGCTGGGCGTGATTGCGGTCAGCCTCGCCTTCCCAAACGCGTAGCACGGCCACTTCGCGACGGGCGTGGGCCAGCGGGTTGAACCAGATCGCCGCCGCGGGCCAACTGTCGATGTGCGAGGCGCCGCTGACGGTGCCCACTTGAAAGCCGCTGCCGCCACCGAGCCGCGAGGTGCTCAGCCACGGATGCACATGGTCTCCCGGTGCGGCGCCGACCCAGCTGGTGTCGATGCGCGCCGCGATGGCCTTGAGCGCCTCGCTGGTCACTGCCGTGCTCAAGGCCAAGGCCTCTTGCATGCTGCCGGCGTAATGCTCGCGCGTCGCGCGCACGCCACTGCCGGGCAGGATGTCATGGAAATGGCCGAAGCAGACCTTGCGCCACGCGTCACGCAACGGTTCCGGACGTACCGCATGACCGATGATGGCATGTGCCAAGGCCACCGCCGTATCGGCCTCGGCGCACGCCGCCTCGCCGCGGCGGTTGCCGCGCTTGATGCTGCTCTGGCTGGTGAGGCAGCCGCTGAATTCGCTGTTGAGTTCGCCGACATGGACGGGCAGCCGCTCACGCACCGCATCGAGCTCGCCGAGGAAGGTGTCGAGACGGCCCCAGCGCCATTGAGGAAACACCGGCCAGCTATTGAAATCTGCCACCCGCCGCAGGTGACGCCGGGTGGGGCCGCCGCCATGATCACCGATGCCGATGACATTTAGCCAGCGCTTCATGCCGGTGAGGTCTTCGATAGCGAAGAGGAACTTGGCCACGTCCTGGCGTGGCTCACCGTTGTACCACGCCATCTCGCGCCACATCAGCACCTCGCGCCCATCGATGCCCTGCCAGCGAAAGGCCGGTGGATGTTCGACATCACCAATGCGGCAGGCATAGGTATGGTTAAACCCCGCCTGTGCCAACAGGCCCGGCAGACTCGCGGCATGGCCGAAGCAATCCGGTACCCAGTCGATGCCCACCGCTTCGGGCGACATTCCCAGGTGTTCGCTGCACCACGCGCGGGCCAGCAACGCTTGATGAACGAAGCCTTCGCCACTCAGGCAATTGCGCTCGGCTTCGACCCACTGCCCAGCGACTACTTGCCAATGCTGACCGGCAATCGCCGTCTTGATGCGACCGAACAAGTCCGGGTGATGAACGCGAATCAGTTCATACAATGCGGCCTGGCTTTGCAGGAAAGTCAGCTCGGGGAATTCCTCAAGCAGCCTCAACAAGGTGGTAAACGTAGCCGAAGCGCAGGCGACGGTTTCGTGCACACCCCATTGCCAGTTCATGTCGATATGGGCATGACCGATGCAGGTCACCTCATAGCTCTTGGCGAGCGCGGCGTAGGGCAGCAGCAGGGCCTCGCTTTCGTGCAACGCGTCCATGCCCGCGGCACCGCGCGCCACGGCGGCGGCGAAGGCGGCTTCGGCGCTGAGCGCGGCGGCTACTCCGCCAACTGCGCCGCGCGTTCCCAACTGGCGCACGAAATCAGCCTGAGCGGCGAGACGCTCGGCCGCGTAAGCATTGGTGGTGTGACGTTCAGCAAACAAGGCGGCGGTGTTCATGGCCTGAGGCTAACCGCCGGCAACGATCTCGACATTGCCCGCCGACGGGGCAAGATTCGCCCTGGATGACTTCACCAGCTCTGATTACCTGGATAACTGAGGGAATAAGCGGTAAGCCATTCCACCTGGCGCGCCACCGCATGCGTCCGCATGCCCTCATCGGCAGCCACCGCCACGACTTCGACGAATGTTTCTGGCTTGAAAAAGGCGATGGCTGGCACCACACCGCCGCCGGCGACAGCGCCTTGCGCGTCGGCGACGTGGTCTGCGTACGCGCGGCTGATGTGCATGGCTTCACTGCCGGCGCGCACGGCTTCAGCTTGGTCAATCTGTCATTTCCACGCGCCGTCGGCGCGCGCCTGGCCAGCTGCAGCAGCGTGCCCTGGCCGTGGCGCGCCGGCGGTGAACTGGCTCAGCGCAGCATGTCGCCGACCGCTGTGGCGCGGCTGCAGGTGTGGACTAGCGAACTCATGCAACCGGGCAGCAGTCTGGCCGAGCTTGATGCCTTCCTGTTCGACCTGGTGCGCCTGCTGACGCGCAGCGACCATACCGCCATGCCACCGCGCCTGCTCACCGCCTGCACCGCCTTCGTCGAGGTCCGGCATCTGGCCGGCGGCACCGTCGCCCTCGCCCGCCTGGCCGGCTGCGGCCCGGCACACCTCAATCGCCTGTGTCGCCGTTGGCATGCCTGCACTGCCAGCGAACTGGTCGCCCGCCTGCGCCTGGATTGGGCGGCCCGCGAATTGCGCCTGAGCGAAAAATCGATCACCACCATCGCCGAAACCTGTGGCATGCCGCACCTTGGTCACTTCTATCGGCGCTTCCATGGCCGTTTTGGCACCACGCCGAAAGCTTGGCGAGATGCGGCGTGGGGATTGTTTTCGCCGGGGTGAATTCGCCTTGAGGCAATCATCCCGGTAATTTGCGACCAAGCCGGGATCAGTGACGCAACACGCGTTGCGTGAGCAACACCGCCAGGCGGCGTGGGATAAACCGCAACATGAAAACCGAAACCTTATTCATGAGGCCAGGAATAGCGATGCGTCGGCCGGCATACATGGCGCGAATTCCATAACGTGCCACGGTCGCCGGATGGGCCGCGATCGGCGGCGCAAACAGCCACGATTCCCCGGGAAAACCAGCGGTGCGATGGAACTCGGTGGCGGTGGCGCCAGGGCATAGAGCGGTGACGGTGACGCCGCTGCCTGCGCATTCTTGAGCGATGGCTTCACTGAAGTGCAGGACATAGGCCTTGGTCGCGAAATAGACCGCCATCAACGGGCCTGCATTGAAGGCAGCGCAACTGGCGACGTTGAGGATGCGCCCGCTGCCGCGCTGGCGCATTTCCGGCAGTGCCAGACGGGCCAGCTGGGTAACGACGAGGATATTCACCTGCACCATGCGCTCGAGCACCTCGTCATCGGCTTGGTGAAAATTCCCGTAGACCCCGAAACCCGCGTTGTTCACCAACACATCCGGCGCCGGCAATATCGCCCGCACCCGGGCGTACAAATCCGCTGCCGCCCCCGGCTGCGCCAGATCCTGGCCCATCAGCGTCACGCGTACGGCATGGGTCGCCTGCAACTCGGCCTGCAAGGCATGCAAAGCAGGTTCATTGCGCGCCACCAACAGCAGGTCGAGGCCCCTGGCAGCGAACTCGATTGCCAAATGACGACCGATGCCACTCGCAGCACCTGTAATGAGGGCGTATGCCATAGGCGCGCCACTATCGCGTGCCTGGGACACCTGCCAAGAGCGCGCCCGACGCACCTCGCCGAGTGATCGTAGATTTACAATCCGGCCAGGGTCTCGCGCACATTGGCCAGTTCGACCTGCTCTTTGCCCATCTGATCGCGGGTTTCGACCACCTGCGCGGCCGGAGCACGGGCGAGGAAATCAGCATTTTCAAGCCGACTGAGCTTGCCGTTGATGCTCTTTTCCAAACCAGCGGCGCGACGCGTCAGCTGATCGGTGAGCTTGGCCATGTCGGCGATGCCGGTCACCGGAATATGAATTTTCATACCGCCGACGGCGGTGCTGACGCTGGCAGCCGGCTTGACGCCGCTGGCAGCAACGCTCAACGCCGAGAGGTTGGCGCGGTTGATGACAAACTCGCGGTTGGCCTCCACCAAGGTCCGCTCGCCGGCCGCTGGCGCATGAATTTCGACCGCCAGTTGGATGCCATCACCGAGCTGCATCAGGTTGCGCGCATTGCGCACCGCCACTACCACTGCTTGCAGGTCGCTCATGTGGCGGGCGATGTCGGCACCGCGATGGGCAGCCACCGGCTCGGGCCAGGCATCGGTCATCAGGTAGGTGCCCGACCACGGCGTGCCGCCAGTGGTGCCTTGCAGCTGCAGCCACAGGAATTCAGTGATGAACGGCATGCCCGGGTGCAGCAGGCGCAGCACCTGGTCGACGCAGAACGACAGTACCCGACCGGCATCGGCGGCTTCGCTGCCCCCCTGCTTGAATTGGCGCTTGGCCCATTCGAGATACCAGTCGCACAGATCATCGCGGAAGAAGCGATAGGCGCCGTTCGAATACTCGTTGAAGCGGAAATCCGTCAGCGCCTGGGTGCAGGCCTCGGTGGTCATCGCCAGACGTTCCAGGATCCATTGCTCGGCAAAGCCCAGTTGCGACGGCACCAAATCACTGGCGCGCACCGCTGCCGGCAACGGCCGCTCGTTGAGATTCATCAGCAGGAAGCGCCCGGCATTCCACACCTTGTTGGCAAAGTTGCGGCCGGTCTCGAACTTTGCCGGCGACAGCTTGAGATCCTGACCTTCGGTAGTCATATCGAGCAGGGTATAACGGATGGCGTCGGCACCGTAGCCCGGGCATTGGTAATCCTTGCCGAGATAATTCTGCGTGCCGCCATCGATCATGATGATCGGATCGATGCCGTTGCCGAGCGACTTCGACATCTTGATGCCACGTTCGTCGAGCACCGTGCCATGGATGTAGACATCGCTGAACGGCTTCTGTTCCAGGGCAAAGCTCGAGGCCATGACCATGCGTGCTACCCAGAAGAAAATGATGCCGCGGTCTGTCACCAGAGTCGAGGTCGGGAAATAGCGCGCCAATTCAGGCGTCTTCTCCGGCCAACCGAGGGTCGAGAACGGCCACAGCGCCGAGCTGAACCAGGTATCGAGAACATCTGTTTCTTGGGCTAGTGTTGTAGCAGCGCAATGCTGGCACGCCGTCGGCGTAGTGACTGCAACCGTGTATTTGCTGCACGTCCCACAACGCCAGGCAGGGATGCGGTGCCCCCACCAGATCTGCCGTGAAATACACCAGTCGCGGGTGTTTTCGAGCCAATGGGCATAGACCTTGGTCCAGCGCTCGGGATGGAATTCGACGCCACCGGGGACGTTGAATTCGAGGGCTTTCTTCGCCAACGAGTCCATCTTCACGAACCATTGTTCGGTGACCATGGGCTCGATCGGTGCATTGCTGCGGTAGCTGTGGCCGACCGCATGCTTGATCTCGGTGCTGCCCAGCAGCACGCCACTGGCTTCGAACTCTTTAAGCAGCGCCTTGCGCGCGGCAAAGCGTTCGAGCCCGGCGAACTGCGCGCAGTCCTTGGTCATGGTGCCGTCGAAATCGATAACCCGGATCAGCGGCAGATTATGGCGCTTGCCCAGTTCGTAATCGTTGGGGTCGTGCGCCGGGGTGATCTTCACCGCGCCTGAACCCTTTTCGGGGTTGGCATAGCTGTCGGCAACGATGGGGATCTCGCGGCCGATGATCGGCAGGCGCACCTTTTTTCCGATCAGGTGCTGGTAGCGCGCATCGTCGGGATTCACCGCTACGGCCGTGTCGCCGAAGAACGTCTCGGGACGTGTGGTCTCGACGGTGATCGAGCCGCTGCCATCGGCGAGGTCGTATTTCAGAGCCCAAAGAAACCCTGCTTCTCGATGACTTCGACTTCGTCATCAGCGAGGGCGGTCTTCTGTACCGGACACCAGTTCACCATGCGTGTACCGCGATAGATCAGGCCGGCGTCATAGAGCTTGGTGAACTGCACGCGCACGGCGTGCGACAGGCCTTCATCCATGGTGAAGCGTTCACGCGACCAATCGCATGACGAACCCAGCTTGCGCAGCTGCTGGGTGATGGCGCCGCCGGACTGTTCCTTCCACGCCCACACGCGCTTGAGGAATGCCTCACGCCCGAGGCCGTCACGGGTCAGGCCTTCGGCCTGGATGTGCTTGACCACCACTGATTCGGTGGCGATGCCGGCATGATCGGTGCCTGGTTGCCACAAGGTGTCGTAGCCCTGCATGCGTCGCCAGCGGATCAAGGTGTCTTGCAAGGTGTTGTTGAGCGCATGGCCCATGTGCAGCACGCCGGTCACATTTGGCGGCGGAATGGCGATGGTGTAGCTGGGCATCCCCGAGCGCCTGCCGGCCCCGGCCTTGAAACAGCCGGCGGTCTCCCAGCGGCGATAGACATCGGCTTCAACGGTAGCGGCACTATAGGACGACGGCAGATCAAGCGGCATGGGCAACCTCGGGGGGCAAGAGAATAATACTTCAATCCAGGAGTAGAAGCAGTCCGTGACTTTGCCAAAAGCCGCCCACAGTCCCGCCCGTCCAAGGTGCCCCGGGCTGTCATCAGCGCTGGGGATAATCGGGAAGCCGGTGGCCTCGCTTGCGAGGGAATCCGGCACTGACCCGCAACGGTGACTGGGGACCAACTGGCAACAACCACTGCTGATTCATCAGCGGGAAGGCGCCAGAAGGGCTGATCCAGGAGTCCGGAGACCGGCCTTGGCCACGCATGGTTGCCCCCGGGAGCTGGGGCACGGCTACTTGCCGCTTCCAATGGAAGCACGGCAGTGGCCGCAGCTCTACCGGTGACCAGGTGTGCTCGTCGGAGCGCGGTGCTTCCATGAGTCGCTGTCATCTGCCCGGAGACGCCCCATGCGTCGTTTAGTTCCTACCCTCCTTATGCTGGCCAGCGCCAGCGTAATCACCGCCGCTGATGTCAGTGAGACCACTCTCGTTCCGCCGTTGCTGGTTACCGCTGATCGGCAACCCACCGACCCCTGGCGATCGACTGCCACCTCAGCTGTGGTCACCAGCAGCGACGACCGTGAGCGCGGTTACACCGGCAACCTCGCCGAACGCATCGATGGCCTGCCCGGGGTCAGTGCCCTGGGCCTTAATGGGAATGTTGATGGCGGCATTTCGAGCATCCGCATCCGTGGCGCAAACTCGTACGACACGCGCATCCTGATCGATGGCATTCCCGTCGCTGACCCGACCAATACCCAGGGTCAGGCCAATACCTCATTCATCGACGGCTCAGGCATTGAGCGCATCGAAGTCGTCAATGGCGCGCAAAGCGGTTTATACGGGAGCAACTCCGGTGGTGGCGTGGTTAATCTGCTCACCGTGCGGCCGACGGCGGTAGCACAGACGGCGGCGCGGATCGAAGGCGGTTCGTTTGGCACCGGCCGCGTCAATGGCACCACCACCGGCCCGATCGGCGAAGCCTTCGGCTACGCGGTGGCCGTCGGCGCCATGCACAGCGATGGCATTTCCAGTTCCTGCCTGCCCAGCGAGCAAGGCCGCAGCGGCGATCATGAACGTGACGCCGTCGATCGCCTGGGCCTCACCGCCCGCGTCGAGGCGCACCTGCTGCCCGGCACCATTCTGTACGTCGGCGTACGCAGCGATCTCGCCAACCAAGCCTATGATGGCGCGCCGCCACCGACCTACAGCACCGATCCGGAAGATGACAGCGCCACCAATAAATTCCGTTCATGGCGCGGCAGCGCCGGCGGCGAATCGCACCTCGGCATCGTCACCGTCGCTATCGATGGCGCGCACACCGACAGCGATCGCACCAACGACTCGATCGCCTATGCCGGCGAATTCGACAGTCAGCAGGATTACCTCGCCGGACGCATCACGACCGACATCGTGAGTCCCGGCGCCCAGCGCGCCTGGGCCATCGACCGGTTGGGGGTGACTCTCGGCGCCGACGTCCAGCGCGATCAAGCCGTCATCGAAGATTCGTACGGCAGCTTTGACGAGAGCGACTCGCTCAGCGGCGGCTGGGGTCAGGTGTTAATCGGCAATCGTTACGTGGAGCTCAGCCAGAGCGCACGTATCGACCATCACAATCAGGAAGGCAACAATGGCACCTGGCGCAGTGGTGTAGCCGTATTTCCGCTGTCGGAAGTCAAACTGCACGCGTCGCTCGCCACCGGCTTCCGCGCCCCGAGTCTTTACGAATTATACAGTCCGTACGGCAACCCCGAGCTGCAGGCGCAACGTTCACGTAGCAGCGACATCGGTCACGAGACACACCTGCCCGGCGGCCTGACGTTGTCGAACGTCGCTTTCCGCACCGACTACCTGCAGGCCATCGAGTTCGTACCGAACGCCACTCCACCCAATTTCGGCGCCTATGGCAATACCGGTGCCTATCACAACGAAGGTGTTGAAAGCGCCATCGATTGGCGTCCCGAAACGGAAGGCGCCCGTCTCACCGTCAGCTGGACGTGGCAGCATGCCAACGCCGACAGCGTCGCGCATATGCAGGAGTTGCCGCGTAACCGCGTGGTCATCCAGCCGGCGTGGTACTTCCACCAGGCATGGGTGTCATTGCGCGCCGATGCAGTGAGTCATCGCTTTGCTGACAATCTGCCTGGCTATGCGCTGTTGGGTGCCGCCGCCGGCTATACCATCAATCCCACCTGGGAGGTCTACGTGCGCGGCGAAAATCTGACCAACACCGCCTATGAGCTCAATCCCGGCTTTGCTGGCACCAGCTCGGGCTACACCACTCCCGGTGCGGCTGGTTATGGTGGCGTGACGGCGACCTTCTGATGCGCGTATGGGCGATCCTCGCTGGTGCCCTTTTGCTCTCCCTGGGCCTCGGCCTGGGGTTGGGTCACGGCTCGCTCGCAGATGCGGCGAGCCGTGGCGTTTTTCTGGAGCTGCGTGGTTTGCGCATGGCATGCGCCGGGCTAGCCGGCGCCGCTCTGGCCATTGCTGGCGTGCTGATGCAGGGGTTGTTCCGCAATCCTCTGGCCAGCCCATCGGTGCTCGGTACCACGGCGGGCGCCGCCCTTGGCGGACAAGCGGTACTGCTCGGTCATGCGGCCCTCGCCAGTGTCTTACCTTGGTGGTTGGCCGCGGAAATGGTCTTGCCCTTGGGCTGCCTGGCCGGCGCTGCTGGTGCGCTAGCACTATTGTTGGCCGTCGCCCGAGCGGTGCAGATGCGCGGGGGCGATCAGACCTTGGGCGTTCTTTTAACCGGCTTCCTGCTGTCCTCCGCCTGTGCCAGCGTCGCCGCCTTGTTGACCTGGTTGGCGCAAGCCAATTGGGAGATCGGCCGCATGCTGGTGGCCTTTTCACTGGGTGGCGTGGATGGTAAAGGTCCGCGGCATGTAGCGCTGGCCATCCCCTTGGTGGTTATCGGCGGCCTCGCCGCTTGGGCCTGGGGCCGGCAATTGGATGTATTGCTGGCCGGTGAAGATGAAGCCGCGGCGCTGGGCATCAATGTGCGCACAGCACGCTTCTGGATTCTGGCGTGGACCGCGGTCCTCACCGCGGCGGCGACGGCGATCGGCGGCGGTGTGGCCTTTGTCGGCCTGATCGTACCGCATGCCCTGCGGCCATTCACCGGCGTCAGCCATCGGCGCCTGATTCCGGCTGCTGCGGTCGGCGGAGCAGCGTTCGTCATCGCCTGCGATGCCCTATGCCGCGTCGCCCCGGGTGGCGAATTGCCCTTGGGCGTGGTCACCGGCATAGTCGGAGCTCCCGTGTTTGCCTGGCTGGTACTGCGACTTGATAGAGCCTAATTGCGCAACATTGCAATTTGCACGACGAAAAGCTCAACTTTCGCGCGAATTCGTGGTTGATCAGATATAAATTGAAGTAAAATCATGACTTCAGGAGATTGCTCCATGGTCAGTTACAATCCGTTCACTTTCCGTCAGCAGCCAGCGGTCAAGCCCGTGCCGCAAGCGGTAACCAAACCCATACTTAAAGTCGGTGTTCCGGTCAATGCGTACAGCAACGCCATTGATCCGCGCAAATTATTTCCCTCGCACTATGACTACCTGATGCGTGATATTTTCACGACTGGCGAAACCCCAGAAATTTGGCGTGTCTTGGATGCCACCGAAACCCGCCTAGATGAAAATGGTATGGAAGTCGAATTCACCCTCATCCGTCACGGCACCGACATGGTGTGGCGCCGTCGGGTACTGTTGAATGCCGGACGCCTGATACGCATCGTAACGCGCTGATCGGCAATCAGCGGTATTCTTTACTAACGAAAACCGCACCGAAATTCACAGGTGCGCGATTAAAGATTTCAATTTGTCATTGGGAAAAAGGTATTCACCGACTTATTCATAGCCGGCAGTCAGGTTTTTTTAAAGGCCCTGAATCTGCCGGCAACGGCGTATATTAACGGTGATTAAGCACAGCATTTGTTCATGTTTCACAATGATGAAAGATTTCCCCTTGGCGGTGCCTATGCTGCTTTGTATCTGGGGGATTTCCCATGTTACGTTCTATTACTAATCGCCTCTCTCTCATTAAATG
>JAYVTR010000293.1:0-7052 GCA_043788625.1 Planctomycetota bacterium
CCAAATCATGCGGGAGGATCAAAGTGAGGTTTGATTCGCGGCCTAACATCGACACCGTCTCACCCATGATGCCACTTATCCCCGAACGTCTGGCAGCGGCCCTAGCAACCTTGCCAGCATGGCAGCAAACCGGAAACGCCCTGACCCGTACCTTTATCTTTACTGACTTCACCCAGGCTCTGGCGTTCATCAATGACGCTGCTCCTGAGATCGAACGCCTCAACCACCACCCGGAATGGACCAACGTCTACAACCGAGTGAGCGTGCGCCTGACCACGCATGATGCCGGAGACCGCATCACCAGTGCCGATGTCGAGCTCGCCAAAACCCTCGACTGGGTGGCGCTACGCTTTCAGTGAGGTCGTCATCAGCTGGCCTTGATCACCGGATTCAAGTGTAGGGTGCTGACCAGATGCAGGCGTAATGCGTCAGCGTCGGCGTCACTCAACTTGGCACCGCCACGGCTGACATAGAAAACGTCCACCGCTACATCGCCCATGGTGTTGATGCAGGTGTAGCCGATATCGGCACCGAAAGCACTGATCGCCCGCGTCAATTTCGACAAGAGGCCGACTTCGTCCTTCGTGTGGATATCGACAATGGTATGGTGCTCGCTGGTGCGTTGCTCGACCTTTACCGCCGGATCGTCAAAACCGCTATCAGCTGGACGCGGGGCCAGGGCACTGCGGCGTTTGGTCAGCAAGAGCAGCGGATCCAAGGTGCCACTAGCAACCGCCAGCAGATCTTTGCGAAGACGTTGCCACAGGTCTTCGTCACGGATACGCGCTGGGTAGATCGAGCTGAGACGAAACGAATACAACACGGTGGGCGCCCGCGCCACCGAACCTTCGGTAATCCATGAACGGCAATCGATGATATCGAAGCCATGCCCCGACAAGGTCGCTGCCACATCCGCCAGCAGACCATGGCGATCGGGGACGGCTCCGGTCACCTGGATGATTTTATCGATCACGGCATAGCTCAGGCCAATGCCGTCCTGACCGGCCTCGGCAAAGACCTGGAAATGTCGGACGATATCGCCGGGCAACGCCTGATGTTCATAGGTATTGCCGAGACTGCGCAGGAAATGCTCGGCGTTTTCTGGACTCACGCCGGTAGCCACCAATTCCGCCACCAGGCGTTCATGACGGGTACCGGGAGCCATTCCGCCGGCCAATTGCTGGGCCACGGCCTCACGTAGGTCAGCCAGGATGGCTTCCTGCCAACCGGTTAAAATACCTTCCCCGACTGCCTTGGCATCACACCAGGTGAGGCAATACAAGGCATTGAGATTGGCGACGCTGCCCATCTTCTCGGCGAACGAGCGCAGGAACTGCGGCTCGCGGAAATCGCGCATGCGACTGGCGTCGGATAATGACACATGACGTTCGACCAGGAAATACACCAGGTCCTCTTCGGAGTCGGTCAGGCCAAAACGCTCGGCCACGCCTTCGACCATGATTGCCCCACGGGCGACGTGGCCACGGCCCATGTACTTGCCCATATCGTGCAGCAGCAGTGACAGCGCCAGCAGATCCTTGCGCGTCACTTCGCTCAATAAGCACGCCATGCCGGGTAGACCCTCGGCCTTGCCGTTGGCCACCGCATCCAGATTACCCAAGGCGATCAAGGTGTGCTCATCGACCGTGTACTGGTGATAGCTGTCGAACTGCATCAAGCAGGTCAGGTTGCCGAACTCGGGCAGGTAAGCCCCAAGCAGACCACAGGCGTGCATGTCTGAAAGGATCGGCTTGGTGCGCCCGAGATCACCAAGCATGCTCAAGAATATCCGCGCAAGGGCCCGGTCATGGCGCAATGCATCATTGATGCGCTGCAGGTTGGCGCGGATTTCACGTTGCAATTCAAGACTGAGACGCGCCTCGCGCACTTGTGCCTCGCGACACATGCGCAGCACGCGCGCCAATGCATCCGGCTGCTGCCAGAATTCCTTGTTGGCGATGTAGACCTGATCTTGGACGACCACGAAATCAGCATCGATCACTTTGCGACTTTTGATCAGGATCAGCTTGCGGCCCAGATAGCCGAGCGCATCCAACCGGCTGATGGCCAAGTCGACCATCTGATGCACGTGACGGACCTGCGCGTAATGCCGCTTCATGAAATGTTCGACGGCGCGCAGGCGGCTGACGTCGCCCCAGCCATAGAGTTTTGCCACCCGCACCTGATCGGCGAGCTGAAACACATCCTGTTTGCGGCCGTGATGGAAATGCAGCAATGAACGCAAGCTCAACAAATGATCGTTGGTGGCGTTGACTTCCGTCAGGTCCTGGCGGGTAAGGGAATTCAGTTCACTAAGGCTCGGCAGATCGCGCGAGCCCGAAACGATGAAGGCCATCGTGCGCAGCAATTGCACATCGCGCAGACTGCCCGGATTCGATTTGAGATTGGGCTCCATCAAAAACAGGCTGACACCGGCCTTGGCCCGCCGCTCAGCGAGTTCCTGCAGCTTATAGCGCAGGAATTCCTTTGCCCGGCGCTTGCGGAAACGTGTGAGGATATCGGTGACGGCCTGCTGTACCGGCGCCCCGGCCAGCAACGGTCGCCATTCGATGACCGCCGTGGCGGTGACGAAATCCTCGTCGAGGGTTCGCTCGAGTTCGACCGCCGAACGCTGACTAGCGCCGACGGTGAATTTCACATCCCAGCACAAGGTTTGGAATTCATTGTAGAAAGCCACCTGCCACGGCGCGACCTGTTTGCCGACGCCCAGGACCAGCACATCGAGATCGGAATAAGGATTCATTTCGCCACGGCCATAACCACCGATCGCGAGGATGCCGACCTGATCGCTCCAATCTGCGGGGGCGGCGGTGCGCACGGCGGCGCGCTGCGCCAAGTTGCAAACGATATCGTCGGTCAGCGAGGTGATGCGTGCTACCACATCGCGACCGGTGATTTCGCCCAGGTGTTCGATCTGCCACTTCGCCAGGGCTTGATATTCACTTTGACGCAGGGCCTTCAGAGCTGCCACCGCCTCATTACGCGATTCGCCGGCGATCTGCGCCAGAAGGGCGGCGCGTTGGCTGATGATGTGGCGAGCGGATTGATCAGCGGCTGCGGACATGCAGCAAGCCTATGCGCGTTGCACCGCCGGGCACTCGACCATCCTTACCCGGCCATGCCCCCTGCCACTCCGTTGTTGATCACCCCCATTCCGGCCGGACGCCGCGCTACGTGGCGCGTGCCAGGCTCGAAAAGCATTACCAATCGGGCTTATGTCCTGGCGGCGCTCGCTGAGGGCACAACGGTGCTGGAAAACGTGTTGGAGAGCGACGACACCCATCATATGCGCACCTGCCTGGCGGCGATGGGCATCGTCATTCGCGATGGCGCAGCCGGCCAGGTCATCGTCGAAGGCGGGCGCTCACGCCTGTGTGCGCCTGCGGCCCCGCTCTTGGTCGGCAATAGCGGTACCACGGTGCGCTTCCTCGCCGGGTTGGCGGCGCTCATTCCCGGTGTGACGACTTTCATTGGTGACCAGCACATGGCCAAGCGGCCGATCGGCGACCTCGTTGATGGCCTGCGTCAACTCGGAATCGCGGTTGATTGCGCCAGCGGCTGCCCACCGATAACCATCCATGGCGGCACCTACCAGGGCGGCGCCATCCGCCTGCCCGGCACCAGATCGAGTCAATACACCACCGCCTTGTTGATGATGGCCGGCTTGGGCGACCGCGATCTGGACATCACCATTGAAGGCACCTTGGTGAGCCGCCCTTATGTCGACCTGACGCGGCAGATGGTCAAGGATTTTGGCGGCCAGATCGATGAGACCGAGGCCGGCTTCATCGCTCGTCGCACCGGAGCCTATCGCAGTCGCAGCTACCACATCGAACCCGATGCATCATCGGCGAGCTATCCATTCGCTCTCGCCGCTGCGGGTGGGCATGTTATTCAAGTCGATGGTCTTACCGGCACCTCGTTGCAAGGCGATTACGGCTTTGTCGATGTCCTGCGGCAGATGGGGGCAACGGTGAGCAAAAGTCCGCACCATACGGTCATCGCCGGCACCGGTAAACTCCGCGGCATCGACGTCGATATGCACCACATCTCAGACACAGTGATGACTTTGGCGGCGATCGCACCCTTGTGCGAGGGGCCGACGACGATTCGTAACATCGCCAACATCCGTATCAAAGAAACCGATCGCTTAGCGGCCACGGTCACGGAATTACGCCGGCTCGGCCAAGAGGTCACACATGGCGAGGACTGGCTACGCATCGAGCCGCGTCCCTTGCTGCCGGCGGCGATCGAGTGCTACGCTGATCATCGCATGGCTATGAGCTTCGGCATTCTCGGGGCCATCGCCGGCGACATCACCATCACTGATCCGGCCTGCACGGCTAAGACCTATCCACGATTCTGGCACGACCTGGAGCACTTTCATGGCCCGTAATCAAAGTCATTTACGGATCATCGGTGGCACACTTGGTGGCCGTAAAATCCTAGCGCCGCCCGGGCTCGACACCCGCCCCCTGCCGGATCGCATCAAGCAATCGTTGTTCGATTGGCTGGGACAGGATCTCAGTGATCTGCATGTCGCTGATATCTGCGCCGGCTCAGGAGCCTTTGGCATCGAGGCCTTCAGCCGCGGCGCCACCCAGGTACACCTGATCGAGGCCGGCCCGCATGCCTTGCCAACGATCGTCAAAAATCTCCAGGCAATTGGTTCACCGTCGGCAGTCACTCTGCACGGCAATGAATTCCAGCATGTGCTGCCGAAGTTGCATGACCTCGACCTGGTCTTTGCCGATCCACCGTTTCCATGGTTTGCCGACGAACCGAAGACTCTCAGCGAGCTGCTGAGGTTGGCGATGGCCAGTCTGCAGCCGAACGGTGAGTTGATCATCCGTGGTGAACGCGGCCAGGATCTACCCCCTTTACCGCAGGGCTTGCAGCTGAGTGAACGGCGCGAATTCGGGCGGAGCTGGATCGGACGCTACCAGCTTTTCAGCGAAGCTTAAAACCCATCCGCGTCGGCGGCTTGGGAGTTTCTTGTTCGGCCAGAAGCCGGCGAATGGTTTCAAACACAATGCGAATGTGCTGGGCATGCTCGGTCAGCGTCTTACTCGTCTCGGACATGCCCTTGCCCAAATCAGCACGATGCTGATCCAGTTTCGCCTCCACCAATGCCAGCCGCTTTGCCAACTCGGCGTTGACCATGATTGCCTGCCTCATCCTGACGAAGGCACGCATGATTTCGATATTGACGGCAATGGCTCGCGGACTTCCCAGCACACTGGAAAGCATCGCCACGCCCTGCTCTGTGAATGCCATCGGTAGCGAACGACGACGGCCGCCATGTGCTCTTGAAGTCGCAGATTGCGACTTCAAGTTGATGGCCTCGGCCTGGTTGAGGCGGAAGGCAAAATCTTCTGGGAAACGTGTTCTGTTGCGCTTCACCGCTTCGTTGAGCCGCTTGGTCTCGACGCCGTACAACTCGGCCAAATCCGCATCGAACATCACTCGATGACCACGTAAGGCGTGAATTGACCTCTCAACACTGGCAATGCGGATCATGGCTTTGGGCATACCGATTTATTATATAAATAATAAATAGCACAACTACTCTCTCTCTCTCTCTCTCTCTCGCTTTAAGACCCAGCACTGCTCAATCGGCGTTGTTCATCAGATCTTCTACCGTTGGCAGTCGGCCCCGACGCTGGCCCAGCGTCGGGCGGCAGGCGAGCAGCGCTTTCGTGTACGGATGCTGCGGGTTGGCAAATACCTCAGCCACTGTGCCGCTTTCAACGTGGGTGCCATTACGCATTACCACCACCCGATCGGCAAGCTCAGAGACAACGCCCAGATCGTGGGTGATGAACAGTACTGCCATACCTAGTTCGCGCTGCAGTCGTTTTAAGAGTTCGAGGATCTGCGCTTGGATGGTGACATCGAGAGCCGTGGTCGGTTCGTCGGCGATCAGCAGTTTCGGCTTACACGCCAAGGCCATGGCAATGCATACGCGCTGGCGCAGGCCACCGGACAATTCATGCGGATACGCATCGATGCGGGCCGCCGGGTTGGGGATGCCAACTTGCGTGAACAACTCGATCACGCGCATACGGCGTTCAGCCGCCGACATCGTGGTGTGCAATTCCAGGGATTCGGCGACCTGCGCGCCCACCTTCCAGGTTGGATTCAACGCCGACATCGGTTCCTGGAAGACGATGCCCACCTCGCCGCCGCGCAGGTGACGCAGACGCTTGGCGTCCATGGTCAGTACATTTTCGTCAGCAAAGGTGATCGTCCCGCGCGGATAGGTTGCCGGCGGTTCTTTCAGCAGACGCAGCACGCTCATCGACGATACGCTTTTACCTGAGCCGGATTCGCCGACTAAGGCAACCACCTGCCCGGGTTCAATGCTGAACGTCAGCCCCTTAACCGCCTCGACAGTGCGCTCGCGCCCGGTAAAGGTCACATGAAGATCGTTGAATGCGAGCAATGCCATGTGCTTCTCTTACTCGTTCGTGGTATCGGCAGCTTCACGCAAGCCGTTACCGATAAGGTTCAGTGCTGACACCAGGATAAACACCGCCATGCCCGGCAGCCATATCAGATGCGCGTACTGAATGTTTTCACGCCCCTGTTCCAACAACATGCCCCAACTGGCAACCGTCGGATCGCCCAGGCCGACAAACGAAAGCGCGCTTTCGCTGCCGACTGCGCCTGCAATTCCAAACGTCGCAGTGATCAGCAACGGCGTCAATGAATTGGGCAGAATGTGGCGGAACATGAGGCGCAATGGACTTAAACCCAGGGCCTGGCCGGCAGCGACGTAATCACGCACCGATTGCGCTAGAAATTCCCCTCGCACCAATCGCGCAGTACCGGCCCATCCGGTAACGCCGATGACCATCATGATTACGAATATGTCGCGCCCAGTCATCGCTACTACGACCAAGATGAGGATGAAGGTCGGGAAGCACATCATGATCTCAACCAGACGTTGCAGCAGCAGGTCAACCCACCCACCCACATAGCCGCTGATGGCCCCGATCAGGGTTCCAATCAACAATGACAAACCCGTA
>JAYVTR010000294.1:0-5002 GCA_043788625.1 Planctomycetota bacterium
GTGAAAAGTCAAATCCATGCCGGCGGACGCGGTAAAGGCACCGTCTATGCTGATCAGGCAATGACCAAAAAGGTTATGGACGGCGGCGTCAAGCTGGCCAAATCGCCGGCCGAAGCCAAGGACTATGCCAGCAAACTGCTCGGCAACTTTCTCAAGACGATCCAGACCGGCGACGACTGCAAACAAGTGCAGACCCTGTACATTGAAGACGGCTGCGCCATCGCCAAAGAACTGTACCTGTCGATCCTGCTCGATCGGGCTGCCGGCGCCCCAGTGCTGGTGGTCTCTAGCGAAGGTGGCATGGACATCGAGGATGTGGCCCACAACACCCCCGAAAAAATCCTCAAGACCCATTTTGATCCGCACGCGGGCCTGGGCGACTGGCAAGCGCGGGACTTTGGTTTCCAGATCGGCCTGACGCCGACGCAGATTCCGCCCTTCGTCGCCGCTGCCAAGGCCCTCGCCAAGTGCTTCATCGAGACCGATGCCGACATGCTCGAAGTCAACCCGTTGGTGATCACCAAGGATGACAAGGTGGTGGCGCTTGATGCCAAGATGTCGTTCGACGACAACGCACTGTTCCGCCATCCGGACATCGTCGCCTTCCTCGATCCTAATGAAGAAGACCCTTCCGAGCTCGAAGCCAAGAAGCATGACATGGCCTTCGTCAAGCTTGGCGGCAACGTCGGCTGCATGGTGAACGGCGCTGGCCTGGCCATGGCCACCATGGACGCGATCGCCCTGTATGGCCAATCCTACGGCGCTTTCCCCGCCAACTTCCTTGATGTCGGCGGCGGCGCTACGGCCGAAAAGGTCACCACCGCTTTCAAGATCATCCTCAAAGATCCATCGGTAGAGGCCATCCTGGTCAACATCTTCGGCGGCATCATGAAGTGCGACACCATCGCCTCGGGCGTGCTGACGGCAGTGAAGGAAGTCGGTCTCGACCGGCCGCTCATCGTGCGCCTCGAAGGCACCAACGTCGAGTTGGGCAAGAAGATGATCAACGAATCCGGTTTGAAAGTGATTGCCGCCGACGACCTGAAAGACGGCTGCACCAAGGCAGCCAAGGCGGCTGCGGAATACCGTGCCGCCAAGCTCTCTGCTGGACAATCTGCTGGAAAAAAGGTTTAAGCCATGGCTGTGCTCGTCGACAAAAATACCCGCCTCATCTGCCAGGGCATCACCGGCAAGGTCGGCACGTTCCACTCCAATGGCGCCGTGAACTACGGCACCCAGTTCGCCGGCGGCGTCACCCCCGGCAAGGGCGGCCAAACCTGGACCGGCGAAAACGGCAAGAACTTCCCGGTGTGGAACACCGTGCGTGAAGCCGTCGTCCACGGCGGGGCCACCGCCTCGATGATCTTCGTCCCGCCCCCAGGCGCCGCTGATGCCATCTGCGAAGCCATCGACGCCGGTATCCCCTTGATCGTCGCCATCACCGAAGGCATCCCCGCTCGCGACATGTACCTGGTCAAAAAGAAACTGGCCGGCTCGCAATCGCGTCTGGTCGGTCCCAACTGCCCAGGCGTGATCACCCCCGGCGAATGCAAGATCGGCATCATGCCGGGTTACATCCACAAACGTGGCTCGACCGGCATCGTCAGCCGTTCGGGTACCTTGACCTATGAAGCGGTATTCCAATCAACCGGCGCCGGCATCGGCCAGTCGACCTGCATCGGTATCGGTGGCGACCCCATCAAGGGCACTGATTTCATCGATGCACTGATGCTTTTCCAGAATGATCCCGAGACCAAATACATCATCATGATCGGTGAAATCGGCGGGGATTCCGAAGAAAAAGCCTGTGAGTACATCAAAGCGCACGTCACCAAGCCGGTAGTCGGTTTCATCGCCGGCTCGCACGCGCCCAAAGGCAAGCGCATGGGCCACGCCGGGGCCATCGTCTCGGGCAATACCGGCACCGCCGAAGCCAAATTTGCGGCCATGAAGGATGCCGGCGTGCACATCGCCGAAAGTCCGGCCACCTTGGGCGAGACTCTGTTGAAGGCAGCCGGCAAGCGTTGATCCTGGACTGTCGCGCGCGGCAAAAGCTATCTTGGCTTTGCCGTGCGCGATGATGCAATCGATGCCTATGGTTCAGGTTCCGCCTCAGGTTCAGGTTCAGCCGTGGACAGCAGAACTGGTCGTCACCGACGGCGATGCGTACCTGGCCGGATTATTGGCTGATATCGCTGAAGCGCGCTCCACCATCGACCTCGAAAGTTATATCGTCGAAGACGATGAGATCGGTAACCAGATTACCGAAGCGCTCGCTGCCGCCCGCACACGCGGTGTAGCGGTGCGTTTCCTGGTCGATGGCAACGGCGCACTGTACTGGATTCAAGGCCCCGGAGCGACTTTTCGCGGTTGCCCCTGGCGCATTTATCATCCAGTGCCGTGGACGGTGCTACGCACCTACCTGCCAACCTGGCGCCAGCTGCTAGCACGACTGCAATCGTTCCGCTTTGCCAACCGACGCAACCACCGCAAAACCTGCGTCATCGATGGCCGCATCGGCTGGATCGGTTCATTCAATCTCGAACGTCGCCATTACCGCTCTCTGGTAGGCGACGCCGCCTGGCGCGACACCGCTACGCGCGTCGAAGGCGACGCGGTGCAACTCATCAGCCGCGCGTTCACCGTCACCTGGCGGCAATCATGGCATTACGGCAAACGGTTTCTGCTGCCGGCCACTGGCCTACGCGGACGGCTGGCAAAGGTCGATCTGGCGGCACCCGTGCGCCTCAACGGCACCCGCCGGTTGCGTCGACGCATGTGGCGGGATCTGTTGGAGCGCATCCGTCAGGCGCGTGGTCGGGTGTGGATCACTACGCCATATTTCGTGCCCAACGAAGACCTCCTGCAGGCGTTGACCACGGCTGCGAAACACGCCGATGTACGTCTGCTGTTGCCGGCCGTCAACGATATCGGGGTGATGCCCTATATCGCCCGCGTCTACTTCGCCCGTCTGCAGGCCGCCGGCGTACGGGTGTGGGCCTATCCCCGCATGGTGCACGCCAAGACCATGCTCATCGACAACCTTGGCCTGGTGGGTTCGAGCAATCTCAACTCACGCTCGCTGTTGTTTGATCTCGAAGCTGATGTCTGGCTGCAGCAGGCGTCTTCGATCTCAACCCTGGCAGACGCCTTCACCACGGACTGCAGCAGTGCCCGCGCCATCCCTTCCGGCGACCGGCCCTCGCTGCGCTGGCGCATTCTCGGCAACCTTTTCCTGATCATAGGTCGGTGGTTGTAATGCCCCTCAGCATCCTGTCGTGCAATATCCACAAAGGGTTCGCCTTCGGCAACCGTGGATTCACCCTTCAACGCCTGCGCGAAGCCCTGCGTAGCGTCAATCCTGATGTCGCGTTTCTGCAAGAAGTCGTCGGCGAACACCGCCATCACGCCAGCATGCATGACGATTGGCCAGCCTTGGGCCAGGCCGCCCACCTTGCTGATAGGAACTGGCCTCATTACGCCTACGGCGCCAATGCCCACCATCGCCATGGACACCATGGGAATGCCCTGCTGTCAAAGCACCCCCTGCTGGGGTGGACCAATCATGACGTCTCCAATCACCGCCTCGAACGTCGTGGGCTCCTGCATGGTGTGATCAGTCACCACGGCCGTCGCGTGCATTTGGTCTGCTGCCACCTCGATCTCACACGCTGGGGTCGTGATCGACAATTGGCGCGCCTGCAACACCTCATCCACTCGCTGCCGGTGCATGAGCCGCTGATCATTGCCGGCGATTTCAACGACTGGCGCGATGTCGTCGGCATCGAACTTACGGCTCTTGGGCTGAATGAAGTGCATCTCAATCTGCATGGCCAGCACGCGCGGACCTTTCCGGCGTGGTGGCCGCAGCTGACCCTCGACCGCATCTATCTGCGCGGCCTGGTACCGCTGGTCGCCCAAGCCCTGGATACCGGCACTTGGCGAACCGTGTCCGACCACGTGCCCTTGTGGTGCCAAGTTGAATTCATCAACCCAACTGAATAAGTAAGCTTTTGAAAGCACGCCATGAGTCCGCTGGCAAACAACTATTGCCAGTTTTCGTAACTGATAAGAAATCAGTGATGAAACATTTGCGACAAAATCGGTAGCCTTACCGACATCGATAAAAGGTGCCCCCATACCGTTCAGTATGATGTATCATCATACCTCATGGGCGACCGTCTGCGTATCCTATTTGTTGATGATGAACTCCCCATCCTCGAAGGGCTTCGCCGCCTTTTACGCTCGATGCGTGATGAATGGGAAGTGTTGACCGCCAATAGTGGCCTGGCGGCCCTGGCGATACTCGCACAGGAGCCAGTACAGGTGGTGGTCTCCGACATGCGCATGCCGGAGATGGACGGTAACCAGCTTCTGCAAACCGTTCGCCGCCTTTATCCACAGACCATTCGCATCGTTCTTTCTGGTCATTCGAATCAGGAAAATCTGCTTCGTGCGAGTGGCCCGGCGCAACAGTACCTCAATAAGCCGTGCGAACTCTCCGTGTTGAAATCATCCATCGAGCGCGCCCGTGCCTTGCGGGTGATGATTGGAGGTCCGGGCACAGCGGCGGTACTTGCTCGCAGCTGCGCCCTTCCAGAAGTACCCCACGTCTATCTGCAGCTGCTTGAAGTGATGCACTCTTCGGAGCCGACCCTGAAACGCATGAGCGAGGTGATCGCCCACCACGAGGAGCTTTCGACCCTCCTCATGAAATTGGTGAACTCGCCGTTGTATGGATTGAATGAGCCAATCACCTCGATGCAGGAAACAATATCTGCACTAGGAATCGAGACCGTGCGCATGGTCATCCTCGCCATGCAGGTCGTGAATCATACGTGCGTCGCCGGTAACGGCGGCATCAAACGAGACGTAGTCTGGCGCCATAGCCTGGCCATGGCCCATCTCGCTCGCGCCATCGCCGTTGCCGAGCACCAGCCACTCGAAATCTGCAATGGCGCTTTCACCGCCGGCTTCATGCACGACTGCGGGCAATTGATTC
>JAYVTR010000295.1:0-10440 GCA_043788625.1 Planctomycetota bacterium
CATAGGTATGCAGGTTCACGACCAGCGCCCGCTCACCCTTGCCGATCAGCCAGTGATCAGCATCGATGGAACATACCGGCAGATCCCAAAAACGATCAAATGGCAATTTGATCGCTGGTTTTTCACTGCCGGTGCGTGCGTCACGGATATCCAGCACCAGCCCCTCGGCCGGATGGATGGTGAGTAGCTTCCCGTCACATACCTGCGCGGCGATGACTTCACGCCCAATGTCGTGGCGGCGCCATAAAGCTCCGTTCACCGGATCGCGCACATCAACCGTCGGCCCGCCCCATTTGAAGCACACGACGGCCTCAACCTGCGCCTGCACGTTGTAGTCACCGCTGAATACCAGAGCCGGGCTTATCGCTGTCGGCAGGGTTGCGATTCGCCGACCGCTGCTGCGTTCATACCAGGTGGCGACGCCTTTGTTGACACCGACAACGGCGCTGGCCGTGAGACCCCAGCTTTGAGCTTCGCCATCGATCGGCACCTGCCAGGCAAGGCGCGGCTGCGTCCCCGGCTCGAAGCGCGCCAACCACGTGGCGGTGCGCACATAGCGCTCGCTGCCCGTGCCCGCCTCAGGCACGATGATGGCCCGCACCGCGCCACCATTCCATTGCGCCAGTATCCCCAAGGTGGGGCCGGCGTCGTTCAGCGGCAGTGCAGAATCGACCAGCATCGCACCTTCGCCAAGGCTTACTGTCGTAGGCTTTGCCAGACTGCCGACGGTGCTCACTACGCCATCGACGCCGTTGAGCAGACCCGTCGCTAATAAGGCCTTGCCGGCCCGCACCAGAGTTCCTTCATTGACTCCCGCCGGCGACGGAATCCGGGTCAGGATCTTGCCCGACAGCGGATCGATGCGCAGCACTGCCCCATCAATCGAAGCAAACAACGAGCCCGGCTCCACCAGCGCCGAGCCATGTGGCATTCCCGCTACGTGCCACACCAGACTGCCGTCGGCGGCATCCAACGCCGTCAGGCCATTATCCTGGGCAATGATCAACGGTTTCGCGCCGCTGACGACGCCGGCAAGCTCGCTGATGACGGTCAACGGCTTTTCCCAGCGCGACAGACCCGTTGCCCGATCCAACGCGTACACCGCCAGGCTGTCGCGTGGCGCCACCACCAAGCGCTCACCGGCAAGCACGATGCGGCTCGGGCCGCGACTGGCGATGGAAATCAAGGTTGCCATCGGCTGCTGCGGATCGATCACCGACCGCACATAGGGGACAACCCACGTCAGGCCGCCGTTGCCCGCATCCATACGCACCACCACACCGGCATCTGAGCACCAGTACAACTCGCGACCGGCCACCGTCGGTGCCGCCGCATGCCCGGCCACGCGCAGCTCCAGGTCGCCGATGGTCGGCAGCACGGTGCTGCGGCCGGGGACTTCGGTCAGCCACAGCACTTGACCATCAGCCGCCGCCAGCGCTGCCAGGCGGCGATTGCCCTCGAGGTCGCCGAACGCTGCGTAGACGCGGCTGCCCACCACCGTTGGTGAGCTCACCGCCGTCAAGCCGGCCAACTGCGTCTGCGTCGCACTCGACCAACGCCGCTCGCCGGTACGTGGATCGAGCACCACCACCGCCAAGCCGTGAGCGGCATCGCGCAGGCGCACCGCCATGACCTCGCCATCGCAACCGGCTTGCCACAGGGGCAGGCCATTGAACGACTCGACCGCCGGCGGCGCACCCAGCACGCGCCACCGTTGGCTGCCAGTGGCGGCATCGATGCCCCACACCGCATCGCCATGATGAACCACGACCATCCCCTGCACCCAGGCCGGCACATACGGGGTGGCGCGGTTAGTCGTGCGCAGCACATCCGCGACATCGCTAGGCGCGAACGGAAATGACACGCGCATGGCTGCCGGCGAGGCCGTCGCTGGTGTCACTGGCAGCGGCGACACCAGGACGGACAACGCCTGCGCCCGCGCCGCCAGGGGCGAGTCGCTCAAGCCTGGCATTGCCAGAGCGGCGGTGGCGCGCGCCAGTGCCAGGTCACCCGCGTCGCGATACAATTCCGCCGCCCGCAACAGGGCTGGACCGACGGTAGAACAAAGCGGAAAGCGTCGTGCCACCCGCTCGCAAGCCGCCGCATCGCTACTGAGCGCTGCCGCCTGCAATTGGCTTTCGGCGCGGCTCTGATATTTGGCGCGATAGGCCACTGTGGCTTCTGGCCCCAGCTGACGCAGGGCATCGACAGCGATGTGCCAACCTGATTCACCGACGCCATTGGCCGCCGGCATTGCCAGGTCAGGATTGCCATCGATGAGCTTCTGCGCCGCCGGAATCAGTCCGTCAGCGTCCTTTGCTGCCGCTAGACGCTGCACGAGACGCACGGCATTGGCGGCTTCGAAGGCCGGCTCGAGACGCACACGGTCATTCTTGATGCGTCGTAACAGGGTAAGCTGTTCGCGCGCCACCCGCACGTCATCGGGGCTTAGGGCCGGATCATCGATGACCCGCGTCAACCACGGAACCGCCAGCCGCGCGGCGCCGGAAAAACGATAAAGCAGCGCCAGCTGCAACTGGTTGCGCGCTTGAGCGTAGGCATCCGGATCGATCAGCAGCGCCAGCTGCAGCAGCTCGATCACGTCCTCACCGGCACCGCTACGACGTAGGGTCTCGGCACCGATGAACGGCAGATCGCGCCAGAAGTCGCCACGATCTGGGCCCAAGCCGGCGAGACGTGCACGCATCAGCCAGCTGATGGTTGACGATAGGTTGGTGGTTGGCGCGTTTGCTTGGCTGTTACACGTCTGGAATATCTGCACTGCCGCTTCGATACTGCGCGGCAACAGTTCAGGATAGACGTCAAGCACGACCCCTGCCAGCATGACCCCTTCCGGGCGTCTCTCGGCTTGCAGGCTTGTACACAAAGCAAGCAACTCGGCCGCGAGCTCATCGCGTTTCGTGGTCGTCGCCGCCAACAGGTGCGCTAGGTCAACGGCCGGATAGGGCGCCTCACGCAGGCGCCCCTGGAAGGCAAATCCGCCGCTGCCGTTCTGCACCATCACCGTCAGGCGGTTGGTACCGGCCTTGAGCGTCAATGGCACCTTGATGCTGTCGTTGGTGAGTCCGCGCTGAGTACGGTCTTCGTAGACTTTCGCACCATTGCACCACACGCTCAAGCCGTCATCGGCGCCCCCGCTGAAGACCACTTCGCCAGCCGAGGCGGTGACGATCTCGGTGGTGAGCATCACCACTGAATTTTCGGCCCCCATATCGATCGCGTTGATATCGATCATACCCGTGGCATCAGCGGTGACCTCGCGCCAGGTGCGATCCTCAACCTTAGCGGCCAGATCGGGATTGCCGGGGTTCACTGGTGGTTGATCGTAGCGCTGCCAGCGATCATTGACAAAGGGGCCAATGCCTTTCCACACCCGTCCGGCGAAATTGGTCGTGTTCCCCGACTGCACATGCAACGCATCGGCTGCTGCCAACAGGCCGGCGCCCAGCGGAGTTGTGGCTATGCGGGCGCGCAGCACGCGCAGACGCAGCTCCGCCAGGCTCGCCGATTCCGGGGCCGGGGCTGCGGCCGCCGCCAGGTAGCGTTTGCAGGCGACGGTTGCAAGCGCCTCATCGCCGCTCACTTCGCCGGCGAAGATGAGCAAGGGGTCCGTATCCGCACAGACCTCGACCATGGCCTTGGCCATGGTCTTGGCACCAACTTGATCCGCCACACCCAGGGCCGCCAAGGCCGCCACGTGCAGGTCGTTAACCCGCCGGCTGGCAAGAGCAGCTGCTTTCACGGTAGTGAAATCTGCGCTCTTGGGCGGCGCAGCCGGGCTGCCTTCGGTTGCCGCTCCCGCCAACGGAAGCGCCGCGGTAAAGCGTGCCGCGGTTGCCAACATGGCGATACGCCGGTGATCGGACACCGGGAATTCACCGGCCAGGGCCAGGGCATCAGCGATCACCCGCTCTTCTTGCTTCAAGGCCCGGTGCAGGCGCATGCGTTCGCTGGTCAACGGCAGACGTGCTTCAAGCGAACCGGCGCTGGCCAAGGCCTTATCCAATAACTGCACCGCCAGGTCTTCGCGACCAAGCATCATATGCAGGCGAGCTCCACGCAGGGCGGAACTGAGCGGATCGGCGCCGTCATTGGCCCACACTTTGGCCAAGGCCGCCACATCCGCAGCCTGGGCGGCATCGTCATGCATCAATGCATGCAGACGGGCCTGGGCGGTATATGCGGCAACCACCGCATCGACTGGCGCATCCTCAGCGGCCGAGACTTCGGCGAAGGCGGCGACCGCTGCGGCGAGGTGGCCGGTGGCTTCCCAAGCGGCGGCGATTTCCGCACGTTCAGTGGCCATCAACCCGGCCTCGGGCGGAAAATCGATGAGCAGCCGCTTCAACAATGCTGCCCGGTAATGCGCATCGCCTGGCTCGTGCCGCAAGATCAACCGCGAGTCGCCCTTGCCGGTACCGGCGATGACCTTGACCAAGATGGTGTTCTCACCGGCGCGCAACCAGGCGATGGTGCCCAGGCGGTCGGCTTTGATCTGCCGCTCATCTTTGCTGCGGGCGGTGACCAGCTGCGAGCCATTGACCGACAGGGTAGCCTCACGCAGGCCATCGAAGAGGAAGCGTTCCAGGCGGGGCTGATCACAGGTGATGGAAAAACGCGCATAGCGCACCGCCCCGCTGCCGCCGCCGGTGAGGACATCATCCAATTGCAGGATGTGATCGGAAGCTTTGCCGGTTGAAACGACGGCTTTCCAGGCGACGCCGGAGGCATCGGGCCCACCAGCGGCGATGGGGTCCTGAGCGGCCGTGAACGGGCCGGCTATTTGCCAGGTGCTTGGAAAGGTCGACTCGTAGATGGCATCCCGGGTGTCATCGCCCGAATCCTTGCGCTGATAATTCTTGGTCCACGTCGCCGGCAATTCATGACTGACGCGGACGACGCGCAGCCCGGTGAAATGCCACGCCGGCAGCATACCCGCCTTGTCCTTACCGCCTTTTGCTTTTTCACGGTTGTCGATGAGTTGGCCGTCGGCCAGCGCGGGCCGCAACCACCCATGTCCAAGAGCGAGAGCGGTGGGCGCGGTCACCAGGGCCCCCTTGCGTTCGCGGGTGAGGATGGTGCGCCAGTCGAAACCATCGCGTGAGGCCTGGGCGATGACCACCTTCGACAACAGCAGGATGCGGACCTGGGTGTGGCTCTCACGTTGGTACGGCTCGATGGTGCCGAGCTGCTCGCCACGTTTCCCCGCCGCCACCCAGCCGGCCCAAGAGATGCCATCGTCACCGTTGCGCTCGGGATGGTCGGCAAGACCGACCGCCAATAAATCTGATTCCCCCCAGCGCACCACCAGCGAGGCCGGCAAGTTGCTGAGCGCACCTTTGCCGACCGCAGCGATGGCGCAGCTGATCACCAACGGCTGATCATCGCTGCCGTCTTGGCCGGACAGCGCACGCTGCAGCCAACTCCAGTGACCCGGCTCACCGTTGAGTTGCACGGTATCCTCACCGAACGCCACCGTCGCCTTGGGGTTTTCGGCCTTCGTCCAGGTCCAACCGCTCGGCACCTGATTGACGGTCGCGGCATGCAACAGGCTGGTCATCGCATCGGTTTGTTCAGCAACTTGTCCAGCCGCTTGATCCGTAGCTTGTTCCGCAGCTTGTTCCGCAGCAGAGAGCCGCGCCGGTGTCTCGACCGCTACCCACATGGCCAGCATCAGGAGGGATGGAACGAGGCGAGACACGCGCATACGAGAGATCTGCTTTCGCCGGTTCAGCGGCTTATTTGATCAAGAAAGCCCAGCCGAAAATGGCATATGCCGGCACCGTCTTATCGGCCTGAGCCAAGACGCTTATCTGCAAGGATTTGATCCCGGTCAACGGTACCAGCAGTGGTTGGGGGGCGGCACCCGCGACCAACGGCGGCGATTCCCACAAGGTCTGCTGGTCGCCCACCACTCGCACCACCCCCGGGCCACCCTGCGTGATGCCGACCACGGCCACGCAGGATTTCCAGGTGCCGTTCAGTGCATAGGTGGCGGTGGTGCCGGCACGGGCCATCAGCCCGCGATCGATGCGTACCGCGCCCAAGCGCAACCAGCTGCCGTCGCCGGCCTGATCGCATTGCAGGGGCAGCAGCGGTGGCTCGAAGTCTTCGGTATAAGTAATAACCGGCAGCAGTGACGATAGCGGTGAACGTTGATCGCCTTCAGTCCACCAGCTGCCGACCTGCAGCCGCGGAATCGACCACGAACCACAAGCATGACGCAGATTCCACGTGCCATCGCTGCCGGTCGTCAGCGTTCCACTGACCAGGTCACCACTCAACAAGCGAAGGCGCACCACTGGCTTGCTGACCGGGATCATGCCGTGCAGCAGCAAAGCTGCCACCCGTTCGCGCGGAACCTGCACCACTCGCTTACCGGTATCGATGCCCGCTTCGGTAGCATTCAAGAAAGCCGGTTGACCGGAAATGCGTTCGCCGTTGCTCAACAACGCCCCGGAAAAGTTCGGTGGCACCATGCACGGCACCGAGGTCGCGGCGCTGGTCACCAAGATCACCGCCAGTCGCTCGGTCGGAATCTCCAGGACACCAAACATACCCGAAGACAAGGATGTAGTGCCCGCCTGCATGGACACGACCTTGCCCACTAACACATCGCCATCGGTCAGAACGACGCCACCGACGATGTGCGATGGCACCTCGCCTCCTGATTGCGCCAACCGCTCGCCGCTGGCAGTCGGCAAATCATTGGTGGCCGCCATCAGGGTGCCGGCGGTAGTCAAACTCCATGCGCTCAACGTTGATGGAGCTGGCGGGGGCTGGCGATTGATGACCGGGGCTTCGACCGACCAGAGGCTGTTACCTAGCGCGAACACAGCCCACGCCGCCAGCCGACCCGGCAGCACAAAATCGGTCACATGCACGGCGGTATTCCTATCGCTGATATAACGGCAGATAGCGATACGGAATCGAGAGAATCACCACGCCCATGGCAGTGTTATACAAACCGTGCGCACCTTCCCATTTGCCGTCGGGCTTCTGTTCGGCGACCAGTTGCTTGACCACCGCTGGATACCATTGGTTCCATGCATTTTTGCCCCAGGTACCGATCGATTGCGATAAATAAATGCCCGCAGTGGCATAATACAGACCGTAAAAACGAAATTCTTTATTCTCTTCTTCGCGTTTGCCCAAGGGCTGGCAGCCGAGGAGGTACTCAACACCTTCTTGTACTTCCGTCGAGCGGTAATCGCCCGCCACCTGCAACGAGGTGACGCCCGCACCGGTGCGGGCCAGTCCCGAGCCGGCGTTTGGGGTATAACTAAAGCCACCGTCTTTGCCCTGGCTTTTGGGGTTGTGGCAATGCTTCACGTACTCAATACCGGCGTCGATAACCTCTTTGGGCACGGCGATGCCGGCGTCACGCGCGGCGCGCAAAGCCATCAGCTGCATGACCGTCACCGACAGATCATCATCGGCGATTTTAGGCTGATAGCGCCAGCCGCCTTTGGCGTTTTGCGACGCGCAGATCAGGTCAACCGCTTTCTGCACGGCGTTGCGCACGCGTGGATCGGCAGTCATGCCCCACACCTCGGCCAGGGCGAGAGTCGCCAAGCCGTGGTGATACATCGACTGCCCACCGGCTTCGGGGCGAAAAAGTAAGCCGTTGCTCTGCGCAGACGACAGCAGGTATTGCGTGGCCTTGGCGGTGACGTGGCCATAGACGCCCTCGCCAGGAACCTGACCTGCGGCCATGAAGGCGATCTGAATGCTGGCGACGACGCCCGAGGTGTTGCCGAGGGCTTCGTTGAAGGAACCATCGGCCCGTTGGTTATTGGCCAAAAAGGTCAGCGCCTTGTCGACCGCCGCCTTGGCTGCCGGATTCATCTGGTCAGCCAGATCGAGCGCCGGCAACGTGGCTGCGGAATGGACGACCACCAGCAGCAGCCACAACCACCAGCAACCGTGCACGTGCACCGCAACGCGTCGGTTCACGGATTTTGACCTTCAGCCAAAGACCGGTAATAACCGCTCAACTGCTTTTCGTAGCGACTGGGGAATTTTTCGCTGGCGGCATTGGTGAGGGTTTCACGATCGCCTGGACTGCCAGCCACCTGCCATTGGCCCTTACGGCCTTTGGCCTGCAGGGAATTATCCGTCCCCTCGCCCGGCGGAGTCTTCCCCTTGCTGGGTTCCTTTCCAGGCGGAACCGGCGACTGCGGCGGTGGACCGGGAGGCGTCTGCTGGGCGAGCTGCTGCATCTGCTTCTGCATCGCTTGCTGTTGGCTTTGCATCTGCTGCTTGGCCTGCTGCAGCGCACTCAACACGTCCTGCATGTTCTGCTGCGCCTGGGCCTGCTGCATCTGAGCCAGATCCTGCTTGGCCTGGTTGGCTTCCTGGGCGGCTTTCTGCTGCGGCGTAGGCGTCGCTGATGGCGTTTGCGCCACCGCCTGCTCGGACTGCTGCTTCAGGTCATTGGCGATCTTCGCCTGCTCGGACTGCAGCTTGTTCATTTCCTGCTGATCAGTTGGCGCGGCGCTCTTGGTCGCGTCGAGATTCTTCTGCTGATCCTGCTGACTCTGATCGAGCTTCGCCATCTGCTGGTCAAGCTGCTGCATCTGCTGCTGCAGCTTGTCCATCTGGTCTTGCGGAGTTTGAGCCATGGACTGCGCGTCTGCGGTGTCCTGCTTTTCCACCTGGGCCTGTGCCTGCTTCAAGGCGGCGATGACCGCGTCCTGCTTCTCCTGCGCTTCGCTGAGCTTGCTGTCGGTCATCTGCTTGGCGGCGTCATCGGCAGCTTTGTGAGCCTGCGTCAAGGTCTGATCAGTCTTGGCTTGTTCGGCTTTGGTCGGCGCTGGTGGCGTCGGCGTATCGGCCTTGGGCTGGCTGGCGTCCTGTTTCGGCTGAGCGGCGTCCTTGCGCGTCGCATCGACTTCTTTGGCGAGGTCCTGCTGCTTTTCAGCCAGCACATCACGCTTGGCTTTTTCGGCGTCGGTCAGTTCCTCTTCCTGCTTACCCAGCGTCTTGTCGGCCAGATCCTGAGTCTCGGCCTTGAGACGCTCTTGGCGTTCGACCAACGATTTCAAACGCTGTGCCAGCGGCTGGTTCTTGGGCTTCGCTTTGACCAGCACCAGGTCGAGTTCCTTGACCAAGCCATCCTGCTGCACTGCCGCTGTACTGACGTCAGAGGCTGCCTTGCTGTCACGCGCCTTGGCCAGGGCCTCAGCCGCACGCAGCATGTTGGCCTTGCCGGCGACGCCGGTATTTGAACTCAGATGATCAAGCTGGGCACTGAGGTCTGCCAAGCGTTGCTCTTCGGCCGGTGAGACCAGACCGTTGAAGCGCAGCGAATCCGCGACTTCACCCAGCTGGTCGGCGGTGCCGGCGGTGTACACCGCGATCGATCGCTGATTGATTTCCTGACTGCGTAAGCCGCGATCCAGATCACCCTGGGCATCCGGCCGGGCATCGGCAGCTGTCGCCGCGCTGGTGAGAGCCGCCAGGCTGGCAAGCGTCGCCAATGCCGCGACCAGTGGCAGACGCTGGGTAAGCGTACGGACGTATTTCATGGTTTGGTTCCTGACGGTTTTTTCTGCAAAAGATCGACGCCCTGCTGGATTTCCCGCTGACGTTCACGCGCGGTGCCAACGGCCTGGACGGCGGCTTCTTGCGCGGCTTCGAGCTCTTGGCGCAATTGTTCGGGATCAAGAATGGTAATGGTGCGCTTCAAGCTGGCACCTTGGTTCGGCTCTGGCTGCTTGCGATCGAGGACCTCGATCCACACCAGGACGCGGGCGCCGATCGGTGGGTTCAGCTTGCTCAGCTCAAACAAGGATTCTTTCTGCGCCGCCACTCCTGGCCCCAGATCACCGAGCTCAAGCGTATTCGGTTCACCGGTGGCGTCTTCAAGCTGCCAACGGATCACCGCTTTGCCCAGGCCGTGATCGTCCTTCACTGAAAAACGCAGCGGCCAACGGGCGAACTTGGTCGCTGACACGTCCCGTTGGGGATAGGTCAACACCACTTGTGGTGGCAGATCAGGTATGGCGGTAATGGTCGTGCTCACGGGGTCCGCATTGCTCAGGTGATGATCATCTGTGAGTAAAACGCGGATCGACGTGGTAGCTGTGACAGGAATCTTCAGTTGTGCCGTTAAGTGCGTGGCATCCAGTTCAAAAGGAACCAGCACTGGTTCTGCGGCACCGTTGATGAATTCCGCGGTCGCGGTGACCACCGGCTGGGCAAAAGTGGCGGCCAAGGTCACCAGCGTTCCGACCGGCACCGACATATCGGTGAAGGCACTCGTCACGGGTGCTTCATTCAGGTAGGTCGGCGCGGTAACCGTCGCCACGACCCCCTTCAACGCCGGACGGCGCTGGACCTTCACCGGGATCCACCCCGGCCAGCGTGCGTCGAAAGCGTAGGGACGGAACTCCATATCGACCAATACCTGGCTGA
>JAYVTR010000296.1:0-6034 GCA_043788625.1 Planctomycetota bacterium
CAGTAAAAAAGCCTGCCACGCCCATGCACCGCTCAGCGCGTGCAGTGACCAAGTGTACGGATTGCTGTCGAGTCGCCATAGATCCGCGCGCGGTAAGGCGCCGGCATCGGTCATGAAAAAAGTCAGGTCAGGGGCACGCCAGGCGAGATCAATCACCACCACCACGGCGATGATGATGCGGAAGAGGGCGAGCGAACGCGTGTCGATGTCGGCGAGCCGGGTCCAGTCGCCCACCGGAAAATCGACTTGGGGAAGTGAGCGCACGTGATTGACGGTATGGCGCTCCTACCAGGTGCTACCGGCGTACTCGAGCTTCCCGCAATTCCCGGTCAGCGCGCCTGCGGTTCAATTCCATTGGCGGTGCGCAGCCACACATCCGACTTCATCAAGCGGGCACTGGGGCGGATCGCCATCAGCTTGGGCAGGCGCATCTTGAACACGCTGCCTGACGGCGAGGTCAGGTGCAGCCAGACCTTGCCGCCCATCAGATCAGCGAGGCTCTTGCAGATATACAGGCCGAGGCCGTTGCCGCCGGCGGTGCGCGTGTGGTGGTCGGCAGCCTGCCAAAAGGCCTGGAACAGGCGCGCCTTGAAATCGTCTTTGATGCCGCAGCCGGTATCGGCGATGGTGATCTCGATGAAGTCGGTCATGAATTCGAGGCTGAGCTCGATCCGTCCGCGGTCGGTGAACTTCACCGCGTTCGACACCAGATTGTCGAGCATCTGGCGCAGGCGCTGGGCATCGGTGCTGATACGCAGTGGCGCGCCCAGCGAGGGCCGCAGCAGCAGCTCGACGCCCTTGGCGGCGGCGCGCTCGACCCACAAGCTTTCGGTGATCGCCAGTTGGCGCTCAAGGTCGACGCTGGCGGTACGGATCTCCAGTGTGCGGCTTTCGATCTTGGTCAGATCGACGATATCATTGATGATCGCCAGCAGCGACTGCGACGACTCGGTGATCAATTTCAGGTAGCTATAAGTATTGGCGACAACCTCTGGAGGGGCACTGGTCAGCTCCATCTGCAGCAAGTCGCAAAAGCCGATGATGCCGGTGAGTGGCGTGCGCAGTTCGTGGCTGGTGATGGCGAGGAATGCGCTCTTAGCGCGATTGGCCGTCTCCGCTTCGACCTTGGCCTGCAGCAGCGCCTGCAGATGCATCAGCCGCCGGCTGTCGTCGCGGGCGGTTAGCAGGATGACGGTGTCCTGGCTCATGCGATGTGAGCGCAGGCTGGCTTCGATCGGCAGTTCGCCGCCGTCGATGCGTTTGTGCCAGGCGTTGTAGCGCTGATGGCCGCCATCGCGCAGCAAGGACTGCAGGCGGCTGCTCAGGTCTTCGGCGCTCTGGTGCTTGATGTCCTGATAGCTGGGATTGCACATCCGCTCGATGGCTAACAGATTCAGGCCGACCATGCCGTTGGTCGGATAACCGCGTTCGCGTTCAGCGTATTGATTGGCGTAGCGGATAGTGCCACGTGCATCCAGCACCATGAAGGCTTCGTTGCTATGGGCGAGGAAGCTGGCTTCTTCAGCCAACTGCGAACGCAGGCGCAATTCCGCGCTGCTATCTTGCACGTGCCAGGTGATGCCAGCGGCGCTGTTCAGCCCACCACTGTTTAATCCACCACTGTTTAATCCACCGCAGGCACGCACGGTGATTTCGAGCAGGCGGCTGCCCGCCACCACCACCATCTTATTGCCCGGACGCAGCTGGGCGAGTTCACTATTGCTTGCGTCCAACAGTTTGGCGACGTCGCTACGGCGAGCTCCGTGGGCGAGTGCTTTGCCAAGCCATTCACGCGCTAAAAGATTCGCATAGCCGAGCCGATCCTGTCCATCGAACAAGACCATGCCGCACGGAGCGTGCTCGCACAGCTCGGCAAACGCCTGCGCCGAGAATTCGGTGGTGACCGAGCTCGGCTGAACGAGCGCATCAATCTCAACAATTGGCATGTAGTAAGAGCATGGATGGGTTGGACGAGCGGAAGTGTCTTATTATGAGATAATGGAGGTGGCGTGTTCGCGGGCTTGTGGATTTACGGACGGTACTGTTTCACTTTCTTTCTCTGGCGACGCGGCCTCACGATGAGCGTGGCGCACCTCGGCGCGGATGAAAGCACGGATACCGGTGAGTTCGCCTAAGGCACCTGGATTGGCGACCGCTTCAACGGCAACGACGCCTAAAATCTGCTGGCGAATTGCGGGGTCTTGCAACATGTCAGGCATGCTGCGGGTGATCGCCGCGCGTAGGTCGGTGTCGCAGGGAACAGTGAGCCGCAGCTCAGCGTTGCTATGTGGCCTATCGTACAATTCAGCAAGTGCCTTTTCGACGGCCTGGCGGATATGCTGATGCAAATCTTGCTGAGATAGTTCGCGAGTGATGGTGGCGGTGCTGCGTTCGCCACTCAGTGCATCGGGGGCGAGTTGGCGTTGCACTTCATCTTTGACCAATGTCCGCAGTCCCGAGTTGAAGGCGGCGACACGCGAGGTGTTAGGCGGGGTAGGCGCGTCAGTTATGCGCGTGGCTGAAGTGGCCGAAGTAGAAGCGGTGGAAGCGGTGGACGAAGACGAAGTGGCGTACGCAGCTGAGGTGCCAGAAGCGGACGCGGCGGCAGCCAGTTGCTGAGCTATGACGCGGGTGGTTTTCCCGTCATCGCTGGGGCGGCCAGCCATGTCGGCGACGGCCATCGCGGCTGCGACTTTGGACCTTGATGCCGACTCGCCGCGCATGTCATCGGTTTTTTGGGTAAGCGGTTCGTGCCTGCCCGACACATCATCGGTGGATTCCTGCAGCGGGCTCAACTCCATGGCTTCGGTGCCCAGTTCGCGCACCGGCCCCAAGGCGATGGTGGCGGCTGCATCCTCGGCGGCTTCCAGCGGAGAATGGTCCGCATCCAAAGCCGAGCGGTGATCGATGGTCATGGTAGCGGGCCGGCTGGCCGAGGAGACTTCTTCTCTGGCCGAGCGCTTTGCGGGTGGTGTCGCCGTGCCCGCGGTGTGGCTGACCAGGGTGCCTGGCAAATGCATGGCCGTCATGGTCAGCTGCGCCAGCGCCGGAGGTGGCCCTTTGAGCGTATCGATGGCGCGATGTTGTGCGGTCATCGACAAGACATCCAGGTCGCCGTCGTCGCTCGGCTTAGAGGTGAGCGACTCCAAGGCGCTTTGCTCGTTGCGCTGCGGCACGTCGGTAGCGCGGTTGAGTGAAGCAGTGTCGCCTTCGTTCGGTTTGCTCGGCGGATGGAAAATCGTGCTTGAGCGGTTCTTGTCGATTCCCAGGGCTCTGGCGACGTTGAGTGCCACCACCGCCGTGCCCTGTTCGACGCGTTCCTGCAAGACATTGAGGAATTGCTGCTGCTGACTCTGGGTTTGGCGGACGAATTCCACCAGGGCGGCTTCGAGCCGGGCAAAGCCCGCACCAGTGCCGGGATCAGGCAGGGTTTTGCCGCCGGCAGTGGTACGCAATTCCGCGTGTACATCGGCCAAGGTGACCCAGCCTTTTTCGGCGGCTAAGCGTTCCATCTGCCAGTCGATATCGGCGCGCAAATCATTGCCCAGGCGCGTGGCCAGGGCTTCGAGATCCGGCGGAGCGCTGTGCACGGCGGCTTGGGTCAGGGCTTCGGTTACCAGCTCACGTACCGGGGTGGCGACTGATTCGCTCACGGTGGCCATGGCAGATTGAACCGCCTCTTGCACGGCCACTTTGACAGCACTCGGCAACACCGCCTGCACCACATTGGCCACCGTCTCGGGCAAGGCGTGCTGCAGAGCTTGGGATATGGCAGCGGGGATCGCCGCATCGATCGCTGTCAGAGTCGATTCGAGTTGAATGTTGGTTTGTAGGCGGTTCTCGGCCAGGGCTTGGCCGATTGCGGCATCTACGGCCTCAACGATGACCGCCTGTTGGCGTTGCGGATCGGCCAGCTCGGTAAGCTGCGCTTGCATGGCATCCGCGGCTGCGGCGATCGATTGCGCGGTCTGCTGGCCGATGCGCATGGTGCGCGCTTCGAGATGCTGATCAAAGGCCGCAGCCAGGCGCTCTTCGACATTGTTGAAGTCATCGTCGTTGCCCGGCTTGCTGAATGCCGTGGTAGTGGGTTCGGCGGCCAGACGTTGAAAGCGTTCATCCATTTTGCTGCTGAGCTGTTCATGCAGCAGCGTGAACTTTTCTTTGAGAGATTGTCCGAGGGCCTGTTGCAGGGCCTGGTCTAGAGACTGTTCGAGTGAGGTACGGATGCGCTCATCCACCTGCATCGCAGTAAGCCCCTTGGGCTGCAAATCGGCATTGACGGCCTGACGGATCTCTTCGGTCAGGCGCAAGCGCTCGCCGCTATCGGTGCCTCTGCCGAGGGCGGGATAGACATCAGATGTGGCCGGCTCGTCGGGCAGGAGGCTGTGCTCAGACTTTCCTGGCAGATAACCTGGCGGAAAAATAGAGGGCGGCGGCTGGCTTAGCAGGCGCTTGGCGGTGATGAGGACTTCTTCACACACGGCCATGACCTCGAGGGTCTGACCCTGTGCCAAGGCCGCACGTGCGAATTCCAGCTGGCTGTCGAGGCCAGCCGTATCTATGCCCTGCTCGAGGAGGGCAGCAAGACGGCCTTCGGCCTGATCAATGCGCTCCTGGGCAGTGCGGGTGTCCTGGGCATCCATGGGCATCTCCGAGAGGATCCGGTCGGGATCGCAGCTAGGAGCATCGGTTGTTGCTGACCCAACTTGAGTCGAAGACGTCTAACGCTCAGCGTGAGGCGAGGTGCAGCAAGCGTTCAGCGAGGGCGGTAATCAGTTCCGCTCGGCTGGCCATCGGTTGCACACGGATAGCATCAACCAATGCCTGCACTGAGCCGTCGAGACTATTGGCGACTACGACGCTGGCGCCGCTGCGCGCGCGCAACGATTGCGCCGAAGCGATCACCGTATCAGCGGCCTCGTACTTGAAGGCTACCAACGGCCCACGCAGGCCCCAGGCGCGCAAACGATCGATGATCTTGCTTGCCGGGCGCAGGCGGATCACCAGTTCATCAGCCCCCGAAGGGATCTTGGCGCCGGCGTCATGGTAGGTGGTGGTCGAGCCATGCAGACTTTCCAGTCCTGCCACCTGATAGTCGTTGATCGCCGCCGTCATCACCACCACACCTTCGGGATTAAGCGCCAACCACGCCTGCAGGCCGTGCTCGAGATCGTCACGGCTGTCATAGCGCAAAGCCTTGACCCCGGGCGCCGCATGCACACCTAGCAGCAGATCGCAGGTCAGGCCGGCGGCGATCAGCCGCTCCTGCAATTCCACCGCCGTGGTGCCGGTGGCATGCACGGTCAGATAGCGGATTGCATCAACCGCCACCCGCGGCGCGCCACCGGTGATCAGCACCGGCCGTCGCTGCTGGTCGCCTGGCACCGTCGGGATGGCCGGCGAAGCGGTTTTACGGAAGGTGCCGGTGGTAGTAACTCGAGCCATGCCTGTGGTTATGTCACCAGCATGGATGATGCCACCGACGGTAGGGCGTTTATGCGACCCGTAATCCGTTGCTGTCTGCAGCAACGATGCGCACGGTGGAGCCATCGGCCAATTCGCCGGCGAGAATACGCCGCGAAAGTGCATTGGTCACCTGACGCTCAAGATAGCGCTTCAGCGGCCGGGCGCCGAACTGCGGCTCATAAGCTTCAGTAAGGATGCGCTGCAGGGCGTCATCAGATAGCTCGAGGGTGATCCGACGATCTTTCAACCGCGCGCCGATGAGTTGCAGCTGCTGACCGATGATGCGCCGCAGGTCTTCGCGGGTGAGCGGCTGGAAGACGGCTATCTCGCTCAGTCGATTGAGGAATTCCGGACGGAAGTGGTGGCGTACCGCTTCCAACACCGCTTCCTTTGCGCCTTCGCGCAATTCGCCGCCGCCGGTGATGCCGCTGAGCAGGTGCTCTGAGCCAAGGTTCGAGGTGAGGATGATGACGGTATTGCGGAAATCGACGGTGCGTCCCTGGCCGTCGGTGAGACGGCCTTCATCCAGCACTTGGAGGAAAGTATTCCACACCTGCGGATGCGCCTT
>JAYVTR010000297.1:0-10018 GCA_043788625.1 Planctomycetota bacterium
CGGTGAAATCAGCCCCGTAAGCCCCGGCAGGCATCGAGGATGCAAGGGGGTTGGTTACGATTTCGCACTGGCGTACGTAGATGAACTCGTTTCGTATACGGTGGCTAAACCCCGCCATGCTGCCGTCAGATACTTCGCGCACGGCAATCATCTGTATTCCATTGCTGCCACGACGAACACATCAGGCGCAGTCGTAGAGCGATATTCGTACAACGCCTACGGCGTGCGGACTGTGCGCAATTCTGCCGGTGTCACGTTGGCGAAATCGGCAGTAAATCAGGATCGCGGCTTCACTTCATACAAATTGGATTCGGAAACCGGACTCTACTACGCTAGAGCCAGAATGTATTCCGCGAAGCTGGGAAGATTTGTAAGCCGGGATCCAATAAAGTATTTTGACGGGCCTTCGATGTATTATGCCTATTTCGCTATCAATTTATTAGACCCTTCAGGTATGGCTGAGAGCGGATCTGGAAATGGCAGTTGCTCCGGTCCATGTAGAAATGGGATGCAAAAGGTAACTGATCAGGCTGGTCGGCTATGTTGTCCAGAAAGCATGGTTGATGTAATCGTGCATCAGGAGGATAACCATATCATTCGCGATAGTTTGAATTCTACAGGTAGTACGGACACGGGTCACGTGTTTATTCAGACTCCGTCGGGTACAGTTGGCCAACATCCAGCTATTCGACCAACGCCGACACAAGCTATTATGAATACTGCAGTTCCAGGACATGCTATCTCGGACGTTGGACATGCTCACGATCCGAGTTTGGACATAACATATCATGTATGCCCGGAAACCGCCACCGCGTTAGCAACAGCAATTAGTAACCATATGAATGATCCATATACCCCACGTAATGGCGATGGAGGAAATAGTTGCAGCGGATGGGCATGCCAGAGACTCATAGATTCAGGTCTTCCAGCACCTCATGACATGGACGGGTTACCTGTGGATCCAACAGATTCAGGCGTTCCTTGGCCTGGCGATTTACATCCCCCTGATTATCACCCTCCATTTGGCTGGAATTCCTATAATTGAATATGGTTATAAAATGAACAACATCTCCACCCATCTTTTATCATTTATATTTGGAGTGACGATTGCGGTCTTTTCCTTGATGGCTTATCGCTTTTTTACCAGATTCCATATAGCAACTGGCAAAGAAGTTCAGGTTATGCAATTCATGGTGGCCGAGGCCGAGAAAATTTATGGAAAAGAAGACCTTAAGTGTCTTATCGAATCTAATCACATTGAAGTGTTTGTTGGAAATTGAACGCACGCGTCGAAATCCATTGGATACCGATTTAAAATGAGGAGATAGCTAAAGTTAAATTGCTTAATGATATTCATCGCCCATTAAACATGGTGCATTTTTAATATCAATTACGCCAGTTATTATTTTAAGTTCGTGTTTTATTTTTTATAATAGGCAGGCCTCTAAATAAAAAAGCCCCACTCAGCGGTCCATCTTTAGCGGATCCGCTGATGGGCAGTAGTTATTAGATCAGTGAAGTAGCTTCCATATCCACACCTTATTAGCGCGCACGCGGGCGTATTGGATAGCGAACGCGCACGCATATATGTCGTGAATTTATAGGAAGCTGTCAATCGATGGTAGCACGCGGGCCGTGGTGATGGTGACGGACGGCACGCCGGTGAAATTCCACTCGCGCCGGGTCACAACCTGGTTGAGGGTGAAATTACCCTGCGGAAGGATCGCCGTGGTGATCAGCACACCTGGTGGCGGCGCGTTCGGATCACCATAGGGCGAAACAAGGCCAGAGATGGTATAGGTAAGCGTTTGTTCCTGACTGGCATACCAAAGCTTCATTAGGCCGAGAACGGCCCGCATACGGCTCGCACAACGTTCAAGCACCAGTTCGTTGGTGTTGGTTTTGATAACGCCGTTTTGAATGCCAAGCATGGTGCCTGGGGCTAGCGTCGATTCGACGGACGAGGTACGTAGAACCAGGGTTCGGGATGGTGTTGCAGAAGCGCGCCACGAGACGCGCACTGGGTAGGGCAGGCCGACGCCGATGGTCAGGACGATGCGCAGGCCCGACGCGGCCCACGCTTTGATTGTCAGGGCATCCGCAGGGCCATTGCCGAGAACGATGCAGCCGGTTTCCTGGTCAACGGTAATGCTCATCTCGTTCGTAGTGCCGGTGATGGGCGTGTAGTTCCCAAGGCCGTCAGAAAGCGCCATGAACGGCGGGATAGGCGGCTGCTGGCGCTGCTTGGCAGTCAGAGAATCAACGTCGGATTGGCTGATGGCGGAGTTGAAATTGACGCCCTGCCAGACCCCGGTCATGCGCAACGGTTGGAAGAACGGGCCGGTGACCAGGTTGAAATACGGACCAATGCCCCACTCGCCCGTTTCGCCGGAGCCTGGACCGAACGGCTCAATCGATGAGGTCGTTAAGTAGTTCGAAATTTGTGATCCGCCACGATCGGTACCGTCCCAGTCACCTCTGAATTTAAATGAGCGCCAAACGTGATCGAGTTGCGGGCTGGCCTGGATTGATTGGAAGCTGGCAGCAGCATCCCACAGAGCCTCGTCCGTATCTTCCCATCCCTTTACCAGTTGGCCGGTTTTATCGGACTTGAATTCAACCGCCATTGTCCGCATCCGCCGGCCGCCAACGAGAATAATCTCGTCATAGCATCCGCGTGCGTCTTGGGTGAGAACGCATGATGTAACTCGGTGATCAGCGTTTTGTGGAAGACGTGATGCAGGGTAGAGGTTAAGCGTTTGTTGATTGGCTGCGGGCTTGACGATGTAGGCCGCCCCCAGGGTGTCATCTGGCGTCGGTGGGATCGAGATGGGGGTAGTTCCGGCCAAGGCGGAATCAAAAACAATGCGAATGCGCGGCGACGGGTCGGCAATGTAGACACATTTCCAGCTCGTCCCCCGTCGATTATTGGCTAGCGATGAAAGAATTTGCGAGGCGTTCATGCCTCGGAAGTCCCAGGTGTCGGAATAGTCCAGCAGGGCCTTGCTCTGGCTATCTAGCTCAAATGGAACTGACTGTTGCAGGTTAACGAGCGCAATCAGCAGTGCGGCAACATCGCTGGCCAACCACCGATGAAGGGAGAACGGCTGGATTACAAAGACCTTCGCTCCTGATGGTAACGTATTGTTGCCCTTGGTGCTTCGATTGCCAAAACCGCCAGGATTGAAAGGGCCAAATTCACCGCCCTTGGCGGCAGTCTCAGGGCTGACCCCCAGAACCGCCCCACATGGAACAGATACTTGGTCCAAGATGATGCCCAGCCCGGCCGAGGTGATGCCGGCGACGTTGCCCACTTCATCATTTGCACTGAACGTCCGCTTTAAAACGCGACCGTAATGGATGGCGGTGTAGCGGTCCTTGACCGGGTTCCCGAGGGCATCAACAGATGGGCCGGCGTCTGGGTCAACCTTGATTTCACCATCTGAGGTTTCCACCCCAACGCGCACATAGGCCTGATCAGGTACGGCATCAGCAGCGGTAAGAAAGGCCGAGTAGACTTTTTTTCCGATGGGCAACACGGCGCCGAGGTACTGCAGGAAGGTGGCGCTGCCGAGTTCGTTCCCCAGCGATTCGCTGACGCCGTTGGGGATGTGATTGGGAACGGTCACCCACGAGGAATCTGACGTTGGCCAGGTCGGGGTGGATTGAATGACAACGCGCTGCTCAACGCGAGCGCATACGGGGGAGATGGGCATAAGAAGTTCGCTTTCTTGCGGTTTCGAGATGAATTTGGGCTTATTGCCCATGACTTGAAGGTTAGTGAGACAGGGCAGGCAGGGACAAAACGGAATCTATTCGCGGCCTTACCCGAATGTCTTCATCTCATCAGCGTGCGGTGGACTGGCGATCTTCGTCCTGCGCACGGTGGCCTCTGCATGATTCGTTCCTGCATTCTCCGGCGCGAACTCGAAGAGCTGCTGCCGCCGGTGAAACCACAGGTCTATCGATCCCTGCGCACCGCCGCGATTTTTAGCCACGGTCGCACGCACCTTGATGGCCCGTGCTGCGGGATCTGGAACGCCGAGGGCATGCAAGAATATTACCGCATCGGCATCCTGCTCGATTGAGCCTGAGCCCCGTAGATCGGCCAGAGTCGGTTCAGGATCGCCAGTAACTTTTCCGCCCCGATCTTTGATCTGTGCTCGCCCTGCCCTGTTCATTTGGGACAGAACCAAGATCGGCAGGCTCAGACCGACAGCGGCCCGCTTGATGGCCCGGGTAGCGGCGGTGATGCGTTCATATTCGTTTTGTCGTGCATTGGACCCATCTAGCAATTGCAGGTAATCGAGTACCGCCAGGGCCATGCGTGGGGCGGCAGCAGCACGCTGCCCTAACCACGAGGTGAAACCATCCACCGTGGTCTGATGATTCGATGCGGCGGCATCCCTGACCAGCAAGGAGGACGAATCACGCCATGAAGCTGTGAGTGCTTCCAGGCGTTCCCAGGCTTCCAATGGAACAGACGCCGAATGCTCACGAATGGCAGCAGGGGAAATGCCGACTTGTCGCCCGGCGATAATAGCGGCCAGCTCACTCCCCGTCATCTCCAAGGAGGTGAGTGCAACGGCACCTTGTCCCCCGGCCTTCGCCGTCGCCGCCGCAGCCATCAGTGCCAGGCTTGTCTTGCCCGCGCCGGGCGCAGCGGCGAGCACGTACAGGCCACCTGGACGCAACGGCACAAGGCCATCAAGCTCTGGCAGTCCCCAAGTTGCGGTCAGTGTTTGCCCGCGATCTCGGAGAGCTGCGAACGCTTCGCCCGCCCGGAGCGCGGTATGGAGATAATCGCCTAAGTTGCGGTCAGCATTCCCGCCGGCGATAAGTGACAGCAGGCGCTCGCGGTGCTGGCCAATCGCTTCGTAAGGGCCGTTGTGCAGGTCGCTGGCGGCGATGGCGGCAGCAGCAATACGCAGGTCTTCTATTGCTCTACGGCGGTCGCCCGCATGTCGCAGGCTAGGTGCATTACGTTCTACGCCTTGCCCGCCTACGAAGTCGACCGTGGCGGCGCGCAACTCTGCGATTTCTGACCAGCCCCCATAATTGGCCAAGGCACTGTCTTCGTAGGAACACGGTTTGCTGTCGATTTGGCGGTCCTTGAATGAATCAAGACAATCCGAGTGCGAGAAAGAGCTAACCTTCTCGGTAATGGCATCTGCGGTGGCTGGAATCTTGCCTGCCAGGGCGTCATCAGCCGCAACAGCCAGCGCCCGGCATATCGGGTCGGTGAACCAACGATGTAGCGGCGGCGGGCATGAGCCTGCCAGGATCACTAAGTCTCGGCCGCAGGCATCGGCCCCCGTTGCTGACAAAATCCTCCCCATGACGTGGCGCTCAATCGCACGTTCGCGGGCGGTGTCGGTCTTGATGGTAGTCATCCGATATAGTCCGGCATCTCAGGAGGAAGTTCGCGCGCGGAACGGTCAACATCTGATGCGACCGTTACTCGGTCAGCCCGTGCCAGCCATCCAGCGAGAAAGCGAGGCATGCCGCTAGCGGTCTTTCGCTTGGCCGGGTTGGTGTCGAGCCAGAGCGATGCGCGTTCCATCTCGGTGGTAACATCCTTGTCCGGGTTGGCCTTCGTCAGCTTGGCGATGAGATCCAGCGATGGCTTCCAACTTGTCCCATTTCTCATTTTGAAACTGTGCTCGCTGCACTCATTCCCTGGTTCATTCCCTGGTATCCCTGGTTCGGGGGGCACGGGCGCCCCGGGTGTGGGGGCATAGGCGCCCCGGGTATGGGTGCTTCCTTGCACCGGGTGCATGGGCGCACCGGGTGCACTGGTGCCCCGGGTCAGGGTGTAGATTGTTGCCTTGCCCGGACGCTCATCAGCAATCGCTGACCATCCATACAGACGAAGCCACGCGGCTCCACGCTTGGCGACATCAACGCCGACTGCGTTACGAAGTCCTGGTCGGGCCTCGCCGCTACCGGAGTTTGCATGGACGGCCAAGATGACGGCAACCCTCAAAGCATGGCCAGGGGCGCCAGACGAGACGACAGCACGGAGCCATTCTAAGCGGTCGATAGGGCTCACGAGGCCAACCCGCATTCGATGTCGGCAAGTCCATGTTGAGCTTCGTGCTGGGTAGGCGTGCGCTTGGCTCCAATGGCTCGCACGCACCGCCCCTGGGCAGTCCAAACAATTTCGCCAGGCAAAAGACTTGCCGCTCGTGCCAGCTCACCTGGGCCATGATCAAGAAAAACCAGAGATCCAGGCCCCAGATTAACCAGCTCACCGGTGACGACGCAGCGAGCATGAATAAAAGTGCGAGGAGCGTTGGCCCTGGCGAAATCAACCATTGCGCACCAATCGCCAGAGCACAACGAACGTTTCATGCCCTGCCGGCGATGCGCTGCGATCGACTCGCACAGCCTCGATGATCCCCGCAGCGCGAAGCGCTTGTGTTACGCCTGCATGTCGCCGCTTTTCGAATCCTTCGGGCGCAATCAGGCCATGTTCGCGTACGGCTGCGGATACGGTCGAGGGCCCTTTGCGCAGGCTCGCTAGGAACGCGGCTTGGACTTCGGCGAGGTAGTCTGTCCAGCGCATGATCAGCCCTCCACCATTTCGGAGGGGTTACGGCTGGCTAGCCAGCGGAGCACAGCGGCTTGATCATAGCGAATCGATCTGCCAACGCGAAGAAACGGCACGCGCCAACGACGGCGGACCCTGTCCACCTCTAATGTTTTCGGAGAGCAGGTTAGAAGGGCAGCGGCGCCCTCGGTAGTGAGCAAGACCGGGAGGATTTGCTCGGGTTTGGAAAGAGTGCCCATGGTAGGCTCCAAGTGGGGCAGCGTGATTGCTGCAACCGCCGGAAAGCCTGGGTGAGAACTTTTCTATTTCGATATGCTGCTATGAGCAGGGGTGTGCAAGTTGCTTACTTTGGCGAAGAAAAGTTCCATTTTTTCAGTGTTTTTCTTGCGTACACTATTCCCTTTGCGTTTAATCTCCAACCTGCTTCCTCTTCATTTAAATACTCTCGGATTTCTTGAAGCGGACGGCGGGCTGTAGGAAGGCCTATACCAGCCTTCGCGGCAATTCCGGCATCCGGCCAGGCCTTGTCTGCAGAGAAGAGAAAGGCGAGAATTTTTAATAATGCCTCGCCTGGCCGGCGTTGTTTCCCAGTTCGTTTGCTCGCCAGTTGAGTCATCAAGGGCGATTTTTTACAATTAATGACAGGGGATAGGCCCGCTTCATTTATGTCAGGCGTAGTGGAATGGTTTGATATAGACCATTTTTTCAATGTTTCTTCGGGTCCAACTAAAGTGATTGAAGTTAAGAATCCCACCGCATCCAATGGCTCAAACGTTCGTGATTCACCATCCTGTCCTCGTGTAAAAGACCAAGCGCGCAGTTTCTCAGACATGGCTGCTGCAGTCGGACCAAGCGCGCCAATCGCCAGCAGGTCATCAGAATCAAAGGCTGGTCCTGGGTTGATGCCACCACGTATCGGGTCAATACATATTTGAACGGTATTAGGGTCATTTTTTCGCCATTCCTCGGCGCATTTAATCAAATTATTCGCAGCGGTTCTGGCATTATTAATTTTAGGGGGTGTGCTTTCCATTACATAAATAAGCCCTTTTATTTGAGGCACAGCTGCTGCCCACGCCGCAGTCCATGATATGTCATCATTCGCATCTGCGAATTGACGGAGCACTGCCGAGTACCACCAATGGGCAGTCATGGGAAGCGGTGATGCTTCAAGGATTCGATGCATTGCTGCGAGTTCGTTCACTACAATTTGAAGCGTGGCATGAGTCGCCTGCGATTGAGTCGCTAAGTTCTCATATGCCTTAACGAGAGGAAGATTTTTTCTTTGGTCACTCGCGTATTGAAACCTCGCAATGGCAGCCATTACCCTGGGCTCACGCGCCAGAATGCTGCGCAGGTTGCTGGCTATCGCAGTGCGTCCAGTCGTTACATGAATTACTTCATCAGTCACTTCAACGGGGAGCTCAGCCACATCCTGTGCATTCATGGATTTACCTTAGGAATTTTCAGGCGTGATATCGGAGAATTTTCGATGAGGGGACTGGGCGCTGTGGTGTCCATGGTGGCGAGCATCGCCTCTGTTGCCCGATTCATTGCCGCACGAACCGCCCCATCGTTGAGTCGCGCGTAGACGGCAGTCGAACGTTGATCTTTATGCCCAAGTGCGGCGCCGATGATTGGCAAGCCCACTCCGCCAAGCGCCATCCAGCTGCCAATCGAGCGGCGCAGGTCATGCGGACGAAGATTCGCTAATTCAGCACGCTGCAGCACGCGCCGCCAGCTTGCCTTAGGATCAATAATATGCGGCGATGCAGAGGGTTTTCCGGGCGTCAAAGCCGAGGGGAATACGTACAATCCGGCATCAGATAGCTGTGCCTCGGTCAGCAAGGGGAGCCGGTCGCGAGTCGCCAAGCCTCCACGTTCAAGCAATCGGCTGCGGGCGGCATTTGCTTCTTGAAGCCGTGCGGGCAATTCGGCCTTCCACTCTTTCAAGCGCACAAGGACAGGTTCTGGGATCGGTACGGCGAGCATCGACCGTGTTTTGCTGCGTTCCTCGGGCACCAGCCATTGGCCAATATCCAAGGCCATGTCTGACCAGCGGGCAGAGGCGACATTGCCCCGGCGCAGGCCAACGAATAGGCAGCAAGTCCAGAACAAACGCCATGGTTCGGGCTCCTCTGACAGGGCGCGAATAAAGGCGGGAAGCTCGCCTGGCTGCAAGAATCGAGCGCGGCTGGCGACCTTTGGGCGGCGTATGCCGGCGGTGGGAATATCGCCCTTATAAGCCAGTGCGTGATCTTTGGCGGCAGCGTGAAACATTGCTGATAAGACTGCGCACGCATGACGACCTGCAGCGACACCGCCAGCCTTGCGAATGGCTTTGCCGCTCTTGTCTTTTTGAGGTTTGCCAGCTTCGACGATCAAGTCGGCCATCGCCTGGACATCACCCCGACGGATCACCGACAACCTTTTAGCGCCTAAGGCTGGCATAAGGTGCAGGCGCCACGAGTCCTCATAGCGCCGTGCGGTTGATGGTCGTAGATGGGCAACATGGTGCAGTTGAAACCACGCCCACAGCTCAGCCAAGGTGGACTCCTCGCGGATGGCCTTCCGGCTGGCTGCCGCTTTGGCGGGGTCGGGCGCGACATTCACCTTGGCCTTTTTTCGGGCTTCCTCCACCGTGAGAGTTGGCCAAGCACCTAAACGAATCTCGACCGGCCTGCCTGCATCCTTGCCGTAGAAATAGAACGTTCTCGCCTTTGGGGTCACATAGAGAGCCAGCCCCGGGCACTCTGAGTCTTTCAACCGTACTCGCCCCTTGGTGGGGGTGTCCCACTTCCGAATGCGGGCCTCGGTGAAAGGGAACTTGGTCAAAGGGTCGGCGGCAGGCATTTGGCTATCCTACCGGGCCTCTATCCATCCTACCCATATCCTACCGGCAGCGGTAGGATGGGGTCTATCTGGGCAGGCTCCGGTAGGATGGATACTGACATAAGCCATCATAAATCAATGCTATATCTGGCTAAGGTATGCTCAGCAGTAGGCGGGTTGGTGGAAATTGATCAGACTACGGATCTGAGGGTTAGTGGTTCAAGTCCACTCCGCCGCGCCATAAACCCTGTAGCTGTAAAAGGCTACGGGGTTTTTTTTCGTGGTGATCTGGTCACGTGATTGCGTTGTCCTTGTGTGAATCAGCACAGCTACACTCCATGTCAGTTACGGGTTTTGTCTATATGTAGATATTAATCATCGCGGCATCTACCTATAGCTATTTGCAATTAACTTCATGTAAAAATACTCCGTAGGCTTTTGGATGACGTTACAACCATTCAAATTATCTTACATGACTACGGGTTCATGTAAATTCGACGGTCATTTTTTTGGATCAATGTGGGAGGAGCATAGAGGTAACCGGTTTACCAACGTCCACCCCAGTCCTCCATCTCCGCCTTATGATGCCCGGCTTCCCCCACGGAGCCCATCATCATGCCCCATTCCATCACC
>JAYVTR010000298.1:0-7936 GCA_043788625.1 Planctomycetota bacterium
CATGGCCGTTGGCGCCGCGATAGACCACCACATGGTCGGCCAAGGTCGGATCGATCGATTGGAAATCGCCACTGCCATCGGCGAGGTTGATGGGCATGCCATCTGCCAACAGCAGCAAACCGCGTTGGTGGAAAGTGCGCTGCAAACCAGAACCGCGAAGTGACAGCCGTGATTCGGACGCACCGAAACGCGGCTGGACAAACACGCCGGTGGCCAGCCCGAGCATGTCGTGCCAGTTCGTCGAGCGCCCGGTAAGCCAGGTACCGGCCTCGACAACGGCGGCTCCGCCCGGTTGCAGATCGGCATCGGCCTTGGCGGCCTCGCTGCCCGGTGCGGTCAAGGCGACGCGCGGCGCTTCGATGACCAGATTTTCAGCCGCCGACAAGCTGTACGTTAGGAAAAAGAGCGAAGGAACCACGGCCAGATGGCCGCAGGTAGGTAAAAACATGATACGCTCCATGAGCGAGGTGGGAGTGAAGACACCGCCCCTGGGACCCGTTACGGATTGCCAGGGGCGATGGGGTCACACCCGCTGCGGCGGCGGCAGCTCGACGTCCAGGACCTCATCATCAGCAAATCGCCGCTGCTCAGCGCCGAGTCTACTCACAACACACAACGCCGGCACCGGCAACAACCGCCCGTACACCGTGGCGATCTCCGGCTTCTTCGTCACCTTCAACGCTGCCGGATGTTGGCTGTCATCCTGCCGGTCATGTTGCAGGGCCGCCACCGCCCGGCACAAGGCGCACGGCCGCGTACCATCGACAGCACTGGCCACCGCTTCCATCAACGTCGGCGCGGTGCTCACACGCTCGATGAACATCCCCGACCACGCCACCAGTTGCAAACCGGCGGTGTGGCCGCTGACCAGCAGCAGGGCGAGGATGAACGTGGCAAAACGCATGTCCGTCTATTTTTTCGGAGCGCAGCAATCTTCGGCGCAAGCGGGCGCTTCGCTGGCGGCGATACCGCCGATGACCGCGTGGGCCTCGATGCGACCGGCGCGGGCGAAAGTGAAGGTGACCGGGATCTGCTGGCCCTCGACCAGCGGTTGCGCCAGGCCGAACAGCATGATGTGGAAGCTGCCCGGCTTCAGCTCGATCTTGCCGGCAGCGGGAATGCTTACTGCGGCCACCGGCGCCATATGCATGACGCCATTGGCATCTTTGCTGTGCGCGTGCACCTCGACGTGCGCGGCAATGCTCGGCGCGACACTGGCGGCGGTGAGTTCATCGGCAGTGGTGCCGCTGTTGCTGATGACGGCAAAGATGGCGCCGGTCGCGGCCGAGGGCGCTGTGGCCCGGGCCCAGGGTTCGGTGATGGTGATGTCGGCAGCCGCCAGCTGCGTTGATAGGAGTGCAGCACCACAAAGCACAATAAAGAAGCGCATGGGGATTAATCCTTGGCAGGCAGCAGGCGCTTGATGCGCCCGACGGCAGTGGGAATGGCGGCATCGGAGTCGAGCGTATCGACGAAATGACCGGCCGGATCGAGAATGAAGATCGATGACGAATGATCGATGAGGTAATACCCGGGCAGTTTCGAAACCACATTGGCGCGTTGATGGAACACGCCATAGACCTTGGCCAGGGCATCGATCTCATTTTGCGTACCGGTCAGACCGATGATGCGTTTATCGAACAACGGCACATATTCAGCCAGCTTCTGCTGCGAATCACGACCTGGATCGATGGTGATGAACAGTGGGATGACACCGCTCGCATCAGGGCCGAGGGCGCGCAGCACCTTGGCCAGATAGCCCAGTTCAGTCGGACAGACATCCGGGCAAAAGGTGTAGCCGAAATACAACAGCCCGACTTTGCCACGCAGGTCCTGGTCGTTGAATGGCTTGCCGGTATGCGCCAGCAGGTGGAATGGGCGGGTGGTGGTATCCGGCGCGGCCACCGGCAGCTGTGGCGCGACTTGCGGCGCGGGCGCCGGGCGCCAGGCCAAGGCCATAAGCCCAGCACCCGCCACGAGCACCACCACCGCCACCGCGATCAAAGGAATTTTTGACATAACCGGGAGCTTTCGAAGGGATGGATCAATTTCGATGCGCAGCCACGTCGGCCGCCGTCACCGCTGGTGCCTGGCTGCTCCACTGTTGGCGGGCCCAGGTCAGCACGGCGGCGATTTCGTGGTCAGCCAGCTGCTCGGCGAAGGCCGGCATCTGGCCATTCCATTGCTGGCCGCGCTGCGCACCGCGCAACACCAGGGTGATCGCCTGATCGATGGCCAGCAGCGGACTGCCGGCCAACGGCGGGTAATTGCCGGGCACCCCTTCACCCTGCAGGCCATGGCAGGCCTGACAGCGCGCATACACCCGCCGACCCAATTGCGGATCATCGCTGGGCAGGGAATAATCGTCTGTCGCCGTCGTTATGCGACGATCCGGTCGACGAGCCAAGCTCGCCAGCACACCGAGGACGCAGGCGGCGATGATGATCGCCGCCACAAACAGTTTTTTTTTCAACACAGGTTGTCCTGACATGAAGACGGTGCAGCGACATGCCGCACCCGACCGCATTCAGGAACGACAAGGCGGCGGGGTTGGCACCTCAGCCGCCCACGACGACGCGCCGATGGCACCGCCAACACACCAGCACGCCACCCCCAGCAGCTGCGGCTCGGGAAGCTGCAGCTGGGTTGCCGGCAGCAAGTCCGGCGCCGGCAGCGGTGCATGCGCGGCCGGGGTGTGCCGCAGCGTGCGATCACCATGTTCGGCATCGACCTGCCGCAGATCACGCACCGCATAGCACACCTGGCACGGCTTTGAGCCGTCAAAGGTCGAACACAGGGCGGTGGTCAGCGACATCATCGGCGCACGCTCGGCAAACATGCTCGCCCAGGCGCATACTTGCAGTGCCGCCGTATGACCGCTGACGAGCAGGATCACCAGGCACAGTGCGACGATGCGAGGCAGACGCATGATGAGACGCTAATGCTGATGCGGATGAGGCAAGGGTGCGGCGACATCCATCACCTCGCACAGCTCGTCGCCCTCGGGGGCTGCATGGTGGCGATGCCGGCTGAACATGCGCCCAACCACGCCATGGCGAGGACTGATGATCAGCGAGAGGATGAAGCCGAGTCCTAAACAACCCACCATACACGCCCCGCTGGGCAGATTGAGGTGATAGCTGACGAACAGACCGGCACAGGCGAGGAGCCCGCCATAGATCGCGGAAAACACCAGCATGGCGCCAAAGCGTTCACACCACAGATAGGCGGTGACGGCTGGGAGGATGAACAGGCCCAGGGCCAGGACCATGCCCACCGCTTGCAGGGCGGCGACCAGGTTGATCACCACTGCCGCCAGGACCCCGAGATGGGTCAGCCAGCTTTTGCCTCCCGAGGCGCGATGGAAAGTCGGGTCGAAGGTTTCCAGCAACAGGGCGCGATAACACACGCAGGTGGCCAAGACCGTCGCCGAAGTGGTCGCCAATACCAGGTACAGGTCATTGGCGGTGACGCCGAGAATATTGCCGAACAGGTAGTGCAGCAGATCCACCGGTGCAGCGATTTTCGACATGAGCGCCACACCCAGGGCAAAACATAAAACGAACAGGCTGCCAAAGGCAGCGTCTTCCTTCAAGCGGGTGAGGCGATTGACGATGCCGCTCATCAGGCTGGTGAACAACCCGGCAATCACCGCACCGGTAAACAGCGAAACGATGCCCGGGCCCATCCACAGGTACGCCAAGCCGATACCCGGCAGTAGGGAATGACCGAATGAATCCGCCATCAGCACAATGCGGCGTAGCAGCAGGATGCAGCCGACGATGCCGCCTGAGACACCCAGCAGCAAGGCCATGCCCATACCGCGGGCGACGAAACGATAGTGCAGCGGATCGACAAAAATCCCGCATACCCCGGCCCATAGATCACTCATGAGCGGCCCCCTTCGGCCTGTACCGTCACTTGTGCCGTCTGCGCACCTTGCGCTGACAGCCGCGCTGAAGGCCCTGACGGTTTCGGCATCCGGCCATAGGTCTGCGCCAACAACGCATCGGTCATGACCTGGGCAACGGGTCCGCAGGCGATCAGATCGCGGTTCATCAGCAGCGCATGGCTGCACCAGGCATTGACCGCCGCCAGATCGTGGATGACGGCGATCACCAAGCGGTCATGTTTGGCCCAGGCGGCCAGGCGGCGTAGCAGGTCGCGGCTGGTCGGCTCGTCCAGGCCGGTCAACGGCTCGTCCAACAGCAGGATATCGGCACCGGTGGCCAACGCCCGGGCCAGGAAAGCACGTTGCTGCTGACCGCCCGACAACTGCGACAACGGCCGCTGGCGCAGATTCTGCAAACCCATTTCGCCGATCGCCACATCGATGGCAGCGCGGTCTTCGGCGGTGAAACCCCCGAGCAGGCCACGGTGCTGATAACGGCCCTGCTCGACCACCATCTCGACCGTCACCGGGAAATCGACATCCTGCATCTTGCGTTGCGGCAGGAAAGTCAGGCGGCGCAGGCAGCGCGTCACCGGCTCGCCATTGATCGCCACGCTGCCGCTGGTCCACGGCAGCCAGCCGAGGATGCCATGCAGCAAGGTGCTTTTGCCGGCGCCATTGGGACCGACCACGCCGACGAAGGCGCCGCACGGCAGATCGGTGGTGATATGATGCACGGCCGGGCGGTTCTGATAGCACACCGTGAGGTTGTCGCAACGCAGGTGGAAATGGCTCATTTGCTCAACTCCACGGTGGCCGTGACCTCGCCATCACCCCACACCAGGCGCTCTGGCGCTGAACCGACCAGCAGGCGCAGACCGTGATGCGGCGCCTGATCTGCGGCCACCGCCTGCGCCTGCACCAGCAGGCTTTCGCCCACACCCGACGCAATCCTCCCTGACCATGAAAATGCATCGTGATGCGTCGCGGCTTGCTCAACTCCAAGCAGGCTCACCGACCACGACGCGACTGGAAAGGTGCTTTCGATGGTCACCGGCACCTGCACCATCATCGGCACCTCGGCCTGGGCGGAGTCTGGCAGCGTTGCCGTCCACGGACGCTCAATCAGCCACACCAGCAATGCCGCCGCCGCCACGAAACCAACCCCAAGGGCGGTACGGTGCAGGGCGGAGGCCTCGAAACCGAAGCTTTTCACAGTTTCACCATTATTGCAGGCATGTGCATATGCTGGCGACATTCGACTGGAACATGCCGAGATAGGTTTGTGCCGGCGAATCGGCCGGGCCGACGCCATCCAGGTACAGCTTGGCGCCGATGGCCACGCCGGCTTCCTTGCCGATCTGCTCGATGATCTTTTCGTTCTTGCCGAATTCGAGGAAGACGCCTTTGACTCCTTGGCGCTTGATGAAATCGATCAGCTGCGCGAGCTCTTTGGCACTCGGCTGGCTGTCTTCCAGAGCGGTGTTGGGAGCGAGGATTTCAAAACCGTACTCTTTGGCGAAATACTGCAGCGCGTCATGGTTGGTAACCAGCTTGCGTTGCGCTTTGCGCAGGTGAGCAAATTGTTTTTTTGCCGCCGCATCCGCTTGCCGCAACTGCGTGATATAGGCCGTTGCAGCGGTACGATAAGCGTCGGCTCCGGCGGCATCCGCTGCCAGCAGCGCGTCACGGATGTTTTCGGCATAGCGCACCCCGTTGAGCAACGAATGAAAGGCGTGCGGATCATCGACCATGGTCCGATGTCCAGATTCGTCTTCCATGGTCAGCGGCGTGATGCCCTTGCTGGCGACGACGACCATCCCTTGGAAACCGGCTTCTTTGGCCAAGCCCTCGAACCAGCCTTCGAAGCCGAGGCCGTTGATGATCACCAGGCGCGCCGCCGCCAGACGTTTCACGTCTTCAGGCACCGGCTGATAGGTGTGTGGGTCGATGCCGGGCTGTAATAAGCAAGTCGCCTTGATGCGCGCGCCGCCAATGGCGATGGCGATGTCCTGCACAATGGTGTTGCCGGTGACGACCGATAACGGTGCTTCGGCCGTGCAGGCGAGAGTCGCCAGCATGAGCAACCAACCGACAAAAATCGAAAGGCGCATATACGACTATTGATAACCAACTATCAATAGTCGTCAACGACCGTGATTACTTGGGATAGGGCACCATACCGAAGGTCACCCGATGCTCATATGGGGCGCCCGGGCCAAACCACGTCTCGGCGCATTTCTGCCAGGTGCCATCTTCCCAAATCGCCAGCAATTGATGGTTCAGAACATTACGCCAGGCAGACTCATTCTGCGGTACGGCGATGGCATAAGGCTCGGTGGTGAAGCGCTGGCCGGCAATGCGATATTTCGCCGGATCCTGGCATTGCTTGCGGATGCCGATGAGCAACAGCAGGTCATCGGAGATGACGCTTTCCGTGCCGGATTCGAGGGCCTTGCGCAGGGCCTCGACATCAGCGTAAGGCACGACGATGGCTTCGGGGGCGACCTGTTTCAGGTACAGCTCGGCCGTCGTACCGGCTTCGACGCCGACGCGCACGCCCTGCAGATCCTGATAGGTCTTCACCGGCGAATCCGCACGCACCAGCAGGCTTTCGCCATCCTGGAAATAAGGGATGGTGAAATCGACCTCGGCTTCACGGCCACGGGTTTGCGTGGTGCTGGCGATCACCAGATCGACTTGGCCGCTGCGCAAGAAAGGAAAGCGCTGAGCCGACGTGACCGGCACATAGATGATGTTGTCGATGCCCAGTTCACGTAGCAACGATTGGGCGATATCGATATCGAAGCCCTGGAAACTCTTGCCGCGCCGCACGCCGAAAGGCGGGGAATCGGCGCTGACCCCGACGCGCACGGTCTTGCTGGCGAGGATACGCGCATAGAGCGTGCCCGGGGTTGCGTCGGTGGCCCGCTGGCTGCCACAGGCAGACAGCAACGCGCAAACAACCATGGCCGTAAGCAGACAAGCAGATCGGAACATGAACGGTATCTCAGTACATTAGTGCGTGAAACGACGCATTTTAACAGTGCCGTAGCGTAGTTGCATGCATTGCTGCAACTTGCTGCCCAAGGCCTCGTCATGCGGATGCAGATCAACCAGATCGGCATAGATCTGCATCGCCAGGGTCAAATTCACATAGGCTTTTTCATAGAGCTCATCACGAGCCGAGCTATTGCCGGCATCCACCGCCTGCGAGGTGATGTCTTTACCCAGCTGGTAGGCGGCGTCGGCGTCGGTCACCGTACGACCACGCTTGACCGCCTCGACCTTGATCGCCTTCTTTTTTCCGGCTTTGACGGCAGTGCCTTCATCGGCATAAAAAATTAACCGCTGCTGACTGACATTGGCCACCTCACGGGCGCCGCTGGCATAATAAAAAGTATTGTCGATTTCTGAGCAGAACGGGCCTTTAGCCGCTACAGATACGGGCGCAGCTGAGGCGGGAATGGCCGTTGAAATGATTCCAGGAACCATTGCCTCGCTACCGGCTTGCCACATGCCGACCCCGGCTTTCTTGGCCTTATCCTGAGCGCGTTTAATGACGCCTTCATTTGCCGAGCCTTCTTTCAACGCTTGATAGCTGGCCAGACCACGCGTGACCAGCTCTTCGTTGATGTTGAGCTTGCCGGCTATGACCTGCACCCGCGCAGCGCCGTTGAGATCGGTACCGAAGTCGGTGACGTACAACACCTCTACCCGCTTGCCGGTCAGCAGGGTGGTGAGGGCATCGCGGGCGGCCGCCTGCTGGTTGGCCGGCACGGTTATATGCGCCAAGCCGAACGCCACCGGCAAGCTGCCGAACTGCAACAGCACGTGGTCGCCGCTAGGAGTGCCGATGACGGTATAAGATTCAGCGGACCAAGCGTTCACGGCCAGACAACTGACCAACAACATGAGGACGGCGCGCATGGCATCCAACGGTGGCCGCTTCACGCCTGACTCAATCGTGAAGGTCGCAAACGTTTAGGCAGCGCGCCATTCACTTGCGGGCGCTGGGGCATATACTGCGATCAGGAGATTGGT
>JAYVTR010000299.1:0-3337 GCA_043788625.1 Planctomycetota bacterium
CCCGCTGGGCCATTGGTATTTCCTGCATGACCACGCCGCATACCAGTAAACGCCTGCCGGTGATTCCTTCGCCTCGCGCACCTTTGCCTCCCTTGCCAATAGAGCCCGAGATCGCCGCCAGCGCGCGAACGGCAGCCAGCGGCCGGGTCTTGAATTATCTGATCTGGACGTTGATCGATTTGGGCGCCCTGCTGGTCGCCAATGGCTTGACCGCGGCTATTTTGCAGGTGCCACCCATGTGGTCATCATGGATCACCTTGGTGGTGATGCTTGCCGCACGCATGGCGGTGTTCTGGTCGTATGGACTGTACCGGGCCATGGTGCGTTTTACCGGTACGCACGCGCTGGTGGTGTTGGCCCTCGGCATCGTTTTGGGCACCGGTGCGGCGATGGGCTTTGATTCGCTGATCGGCAATCACCAGTACGGACCGGCTTTTTTAAGCCTGGAAGCTATTCTCGCACTGTTCTTGTGTGGCGGTATCCGCCTTGGCACGCGCCTAGCCATCGAATGGAGCCCCAACCGCGCCAAGCAGCGCGTGTTGATCTTCGGCGCCGGGTCGTTGGGCGAGCTGGTGCATCGCGAAGTCACCCGTCTAGGTACGTTTCGCGTGGTCGGCTTCCTTGATGACGACCCTGGCCTGCTGGGAGCGGCGATCCATGGCGTGTCAGTGTTCGGCGGGCGTACCAGCCTGGCCGAAGTGGTGGCCCGCACCAAGCCCGACTTGCTGGTAGTGGGCATCCTCCACTTGCCGCCAGCGTCGGTACGCGATCTGTTCTCGACGTGCATGGATCTCAAGTTGCGGGTGATGATCGCCAAAGGTTTCACCTCGGCTTTCAGCCAAGATTTCCATCCTGAGTTGCGCAATCTGGCGCTGGAAGATTTGCTGTCGCGGCCGTCGCGGAATCTCGACCCAGAGCCAGTGCGTCGCGCCCTGCATGGCAAACGCGTACTGATCACCGGTGCCGGCGGATCGATCGGCAGCGAGCTGTGTCATCAGATCGCGGCCATGCATCCGGCAACCCTGGTGCTGCTCGATCATTCGGAATTCAACCTGTACGCCATCGACCTCGCCATCCGCGAAAAGTTTCCCTATCTCAAGGTCGAGGCGGTACTCGACAATCTGCAATCGCCGACCGATCTGCAGCGCATCTTTACCCGCCATACGCCACAGGTGGTGTTCCACGCTGCAGCGTATAAACACGTGCCCCTGGTCGAAGACAATCCGGCGCGTGGTGTGCTGAATAACATCAATGGCTTCCGCAATCTGCTGACGGCTGCCGAAGCCGCGAGTGTTGAGCGCCTGCTGCTGATCAGCACCGACAAAGCGGTGCGACCGACCAATGTCATGGGGGCTACCAAACGCGTGTGCGAGCTGCTGCTGCAGAATTTCCCCACCCGCACCACCAAACTGTGCGCGGTGCGCTTTGGCAACGTGCTCGGCTCAAGCGGCAGCGTCATGCCGCGCTTCCTCGATCAGATCGCGCATGGCGGCCCGGTCACCGTCACCCACCCCGATATCACACGTTTTTTCATGCTCATTCCCGAGGCCGTGTCGCTGGTGCTGCAAGCCGGCTCAATGGCAGACCACGGCGAGATCTTCATCCTCGATATGGGCGAGCCGGTGAAGATCGCCGACATGGCGCGCCAGCTCATCTTCATGACCGGGCACCGCCCCGATGAAGACATCAAGGTCAGCTTCACTGGCCTACGTCCTGGCGAAAAGCTCTACGAGGAGCTGATCATTGATGACAAAGAGGGCGGCACCAACGTTGACGGCATCCTCATCGCCAAGCCGACAGCGATTCCTTACCCGCAGCTCAAGAGCCGTGTCGATCAGCTGATTGTGGCCTGCCACGACGGCGATCGCCACCAAGTTGCGCTGGTATTGAAGACGCTGGTGCCCGAATGGACGCCAAGTGAACGCTTTACGCGTGCCATGGTGACCCCGGCGGGTGGGATCGTGGCGCAAAGCCCCTGATCTTCGTATCGCGGGTGGATGTGGTTGCATTTTTTATCTCAAGCACGGTGGCTTGGGCTTTTGTTCGTAAGGAGTGTCGTGATGGGAGAGCCAGGAATCAGCGCTGCGGAAACCTCGGTTTCCGTCATAATTCCGTGCCGTAATGAAGTCGGTACCATCGGTCAGGTGCTTGAGGATCTCGAGGCGCAGACCTGGCAGGGCGACTATGAAGTGGTCATCGCCGACGGTGGTTCACATGACGGGACGCGTGCGCTGCTCGATCAAATGGCCATCGGGCAGCGGTTTCGTTTTCGTTTGCTGGTGCTCGACAACCCTGCCGGCAGCATTCCCAGCGGCTTGAATACAGCTGTGCGAGCCAGCCACGGGCGCTTTATCGTGCGTGTCGACGGCCACGGTCGTGTGGCGCCGGATTATGTCGAACGCATGGTTCATGCCTTGACGAACTGCGGTCATGACGTGGTCGGGCCACGCGTGCTGCAAGCAGCCAATGGCACGAGTTGGATGGCCGGGGCGATTGCCGTTTTGTTGGGTTCGTGGTTGGGATCGGGTGGGACGCCGTCGCGTGGTGCCTTGCCGCGTACGGTGCGAGTGGTGCATACCGTCATGTCGTGTTATCGGCGCGACGTGTGGGACCAGCTTGGCGGTTATGATGAGCTGCTGGCGAGCAACGAAGACTTCGACTTTGATTACCGCGCCACCCGTGCCGGGGCCGTGGTGGCCTCGCTGCCGGGGCCGACCTTTGCCTTGCTCTCGCGGGCAAATCTGACCGATCTATTTCATCAACGCTGGCGCTATGGCTGGTGGAAAGCGGCTGTTATCAGCAAATTTCCACATTCGTTGCACCTCCGCCAGCTGCTGCCGTTCTTATTCTTCACCTCCTTGCTCGCTCTAACTGTTATCGGCTTGGTGTTCCCGCGCGTGGGCCTGGTGGCGGCAGCGATGTTAGCCGGGTATGCCCTCGCCGGTTGGTGCGGGGCGATGTCGGCGGTGCGGCAACGCCGGGATATCGGTAGCGGTGGCCGTGCCGTGGCGCTCGTGCTCGCGCCGGTGATCTACGGTGTGATCCATGCGGGTTGGGCTGCGGGACTGGTGTGCGGCCTGGTGCGCAATCGGTATCGTGGCGCCAAACCGGATCCCATTTCCTCAGTCTTGGTGCCGCGTAGCCGTTCACTCCTTGGCCATCCGCGAGTAGCGGTGGTCCATGATTGGCTCGAAACGTGTGGCGGTAGCGAGCAGGTGGTGGCTGAAATCCTTCGTCTGGTACCCGCGGCGCGATTGTTTTCGCTGGTGGATTTCCGTGATCAGGCGACCGATATTCTTTTGCAGGGACGCCTGGCGACGACCTCACCGCTGCAGCG
>JAYVTR010000300.1:0-8240 GCA_043788625.1 Planctomycetota bacterium
GCTTGCGGCACCAGATCCGCCACCTGATCTGGCTGCCACGGATTGATGTGGCGACCGATCACCGCATAGGCTGCGACGCGCTCTGTCAGGCTGCGTGCGGCGAGCGGATTGCTTGGCGAAAACAAGCCTAGACGCGGGTCGAAGTTGCCGAGACGCTCATGCGCGAACAGTGCCCAGGTGGCATCCACCAGGTGGCGGAATTGCGGCTCAAGGATGATCGGGCAGGTAAACGATTGGCGCGAGCTGTTGATGTCGACGCCGCTGATCTCGAACAGGTCGTATTGGCGGCAGAGATCCTGCAGGCGTTTGAGCTGGGCGCTGGTGTTGCGTGGCGGCATGTAGGTAATGCCTTTGAAGTTCAAGGCCTTCACTTCCGCTACCAACAGTTCGAGGAAATCATCTTCGAACTTCTCTGCCTTCTTGTCGCCGGTTGGCGACTCACCGACATCGCCCAGATAGGCATAAACGGGAATGGCGCCGACGCGATTGCCAAAAGCCACCGCCTGTGCCACCGGCATGCATTCGTCACTGCCGGGCTGGATGAAGATGCGTTCCAGAAAGGCGCTCTTTAGCACTCCGATCAGGTCATAGATGTGGTGCGGGTTGGTTGGATCGGCCAACAGCGGTGCGAATTTTGGCGACAGCGCTACGCCGAGTTTGTCGCTTAACAATGTCAGCAGCGCCGGACCGACGCCAGCGACTTCGATCAAACGTTTAGCGAGGGCAAATAGCAGGTGGCGTTCGGTGATGCTGCCCTGTTCGCTGGCCTGGCTGCCACTGACCACATCGCGCTCAAAGTCGAGGGCGGCGATGCCCAGCGGCGCCAGCAAACCGTTAAGGGCTTCGAGCATGCGCTGGTTGCGTTGATTGCGGGCAGCGAACACCGGCGCAAGAAAAGTTTTGGTTTCGGCAAAGGCGCGGCGCGGCAGGCCGTGTAGAGCGATATAGCCGATCTCAACCGAGTCGGGATTATTGAGTTTGCGCCCGGCGACTTTGGTGCCGGCAAAGGACACGCGGATTTCACAACCAGCAGTGGCGGCAATGCCCATGGCCGCGCCGGCATCGAGCATTTCGTCGCAGCCCGACACCGAGTCATGGTCGATGATGCCGACCACCAACAATTTGGCTTCTAAGGCCTTCCACGCCGCCATGGCGGGGAAGTACGGGCTAAAGGAATACTTGGTGTGGACGTGGCAGTTCACTTCATCGCTGAGGGCGCGAGTGAGCAGGCCGCTTTTAAGGGCGGCGCCGACGCGCCGGGCTGCTGCAAGGCGCTGGCTACGCTCCGGGTGATTCAGGTTGAGAATCGCGGCAGTCGTATCGGCATGGTCATTCATACGTAATGATGCTGGAGATTTCTTACCAACCTCAAGTCAAACCATGGCCCGCGTCGTGGTTTTGTCGTGCATTTCCGTAACGCCAATTGGCTATATGCTGCGTTGCCATGCTGATTCCCGACCGGCTCAACGATCTCGTTGCTGAAGGCTTCATTCAGTCCGTTGTCCGGCCGCTCAAAAGTGGCAAAGAAGCTGCTGTATTTGTGGTCATGGTAGATGGCCAGCAACGCGCGGCGAAGGTCTACAAGGGCCTCAACCAACGAAATTTCCGCAACCGTCATGACTACCTGGATGGCCGTCAGAGCGGCGATTCACGGCAACAGCGGGCGATGGACAAGGGCAGCCGTTTCGGCAAGAAGCAGAGCGAAGAAGCCTGGCAGGGGGCCGAGGCAACGGCGATGTCGACCCTGTTCGCCGCCGGCGTGCGCATTCCGCGAGTGCACCAGCACTTGGACGGGGTGATCCTCATGGACCTGGTGCTGGGCGACGATGGCGAGCCGGCACCGCAGCTCGCAGCGTGTCGTTTCACGCGCGAGCAGGCATTGCGCAGTCATCACCTGCTGATGCAGCAGATCGCGCGCATGCTGTGCGCCGGTCTGGTGCATGGCGACCTGTCGGAATACAATGTGCTGCTGGCTGCTGACGGTCCGGTGATCATCGATCTGCCGCAGGCCATCGACGCCACCAAGAACAACAATGCCAAGCGTATCCTGTTGCGCGACGTCGGTAATATCACGCGTTTTTTCACGCGTTGGGCCCCCGAGCTGCGGCGCAGTGATTACGGCCAGGAAATGTGGCTATTGCTAGAGCACGCAGCGCTGACGCCGACCACACCGCTCACCGGCCAATTCACGCAAGCGCGGCAGATCGTCGATACCGCCATCGTCCTCCGCGAAATTCAATCGGCGAAGGAAGACGCGGTCAAACGCGCGGAAGTGAAGGCTTGGCGGGAAGAGCAGGCTCGCCTCAAAGCCGAGAAAACTCTCGGTCGTCGTTGATCAGCAGCTGAAGAAACGGGCGAGTCGGCGTTTGTCGAAAGAAAACGCAGGATGCTCAAATTGTAAAAAAATGGCGAGAGCCGTGAATAGCTTCTAAGCCTTCGGCAACGCCGTCGCGGCACTAATCTCGGCGCTTATGGTTGCGTTTTTTGGCCGGCGACCGGTGCGACGGGTGATGGTTGCCGTGCCGTATTTGGAGACTTGCTGCTCGGTCGAGACATCGGTATTTGGTGCCCCCGGTATCGGCGGCAATTTCACCGTAATGCCAAACTTGCCATTGGCTGCCACCTCTGCATGCGGCAGATCATCATTGGTGTCCTGCACTGACTCAGCCTCAGGGTGCAACAGCGAGGCCGCCGAAAATGATGCAGGTTCACGGCGCCGATTTACCAACCGACTCAACAGAGCCAAGGTTATCAAGACCAGCGCAGCGATAACGGCGTAACCCATACGATTCTCGATGGAACCATGACCTATAAACCGTCGGCGCAAGCCATGGTGATTTATGGCCCTGGTGAAGGTGTATTTGAGGACTTAGAGGGGTGGCCACATTTTCAATGTCGACAAGTAAGTACGCAGGGTGGTCGGCAGCCGGTCGAGAATTGTAAGTGCGTCGTAACACGGACCTTGTTCCAACCATAGCTCATCGGCACAGGTGGTGAGCCACAACACTGCCATGCGCGCCGCATCAAAAGGCAGCGCTCCGCGCGCCATTAATCCGGCGGCAAGGCCAGCCAGAATGTCGCCCGTGCCGCCGACGGCCATGCGCGGATTGCCGCGTGGATTCTTTTGCCAGCGCCAACCATCAGTGATTAAATCAACTGGGCCTTTGGCCAATACCACGCGATCGCGGCGGGCAAAAGCATGGGCTATCTCGTCGGACGGTGCCCGACCGAAGAGCGTCCGCGCTTCGCTGGCATGCGGGGTCAGCAATAGACGGCCATCACCTTCGGGCAGGGTGCGTACCATTTCTGCACAGGCGGTGAGACCGTCGGCATCCAAGACCACCGGTACACCCATTTCATTGGCCAGACTAAACGCCTGACGCGCGGCGTCGTGGGCATGCTGATCGCGGCCCAGACCCGGACCGATCAGCACGCAACTGGCGCGTACCAGCTGCGGCGTGAGGTCTTCCGGATCTTCCGGAGTCAGCGAGTCTCCCGGTTGGCGATGGACCACGATCGTCGCCGGCAGGGCGGCGCTGCCGGCAGTCCATGCGCGTACCAGATCGCACCCGGTCAGCATCCCGGCGCGGCAGGCGAATTCGAGGGCCCCGGGGAAGCGTCCGCCGCCGATCACCAAGAGTTCGCCGTGGGTGCCTTTATGGCCGTCTTTTTTCAATAACGGAAAGCGCCGCAGGCAGCACGGCTGTACTTCGAGGTATGCCGCCGCAAGCACGCCGATGTCGACGGTGATGAATTCGCTGACGCCGGCGGCTTTGAGCAATTCGGCTTTGGCCACTTGCAGGCAAATGGTGCGGGTTGCCGGCAGCACGAATTCCGAACCGAGGCCGCTGGGTACATCGGCCGCCAACACCGGCACGCCCTGGGCAGCGAGGGAGCGTAAGGCGGTGAGGGCGCTGGCGAGCGGCTCGCGTGGTTTGCCGCGGGAGCCGGCCCCCAGCAGCGCATCGATGATGAGTCCTGGCTTTTCCAGCGGGGCCTGCGTCACCTTCTGCACATTGGCAGGCAGCCCGCGGGCGTGGCGTTCGCATAACGGACTGGTGGGTTTGAGCACCGCCCACACCATCACCGAATGGCCGTCCGCGGCGAGCAGCCGGGCTGCGACATAGCCATCGCCGCCATTATTGCCGGGCCCGCAGACGATGAGGATGGTGCCGCCGGCGGCCATGCGTTGGGCTTCGCGGGCAATCGCCAGACCGGCGCGTTCCATGAGCTCGCCGAGATCCTGACCCAAGGCGACAGCGGCCTCGTCGATGAGGGCGGTTTCACTTATCGGGCAAACGGGGGCGGGCAGCATATTCTGTCAGCATTCAGCACCTCCCCGATTCCACCAACGATCATTTGCGCTGCGTCGTGGTGGCTGGTGGTACGCAAGCGTGGTTGGATGGTGTACGGCAGCGGATTGGTCACCTGGCGATGGGTGGTAATCGAGGTTCGCCCGCATACCGTTGCGACGCAATGCTGGCTGTCCTACGTCTTCGTCTGCTGGACGGCTTATTGGTGTTGTGGCTGACGCATCTGGCGGTGTTTGTGGCCTTGCGTTTGCAGCCAGGAGATCCGTGGGCGGATCTTGCCGGCGATAAATCCCTGCCGGCGGCGGCAGTGGTGCGCCTGCAGGCGCTCTATGGCCATGACGGCAGTGTGCTCAGCCAATATGCCCATGAATTGTGGGCGCGTTGCAGCGGCGATTTTGGCGTGTCGCTCAAGCTCGCACGCGGTCAACAGGTTGCTGATTTATTGCTGGCGGCCTTGCCAGTATCGCTGGCGGTGGGCTGCGGGGCCTTGCTGGTGGCATTATTGTTGGGCGGATGGATGGGTTTGCTGGCGGCGCGCAGCCGCGCTCTGGGTGGCGGTCGATGCGACACATGGGTGCGGGTAGTCACGACGTTGGGTATTTCGACGCCGGATTTTGTCTTCGGCACCGTGCTGCTGCTGTTTTTCAGTCTCACCCTGCATTGGTTGCCGGCCGGTGAGCTGGATACGCCATTGGGCCTGGTACTGCCGGTGCTGACACTTGGCTTACCGCTGGCGGCATCGGTGGCGCGCTTGACGCGTGCCAGCGTCATCGACGAGCTGCAGCACGATTTCGTGCGCACCGCCCGCGCCAAAGGCGCCAGTGAGGGACGCGTGCTGTTCGATCATGCCCTGCGCCCTGCCGCCGGGCCGGTGGTGGCTTATTTCGCTCAAGCGGCGGCGGCGGTGCTGACGGGATCGTTGGTGGTCGAGGCGTTATTCGCTCTTCCCGGCCTGGGCTTCTATTTTGTGCAGGGGACGCTGACTCAAGATTGGACCGTGGTCAGCGGCGCGGCCTTGCTGTACACCACTTTGCTGGTGCTGTTCAACTTGGTCGCGGACTTATTGCTGGCGTGGTTGGATCCACGCGTGCGTTGAAACTCAGTGCAATACGTTGGCGCCGTCGTCGGTGGCCGCGTCGTTGTTGATGTCGGGGCCCGCGCCGCCTGCGGGTTTCGCTAGGGGATGCAGCAGGCTATCGAGAGCAGTGAGCAGGACGTGGGTCGGCTGGGTCAGGCGGAAGAGCTGGAAGTCGGCTTCGGCATCGGCCTGGCGATCGCTGTGCACCAGGGCGAGGATGCGGTAATAACGTTGCCGGGCTGTTGGCGTGGGCAGACCTTCTGTCAGGTTGAGAATCAGTTTCCACTCGCCGCTATCGGCAAGACCCGCCAAACGGCTTTCGATCTCAGCGGCGGGCATGCCGCCCGCAGCACCCAGCCATGGACTCAAGATCGCCATGACTCCGCGCTGGACGCTGTCGAGCGGATCACGGACCTCGCTGACGGGCTTGCTTTCAACTGGGGCTTTGCCATCAACCGGGGCTTTGCCTTCAACTAGGGGTTTGCCATCGACGTGGGGCTTGGTCTCAGAGGTGGTACGGCGTGGCGCACCTGAAATTGCGACGTGCGTTTCACGATGGCCAAGCGACCACACAATCGATTGGATGACGATGTTGCCGCCACGTTCATCACGATCGAGTCGAACTAGAGCAAGTTTATGATCATGGCTGGTCAAGGCGACGCCGATGGCGGCCTGATTCGCCAGATCAGCGTCAGTGACATCGTGTTTTTTCAGCTCAGCCAAGGCCTCAGTGCCGATCAGCACGTGCACTTGGCTGCCCGCCTGGTCAGCGATGCGCTGAGCAATGCTGTCAGCTGCCGGACGGGCACTGGGGTCGGATAAGAGGATAAGGACGAGGAGGAATTCATTCATGGCGGTGCTGGCTCGTTGGCTTGCGTCAGCCGGGCGGTAGGTCCACAGTCTCATGATCAGCGTGCAGACTACTCCCAACAAGCCAACTCCCGAACTCTTGCTGTCCGAGGCGGTGCGCCTCGCGGACGCGGCCTTGGAAATTTGGCTGCCACCAGCCAGCGAAGCCCCGCAACGGCTGCATCAGGCAATGCGTTACAGCGTGTTCGCCGGCGGCAAGCGCCTGCGCCCGGCCCTGGTGCTAAGCGCCTGCCGGGCAGTGGGCGGCAATGACGCCGACTGCGCGCCGGCGTTGGCAGCGGTGGAGATCCTCCACACTTATACCTTGGTGCATGACGACCTACCGGCTATGGACGACGATGACCTGCGGCGTGGCCGGCCGACCTGCCACAAGGCCTTCGATGAAGCCACCGCCATCCTTGCCGGCGACGCCCTGCAGACGTTGGCCTTCGAATGCGCGGCCGCCGTCGGTGCTGAGGCCGTCATGGTCTTGGCGCGTGCTGCCGGATCGCGCGGAGTGGTCGGTGGCCAGCAAGACGACCTCGACGCCGAGGGCGCGGCGATTGATGCCTCACCCGCGTGCCGGGCGCGTCTTGAACGCATCCATCGTGGTAAGACCGCCGCCTTGATCCGTGCCAGCTGCGCGCTGGGTGCCATCGCTGGCCGGGCCACCGCCGTCCAGCGCGCCGCGCTCGAACAATTCGGCGAGGAGATCGGCCTCGCCTTTCAGATCGCCGACGATGTCCTCGATACCACCGCTGATGCACAGACCCTCGGCAAGACCCCGGGCAAGGATGCGGCGCAAGGCAAGCTGACCTACGTCGCGGTGCATGGCCTGGAGGTGGCGCGGGCCGAGGCGCGGCGCCTCGAGCAATCGGCGCTGGCGGCGTTGGCGCCGTTTGGCGCGGCAGCCGAGCCGTTGGCTGTCCTGGGTCGTTTCATTGTTGAACGGAATCACTGATATGCGTTGGATTTTCCTAACGGTGCTGGCGGGCAGCTGCCTGAGTGCCGCTGATTACCACTTCAAGATTGGCGAGATTCGCCGCTATTTGGCTGAAACTCGGCAAGATGTGGCGTGGGAATCGGCTGGTGATCACCTGATTTTCACGAGCTCGTTGTCAACCTTGCAGGCGTGGAAATGCATCGCCACCAATAACGGTATCGCCACGGTTGAAGCGACCATTTTGCGCGTCATCGCCAAGCATCAGGGCCCGGGTGCCGATCATCGTTTTGACAGTTCACAGAGCGTATCGACGGATCAGTCCGTGGCTGATCCATTGCTCGGCCATCTCAAGGCCCTTGATGGCGTGACGTTGACTTTGCGCATCAATCAGACGACTGGTGAGACGCAGGTGTCCGGTGGCGAACGCATCGCCGAAGCCATCGCCAAGCGTGCACCGAACCTGCTCGACCCGACGGCGCCTTCACCGCTCGCCGCCCAGGCCGCTCAAGCCTACAGCGATGCCAATCTGTCTCGCATCTGGTCGCAGACTTTGGCTTTGCCCAGCACCACGCCACAGTCGGTACCATTGGGTGAGCCACTGAGCGGCACGCTCATGCGTACCTGGAAGGGCCTCGGTTATACCCTGGCTGGCGACGTCAGCGGCACCGCCAACATCGCCAAGGATCCAACTGCCGTCACCGCCGCCATCGCCGGAGTGGGCGGTGAGGGCAATCTCACGCTGACCGCGGATCAATGGCCGGCCAAGGTCGGCGGCAAGCTACGCTTCACCTTGACCATATCGGCGTTAACCCAGCCGGTGGCGCAGCAGCACACCGTTACCTGGCAGCTGGCGCAGATTACTGCGGCTGAATAAGCTAAAGGCTGTTGAACAAAGCTCGCAGCCGGAGGCCCGGCTTTGAGCTTCGAGCTTCGAGCTTGAGCTTCGAGCTTCGAGCTTCGAAAGCTGGTCGCTGGTCGCTGGTCGCTGGTCGCTGGTCGCTGGTCGCTGGTCGCTGGTCGCTGGTCGCTGGTCGCTGGTCGCTGGTCGCTGGTCGCT
>JAYVTR010000301.1:0-2586 GCA_043788625.1 Planctomycetota bacterium
CTAGCTTCACTACATTTCTTCATATTCCAAATTGGTTTATATCCCCCAGCGTGATGAATTGACTACCCGACCGTTGGTTTCTTGACGGATGATCGGGAGTTGTTGAGTGGGTGCGCAATTCCAGCTGGGACTCTTAAAAGCATTATTGTAAGAAAAAGTTGCGTGGTAAATTCTTTTGAGATCTATGATGTCGGCCTTAAGGCCAAAGCGTCCGCACATAGTCGTTATCTCCGAGCTCTAGTGTCTACTGTTTCAGATAACCTTCAAGAATTGCAAGATGCAGTGGAACAGACCGTACCAGTGTTTTAGTCCGCTTATCGCTAATTGAACATCTTAAAGTCTGAAAAAATGGTGGTTAAATTCATCGATGTATGTGGTTTCATGATCCCACTCATTGGGAGTGTCATTGAACATTGGCGGGAAACTCTCGATTTATCTGGCTTTTTGATCATGCAAATTAAAATAATTGCGGATACTAGTAGAAAAAGGAACTTAAATGCCTCATATGACATCATCTACTCATCACGATGGAAATGAGCATGATCCGAACATCGATTCGCAGCAGGACCACAAACACGCCGAATATACACATCAATGTTCTGAAAATGCACTACGCGATGCAGGGTTTTTTAAGCCATTCTTGTCTGATCTCGTTTCTTCGACAGCCCAGGCAGTTACAACCACCATGGCGGAGGTACTTCAACTTGATGTCTCTCTTTATGACTCGATGTCTATTTTAGAATCAAAAGTCATTTCGCTAAGTGCATGTGCGAACCTTTTTGAGTTTTCGGTAGATCCTGAGGAACCCGTCCTTATCTCCGTTTCGGTAGGTAATGACGGTCTTAAAATTATATCGTTTTTATTTTTAAATGAACCAAAAATGGAGGAAAGAAAAGCAACGTATCAGAAATTTATTGGTTCGTATGATGTTGATCCGGTTCAGGAAAATCCAGAGGGTGCTGGATGGATTGAAGAGCAGCGATTTGATTTGAATAGCCAATGAATGGCATGGAAAACCTTCTTCTAACAAGCCTGCCAGCGTATGCGGCTGCTCCGCCACCACCCCAGCGGATTTGAAGCTCAAAAATCGATCAAGCGCTCAGCCGCTTTATTTTCTATTGATGCAATGACTCATAAAGGCAGCGTTTTTTTACCTAAGTCCTTGTCATTTCATCTAACACCCCGTGCGAGGAAATGGTGATTGCCGAAGAGTAGGGTTCTTTTAGACCTAATTTGTGCTTCCGCCCCCCGCCATGGCCCTCCAAACCGCTCACAGTGTTGGCGAAGGAAGCGCGCGGCCGGCGGCCTGGACCAAAACCCTCCATGCGCTGCACAAAGTCCGCCAAGATGTCCCAGAGGGCGCTTGGAAGGTCGCCCTGGCCGATCGAGACGACCTGGCCAGCCTGCCCGAAGCCATCAATGCCTGGGGGCGTGAACGGCTCGCGGTGGGCGTGCTTGCAGAGATTCCGCTGCTGGACGCCGAAGGTGATCGGGACGTGCTGCTGCTGGCCCCTACGGAGAGCACCTACGCCCGGCTGTGCCGGTTCCTCAGCCTGCGACATGAACATCCTGCCGTGATCGATAGCTGGCTTGGGCCTGGCCTTGGCAGCAGGCCGTCCAGCCAACAAGCCCCGGATCTGTATGGCGTGATTGCCCTCGTGCGCGATCAGCGCATCGGCTGGGCCCTGCACGACGCCGGGGCTGACGTCCGCTGGCGGTGCGAGCGGGTGCCAGACGACCATCTGTGCCCGGACTTCCCCGCCGTGGCACTGCCGCTGGTGGGCCACCCGTCGGCAGATGCCCGCCGTGGCGAACCGATCCGCCAAGCGGTAGCCCGTCGTGCTGGCGCCACGCGGCGCGAGGGTCGTGATCGCACGATGCGCACGGGGCTCTTGGGTGCGGATGAGGTCCACCTCCTGCATGCAGCCTTCGCCGACCGCCAAGGCCTCATCATGGCCGGCTACGATTTGTTGCAGGCGTGCACCTACGCTCCACCGGGTACCCTGCACCTGCCACCGAGCGATTACCGCGATGCCGATGCGGTCCTTGCCCAGCGTGCCCGGGCAGGAGCCGCTTGGCGCTATGGCGTTCCAGTGCCTACCGCGGTCAGCGAACGCCTTGATCGCGAACTGGGCGTGATCATCCGCAAGGGATTCGCTGGCTACATCCTCACCGTCCATGACCTAACGAAGGGACGGCGCACCTGCGGGCGCGGCAGTGCCGCATCGAGCGTGGTCGTGTATGTGCTCGGTATCACCAACGTGGATCCAATCGCGAGCAGTCTCATCTTCGAACGCTTCTTATGCGATTCGCGTGTTGATCCGCCTGACATCGATGTGGATTTTCCGTGGGATGAGCGCAACGAGGTGATTGCCGGCGTCATTGACCACTATGGTCATGAGCATGTGGCCATGGTCGCCACCCATACGCGATTGCGTCGTGATGGTTCCATCCGTCAGGCGGCGAAGGCCTGGGGCCTGGGCACCCAAGAGACCTCAACCGCCATGAGCCTCATCGATGACGAGCGCCGCTACGGCACACCCAGCGGGCTCACCGAGTCATGGGCCATGATTTTGGAATCGGCGG
>JAYVTR010000302.1:0-9840 GCA_043788625.1 Planctomycetota bacterium
GACCACGCGATTTTGAGTCGCAACTCTTCATCCAAACGGCGGATCGACAGCACCGTCTGCGCATCATTGGCAGGCATCAGACGGTAATAGGCCACCGTATCGCCCTGCTTGGTGCGCAAGGTGACGAAGCCGTCTTCCTCACGCAGCATCGAGTGCACTACGACAAACGGATCGCGGGCCAGCTGGGTGATGAGTACCTGTTCTTCCTTGCTGAGCACTACCGGCCGCCCAACCGAACGGGCACAACTGGCTACGAGCACGACGCACACAAAAAAAACGCCGATACGCATGGGACGCGGATTATGGGTGGCCATGCGCCGACTCCAGAGGCACCTTCGTTGCTGAAGGCAGTGGACCAGGCATAGCCCCAGGCATAGCCCCAGGCACAGCCCCAGGCGCGAAAACAGCGGTGGCTTCGCCAGCGGTAGCAAACGGCAGGGCTCCGAGCACCTCAGACCACGCTGGAGCACCGTCGAGGATCATCAGCGAACACCCTGGCTCATCCGCACGCGGCAGGATCATGGCGATCTTTGGCAATAGCGAACGATAGGCGGTTTGCCCGGCATAGGTGACCTGACGATCATCCCAGTCCAGTGGCAGCTGCCGCGCCAGTTTACTTAATACGCGGTTGCTGCGCGACGAGCCGATCAGCACCACGTGATGTCCATGCCAGTCGCTGGCACGCCACTCGACATCATGGATGCATGGCGGCAGACCACGCGCATGTGCCGACCAGGCCGCGATGAATTGCCCAGCCAGGGTCTCGGCGTCTTCCATCGCACTGCGATGTTCGCCCGTACCGACCACCACCACAAAAGGGCCTGTCGACCATGCTGTCAGGGCACTGCTGGCCGTCACTGCCACCCGCGTCACCGGCTGGCGCCAGGCGGCAGCCGCTGCAAGTCCGTCGGTGGCGGTGATGACTTGCGCCTGATCGATGCCGGCCATACCGGCCGCCCTACCGGCCGCCAAAGCCAGGGGAATACGCCGCATTGCCGCGCCGCTACACGTACCGTCACCGGCGGCCTGCACTTCGATCACCGTCACGCCGGCCGTGGCAGCAGCGGTCAGCCACGCCGCCGGCAACGGCGACCAATGTGATTTGCTCACCACGCTGGCCGGTTGCGGACGCATCACCACCACCACCGCGGGTGGCTGCGCCGGCGTTGCTGGCACGGTCACACGTAGCGGTTGCACGCTGGTGTCCACGTCATCGCGATAGGCCAGCAGCTGCGTTCCCACCATCAACGCCGGCAATGAGGAGTTCGACGCCAGCGGGCGCCAAGCTTCAAGCTGTTCGACTATGCGCCGCAATGCCTGGTCGTCGGCAATGGTTGCCACCACGGCGGGCGCCAACAGCTCACTCGCCTGTTCGGCCAACAACCATGGCAGGGCAGCGGTTTCACTGGTGGCACGTAAATGCGCCACGGCCAAGGTCGCACGACCATATAAGGCCTGGTGATCGCCGAGTTCACGCTGGCTGCGCGCGACCAGGTGATGGTGCGCATCGGACAGCCGTGCCCGCAGCACCGGCACCTGCGTCCCATTATTATTGGGGACCATCGCCACCGTCACCCCAGCGGCTAGTTGCCCGGGACTTTGCAACTCAATCTCACTCACCGCCAACACGGATTCGCCGGCAATCAGGGCCACCGACATGAACCATGGCCCGGCATCGGTGACGCCAGTCGCATGTACCGTGCAACGGTACAGCAAACTCGGACGCACCCATGGATCCGCCTGAGTAATCACCACGTGGGGCTCGACTGCAGCACAAGCACAGGCCGACACAGAGGCAGAGGCTATAATGAGAAGTGCGATTAAGTCGCGCATGCCTCAGCCATGATGCTGGGGTACAGTTGCTGATATGCGACGTAATCGCCGGCGATACGGCCGATGCGTTCAATGATCGAACCGGCCAAAGGCTTGATGAGCTTACCCGGCACCCCTGCCACCAAATGCCCATCGGGCACCACCATGCCCTCGGGAACCACGCAGCCAGCAGCCACCAAGCAACGCGCGCCGATGCTGGCACCGTCTAAAACCCGTCCGCCCATGCCCACCAAGGTGCCGGTGCCGATGGTGCAGGCATGAATGATGGCGCCATGACCCAGACTGACCTCGTCAGCCACCACGCACGGCAGACGCCGACTGAGGTGGACCACGCACAGATCCTGCACATTACAACGATCGCCAAAGACAATGCGGTTGATGTCGGCGCGGATCACCGCGCCAAACCATACCGAGCAGTCGATACCAAAGGTGATGTCACCGATCAGGGTGGCATTCGGCGCGAGAAAACGCGGGAGCTGAGGAGCGACTCCGGCAATCGGCAGGATGACGGGCATGGCTGCAGATTGGGGCAAATTGGCTAATTGCCACCGTGCTCAAAAAATAATCGCACTGATCTACTAGATCCTTGTTTGGCAGTGAGACAGACAAACATCGATTGGCCAGGGGCCACGGCAGCTGAGATTAACTCCATGAGCGAGAACCTTGACGATCTGCGCAATGTCGCCGTGCTGGCTGGGCGGGCGGTCGATGTCGACCATACCCTGGGCACCGCCCTCGACGCTTTGGCCGACGTCATTCCCTATGATCTGGCAGCGGTGCTCGAGCTGCGTGATGACGTGTTGATCGTGCGTTGCGCACGCGGCCCATTGGCCGATGAACGCGTCCGCTCCCACACCATCACCCTCAGCGCTGCCCCGGAATTGGTCGCCGCCATCGCCAGCGGCCGCCCACGCGTGTTCACTGAAGAAGATCATGACCGCGCCCGGGGTGGCGATGGCGACCCCTATGCCGGCGTGGTCGAATTACCCTATGGCCATGCCTGCCTGGTGGCGCCCTTGGTCGCTGGCGGGCGTACCATCGGAGTGATGACCTTCGATCGTTCGGTGTGCGATCGCTATGACGACGGTACGGTGGCCTTGGTGACGGTGTATGCGCAGTTGGTGGCACTCGCCCTGGCCCTGTCCATTGGTCATGACGTGAGGGCACCGCCAGCCCCTGAGCCGGCTGTCTTGCCGATTGCCGAACCCGTTATCGACCTGCCACCGCCGCCCTTGGAAAACAAGACACTGCTCGAAGTCGAACGCGCTGCCATCAGCGCCGCCCTCGTCGCTCATAACTGGCGTATCTACGGCCCCGAAGGTGCTGCCGCCCAACTCGGCTTGCCACCGAGCACGCTGCAGCACCGCATGCGCAAATTGGGTCTGATCAAGCCGCGTTAGGATCCGCCTGGGAAAGGCTTCAGTCGGCTCGAAGTCGAGCTGACTAAGTCCAATTCACACACGCAATTGGCGCATAGGTCGTGGGTGTCGCCGGGGCGGGGTGAAACGGATCCAATGAGGCCGTGAGATTGGCCGGCGAAATACCCAGCCAATTTCCGCAGGTGGCGTACAGCTGGCGGAAATCGGTGTTGGCCTGCAGATTGCCGTGGCTGTCAGGAGCTGCCAGGCTGGGCTGGGTGCCATAAATGCCGCCGATGACCTTGCCACCCATGAAGAAATGCGGCGCGGCGGTACCATGGTCGGTGCCGCCAGAACTGTTCTCTTCGATGCGCCGGCCGAACTCGGAATAACTCATGAGCAGGACATTGTCCCATTTGCCCTTTTCGATCAGGGCTGCGCGCAGGGCGCGCAAGGCATCGGCAACTTGCGACATCAGGTCAGCATGCTTGTCGAGCTGATTGGTATGGTTGTCAAAGCCACCGATCGACATTTTATAGAACGCACATGGCAGGCCGCCGGCGATGCATTGCGCCACATACTTGGCCTGGTTGCCGAGATCGTTGGTGGGGAATGTCGTTGTGAAGGTCGGCGGCGTACCCACCGCTGCCTGCAGCGTGTCATGTGCGGCCGATGCTGCTTGTTGCGTGGTCAGCAGGTGCAGTACTGCGGGCTTGCCGCTGGCAGCCGTGATCTGCGCGCCAGTGGGTAAGGGAATTTTATCACTGGTGCTGCGACCGAGGAAATCAGCAGGTTTGGCCATCGAAATGGTCGACACTCCTGAGCCACGCGCGGGATTGTTGTTCTCGCGTCTGAAAATCACCGCGGCGGTATTTGCCTGGCTACCAGCAACGGTCTCGTTGGCGAACATGCGTCCGAGCCAGCCGCTGCTGGTGACCGGTTGATTATCATCGGCACCTGAATTCCAGATATCAATGCCACGGAAGTGACTCTGGTTGGGATTGGCATAACCGACACCATGCACAAAAGCCAGATTCCCGGCCTGCCAAGCAGGCTTGAGCAGGTCGAGACCGGCATGTACGCCGAAGCCCGCGGCAGTGGTCAATGTGGTGCCACTGCTCCAGGTTGAAAACGGAATCACCTGCGAGCGCCAATCGGTGCTGGTCGAGCGCAAGGGTAGATAAGTTGGGCGCTTGGCGATATAGGTCGAGTCGGTGTACGGCACGAGCATGTTCAGCCCGTCGTTACCGCCTTCGAATTCTAAAAGGATGAGGATGCGATCGCTGCGCACGATGCGCAGCAACCCTTCAAAAGCATGTAAATTTTCAGGCAACAATGCCGACATGGCGCCCAGCGCGGCGGTTTGCAAAACGTGACGACGAGTCAGGTGCATGGTCATGACGTCCTCTTTAGCGCAGGTTGTAAGCAGGGTCGGTGATGTACTCACGCGAGCGATCGGCGGCGGTAGTGCCACTTGGGCTCACACCGATGGGATCCGTCGCCAGCAGGAGGATGTCGAGCACGTTGGCCAAACGCTCGGCGACCTGGTTGCGGTAGCCCCAACCGATCCAGCTCATGTATTCACGGCGGTCGACCAGGGTCTTGACGGTGATCCAGTTGGTGCCGCCTGGCCAACCGAAGACATTCGGTGGATCGAGCAAGTCCTGATCAAGGGTATAGCACGTCCATAAATTTTCGTCCCACGCCGCAGGGCGCACATCGAGGGCGCGATAATAGCCGACATAGAGCTCCACCGGCGCTCGCAACCGCGTGCCGGTGCGAGTCGCGGAACTGAATTCGCTGCGATTGAACAAAGCCCTGTATAACTGGGTTAAATCCCAGGCAAAGGCGCCAGAGAACTGATCTGCTAACGCCAAGATGGCGGCTTGATCAGCAGCCGGATCACCGACGAATTCCTTCCACAAACGAGTCACCAGATACACCGCGCAATACGCATGACCACTGCCATCGACCTTGGCCAAGATCTGATCGATCACCCAATCGCCATCACCCGCGGTCGCCGGACGCGCATTGCCCCATAAAGTTACCGGCGTGGTGAAGTCATGATCGGATGGGTTGAATTGGGATTCTTTATTGGCATCAACCCCATAACCCGTGAAGCACAAGGCGACCAATGAGATATCGGACTCGGCATAGCCACCATAGGTCGCGCGTTCACCCAAGGTAAATAGTTCCAATAATTCGCGAGCAAAGTTTTCGTTCGGTTTGCCTTTTTTATTACGTGCGCTGTCGAGGTATTCGCACATTCCGGCATTTTTGCACATGGCTTTTAAAAAGGTGCGCAGATTGCCGGTGAATTGTTGACGATACAAACGGTGCTGGCGGGCGATCAGCTGAGGATCATCGAGACTGCTCGCCGACGAGGTGAAGAGATTATGCCAGAACTGCAGCAGTCGTTCACTCAAGGCATCGGGACTGGTCACCATTTGCCTAAAAACCCATGCCTTGAATGCTTGGCGACGCGGGTAACGCGAAGAGTTGTAGGCGTCTTTAGCGGCTTGCGTCAAGGTATTATATTGCGCCCACGATAAAATCGGTTCATCGATCCATGCCGGATAGTCTTCATGCGGTGTACTGCTCAGACGTCCCAGCAACCGCTCGACAATCTGCGCGTGGGTCAGGCCTGCATAACCCATCAGTTCGTCCCACGATGGCGGAAAGGCCATGGCGGTGACGGCGGCGCGAGCGGTCAGTAAAGTGCTATGCAAAGCGGTGGCGACCTCGATCGGCGCCGGATTGATGGTAATGCCCACCATGCCGACGCCGCCGGTGCCACTGACTGAGAAATCATAAGCCTGGGCCATGGTGCCCGGGCCCGGATCAGCCGGACGATTCGTCCCTGTAGCGCCTCCATTCAACGCAAACGTGACACTGGGCGTGCCGGTCTGATTGTTGGCCGTCAAAACCCCACCACTGCTGTCCTTCAAGGTCAGGCTGCTGATGGTTGCTGTGGCCGGCGGCACGGCCGGCGTATCCCCGCCGCCGCCAGCACCGCAGCCAGCCAAAGTCGCCACCGCCACCGCCCCCAGGCCCATCAACGCCACCGAACCCAAGTCGTTCGCCACCGCAGATCCACTCGCCACCGTAAAACCACTCGACACCGCAGGTAATTCAACCACCAAAGTCTCGAGAACAGGCGCTAAACTCATAAAATCTCCAAAAAAGAAATACGGGGATCAGCTGAAACGGCGAGAGTCGTGCATATGCCAGGCGCCGGAAGCCGACGCTTGGCAGCGCCAAGCTAGGCTTTCGGCAACGCCGCAGATGCGCGGCTATCGCCGTTTCAGCCGTTTTAGCCGGAGACGCCGCCAGAGGTGGTGAGCTGAAGGGTGCGCTGATTTTCGACGCCCGCCGCGTCGATAGACGTCAACGCCACGATCCCATTCACCAGAGGTACCTCTGCCGAATAAGCGCCGGTGTCGCTGAGGGGAACGGTGACACCGTTTGCTAACAGACGCACGGTGGTCGCTGAGACCTGTCCGGCGATGACTAGAGTAAGATTGAGGGCCATAGACGACTCCCTGATGCGCTTCTTATCTCACTGCAACTCCGAGTATACACGCTCGCCTTCAGTTTTGATGATGATCTGCATCACTCGCAGACCGTGGTGTGTGGAGCGCCGTTGCCGAGTCGCCGCCACTCCTAGACTCCTCGCCATGATCCATCAAGGCCGCTTCTATCTCGGACACCTTGGACAGGTGCCGGTGTACATTGCCCCCGAAGCAGTGTTCATGTTGCTGTTACTATGGATGTGGTCAGACCGCACCCTGCCAGGTTTTCTGATCCTACTAATGGCCTTCATCACCGTGATTTTAACCCATGAATTCGCACATGCGGCAGTGGCCCGCTGGCGAGGCATGGCTGGCGTGTCGATCACCATTGCCGCCCTCGGCGGATTTTGTTCTTACCAAGGCGCGCGTCGTCCAATCAATGAACTGTTCATTTCGCTGGCCGGCCCGTTTGGCAACTTTCTCACCGCCGGCATTTTGTATGCGATCAACCTATGGGTGATGCCGTTTACGCGCCTCAATCCAATGGTCGCCAGCTATTTTACAGCGGTGATGATCTTGTCGCTGTTTCTCGGCCTCTTCAACCTTTTGCCGATCTATCCGCTCGACGGTGGCCAGGCGACCTTGGCCGCTTCACGGCTGATCTCTTCACGCGAAACCAACGCGCGCCGTTTCACGCTCTCGCTGTCGGTGGTTACCGCCTTCGCGGTGTTCGCCGGTTACGTTAGCTTCATCGGCCAACCAACCCTCTTCACCATCCTCATCCTCGGCATGCTGTTGTTTTCAGCTTTCCGTGATCTGCGCTGAAAGTCCCCATGTCCCGCGTTCTCTCAGGCATCCAGCCCTCGGGCCAACTGCACCTTGGTAATTATTGCGGCGCCATCCGCCAGTTCCTTGATCTGCAGGCGCAAAAGCACGAGATGTTCGTGTTCGTCGCCAGCTACCACGCCCTCACCGCCATGCGTGATCCACAGGCCTTGCGCGCCAACATCCGCCAAATTGTCGTCGACTACCTGGCCTTCGGCCTGGACCCGGCGCAGACAGCGATCTACGTCCAGCATGACGTGCCGGAAGTCACCGAGTTGGCGTGGTTGCTGGCGTGCGTCTGCCCAACCTCCCTGATGGACAAGGCGGTCAGCTATAAAGATAAATTAGCCAAAGGCTTCACCGCCAACATCGGGCTCTATACCTATCCGATCTTGCAAGCCGCCGACATCCTCGCTCCGCGGGCAGAGATCGTGCCGGTGGGCAAGGACCAGGTGCAACACATTGAGATCACCCGCGATCTAGCGGGACGCTTCAACCATGAGTTCGCCAGTGATGTCTTCGCCTTGCCGGCGCATCGCCTCGCCCCCGACGCCGAGGTGCTGCCCGGCATCGACGGCGAAAAGATGAGCAAGAGCTATGGCAACACCATCGATCCATTCATGGAAGAAAAGCCCCTGCGCAAACGCATCATGTCGATCAAGACCGACTCAAAGCAAGTCAATGAGGTCAAGGATCCGCAGACCTGCGCGGTGTTCCGTATTTTTCGTGCCATCGCCGGCACCCATGACGCGCGCACGCTTGAGCTGGCGGCGAAATACGCCGATCCCTCGCGCCAAGGCGCCGATGGCTTTGGCTATGGGCATGCCAAACAGGCGCTGTTCGAATTGGTGCTGACGCACTTCGCTGAGCCACGTGCACGCCGTGCCGGCCTGATGGCCGATCAGGGTTTTATTGATGCGGTGCTGGCCCAAGGTGCCGCCAAGGCGCGCAGCGCAGCGCGCATCACCGTAGATCGAGCGCGGGCTGCGGTCGGCTTATAAGGGCTTATTTGGCACGCTTGTAAAATGGCAGGGCCATCACTTCTGCCGCTACCAAGGTGCCGCGGATATCGATCTGCAGCGGCGTGCCGGGAGTGGCGAACGCCACCGCCACATAGGCCATGCCGATGGCCTGGCCCAGCGTCGGCGACAGCGTGCCGCTGGTGATGCGCCCTATTGCCTCACCGTTGTGATGCACCGCGTAGCCGCTACGTGGAACACGTTTTTCCAGACAGCGGATGCCGACTAGGCGTTGGCTGGGGGTGCGTGCTGCCAATGCCGTCGAACCGATAAAACCCCCCAGCGGATTGAGCGCAAAATCGAGCCCGGCATCACGCGGCGTGACGCTGCGATCAAGCTCGTTGCCATATAGGGGCATGCCAGCTTCAAGGCGCAGGGTATCGCGGGCGCCCAATCCACACAAAGTGGCGCCGGCAGCCACCACCGCCTGCCACAACTCGACCACGCGCGTGGTCTCGACAAAACACTCGAAACCGTCTTCACCGGTATAGCCGGTGCGGCTCAAACGTACCGGCGTGCCATGCCAGATGATATCGAGGAAGGCGTAGTATTTCAGCGCCCGTCCATCGAGACCCAAGCCGGCCAACAAAGCGGCGGCCTGTGGTCCCTGCACAGCAATCATCGCCTGGCTGGCAGTCAGATCGCGACAAGTGACAGCGGCCGGCAACTGCGGCAGCCACATGGCCAAGAGCTTCTCCCGATTCGAAGCATTGACCACCACATGCCAGGTGTGCTCGCCTTCACGCGACACCAGAACGTCGTCCTCGACTGTACCGTCTTCGGCAAGGGCCAAGCCATAGCGCACCTGACCCGGTTTCATGCTTCCTAACGCCCGCGTGACAACGCGTTCGAGGAAAGCCAAGGCGCCGATTCCATTAAACACCAAACGGCCCATGTGACCGAGATCGAAAACGCCGCACCCAGTACGTACTGCCTGATGTTCGGCGACAATGCCGGCAAATTGCACGGGCATGTCCCAACCGTGGAAATCCACGTATTTTCCGCCGGCCGCGGCTTGCACAGGATGAAGTACGGTACGTTCGGGCTGGGTCGACATGGTGACACGGGGGTTACAGACCGGGCGTCAGGGGGCAAGCCCATGGCCAGAAACCGGTCTGTGAATAAAACTATTGCCACATCGTACGACCACACTGGGATAAGGGCCACATGTATCACAATGTTCTGAAGTTCGGCATGACTCGCAGCGCTTACGTTGTCCCGAGCTTGCTGCTGGCACTTCTCTTGTCGCCTGACGTGGTGCTCACTGCCGTCGAGACCACCGAGATCATTGTG
>JAYVTR010000303.1:0-10986 GCA_043788625.1 Planctomycetota bacterium
AATAACCGGTTTATCGCAGTGCACGCTACCATCGCCATCGATGCGGTTGCTGAAGCACGAACGGCGCAGTTGGTGGCAGGCCGGGCCGGGAGCGTCGACAACGTATAGGAGGCAGTCGCCGTCGCAGTCGGCGCGCACTTCGCGCACCTGCTGCGCATACCCGGAGGTCTCGCCTTTGGTCCACAGACCGCCACGACTGCGGCTGAAATAGGTGGCCAAACGCGTGGCAAGGGTCTTTTCAACGGCTTCGCGGGTGGCCCAGGCGAACATCAGGACTTCACCGGTGTCGTGCTGTTGGGCGATGACCGGGATCAAACCTTGCTCATTCCAGTGCAGAAGACTGGCGATTTCGTGCGCGGTACCGGTGGGAGTGATGTCGTGCGGCATGTCCGCAGGCTATGCGCATCGTCTGGCGTTGAAGCCGCAAGCGCCTGCCTTCGGACTTTCCCTGCGCGTTGCAGTCATACCGTGGCATGCCATGGAATACGAAGCAGTCATCGGTCTTGAGGTTCACTGTCAGCTGGCCACGGTCAGCAAGATGTTTTGCGGTGCGACGACGGTGTTCGGTCGCGAGCCCAACAGCCAGGTTGATACCGTGACTCTGGGCCTGCCCGGTGCGCTGCCGGTGATCAACGCACGGGCGGTGGAATTGGCTATTACCGCCGGTCTGGCCATTGGTGGCGACATCCGCCTGTACAGCAAGTTCGACCGTAAGCATTATTTCTATCCGGACTTGCCCAAGGGCTATCAGATCACCCAATTCGACGAGCCATACTGCCTTGGCGGTACGATCCATATCGTCCTGGAAGACGGCACGGAAAAGACCATCAACCTCACCCGCATCCACATGGAAGAAGACGCCGGCAAGCTCATCCATCAAGACGCGGGACCGTGGTCAGAGGTCGATTTGAATCGCGCCGGCGTGCCGTTGATCGAGATCGTTTCCGATCCCGACATGCGTTCGGCGCAAGAGGCCTATGCCTATCTCATGGAGCTGAAACGCATCCTCAAGTGGGTTGGCGTCTCGGATTGCGAGATGCAGGAAGGCAGCCTGCGCTGCGATGCCAACGTCAGCATCCGTCCCAAGGGCGATCCGAAATTTGGCGTGCGCTGCGAAATCAAGAATCTCAATTCCTTCCGTTCGGTCGAAGCCGCCATCGAGCACGAAATCGCTCAGCAGGTCGCCTTGCACCGCGCCGGTCGCTACAGTGAGATCTACCAGTGCACCAAGCTGTGGGATCCTGACCAGAAGACCACGCGCGTCATGCGCACCAAAGAGAACGCCGCTGATTACCGTTATTTTCCCGATCCGGATCTGCCGCCGCTCTTGCTTACCGCTGAGCAGGTGCAGCGCATCAAGTCGACCATGCCCGAACTGCCACGGGCGCGCGAGACGCGCTTCCGCGAAACCTTCGGTCTCGAACGCGCTGCCGCTTCTGAGCTGACGGCCGAGGCGGCTATTGCCGATTACTTTGAAGCGTTGGTGCAACGCGGCAGCCCGTCGAAGCTGGCCGCCAACTGGACCCGCGAAGAAGCCATGCGCTTGGCCAATGAACAGCACAAGTCTTTGACCGATGCGGCACCTTTGGCGACCATGGCAGCGCTCATCGGCCTGGTTGCCGACGGCAAGGTCGCGCGTGTGGTGGCCAAGGCTGAGTGCACGGAACTGTTCGCCAGCGGCAAGGCGCCGGTGGATTACTTCACGGCCAAGGGCCAGATCCAGATCCAGGACACCGCCGCCCTGGCGCAGTTTGTCGCCCAGGCGATTGCCCAGGAAGTAAAAGTGGTCGAGGACATCAAGGCCGGCAAGCTCAGCGCCGTTGGGCGCTTGGTGGGCGTGACCATGAAGCTGTCGGGCGGCAAATTAAACCCCAATGACGTCAAAGCCGAGCTGGGTAAACAGCTTGGGGTGACGCTTTAATCGGACGCATGCGTCATGTGCAAGCCGGCGCAGAGGTTCTCTGCGCCGGCTTTTTTTTAGGGATCAAATCGCCTGATCTTTTAGGCTGATGAGTGCGGAACGAGCAGGGCGAAGCTACGTGCGCTACACACCAGACGCCATCCACCGGACATGCATGAGGCAGTGATGCCCTCATTGATCAACGGCTCAAGTTGGGTGATGCCGGGTAAAGCCAGGTCGACTACTTCGTTGCGAGCGGCGGGGTTGATCACCACCAGCACGGTTTCGCTGCCGCTGCCGCGCTGCCACACCAATACAGGCGAGCCGACTTCGCCATGCATAACGCGGAACGCTGCACAATTGCCGAGTTGATGGCGGTGATGACGTAGGAGCAAAAGTCGGCGCACCAGGTGCAGCAGCGAGGTGGATTGCTGTTCTTGGCCAGCCACGTCCGGGCGATCGCTTTCGGGGTCGAGCGGCAAGTAGAATCGCTCGGCCGCGGCAGTGCTGAAGCCGGCATTGGCGCTGCCGTTCCATTGCATGGGTGTGCGGCAACCGGTGCGCCAGTAGGAGCCTTCGGTGGCGGCGAGTCCGGGGACTTCGCGCATGCCGATCTCGTCGCCATAGTACACCACCGGCACGCCCGGCAGGGTCAGCAGGGCGGCCATGGCTACGCGCAAGTCAGCAGGGCTGCGACCATAGGCGAGGCGGCAGAAATCGTGGTTGCCAGTGGGTAGCGAGAGCAGTCCGCGGCCGTCGATCAGCCGCAACTGCTGCAGCAGCGGATCGATAAAGGCACGGATGTCTCCGTTGCCATTGGGGTGGAGAATAGCGTTCTCGATTTTTGCTGGGAAAAAACCGGGACGGGTCAAGGCAAGGTACGGGGTCAGATTGAAGTGGATGAGGAAATCGAGATGAAAGCCCGCATCGATGGCTTTGTCTGGCCAACTCCATTCCGAGACCAGGGCGCAATCGGGGAAGTCGCGTTCAAGACTGGCCCGCAGGCCCTGCCACAGCTCACGATTCCCGCGCTCACTGGTGCCGCTTTGGCTTTTGACCAGCGAACTGGCCATGTCGACGCGAAAGCCGTCACAGCCGGCCAGCAGCCAATGACGCATGAGGCGTTCGAGGGCGGCCCGCACCGCCCGCGGACCCGGAGCATCGACGCTCTGCTGCCACGGCTTAGCCGGATCAGGGTCTTCCCAGCCATAGTTGAGGGCCGGCTGGTGATAAAAGAAATTTGCCATGTAACAGCCATCGCGTTGGCTGTGTCCGACGACGAACTGATGGGCCTTGGTGCCAGTATCGAGCACGCTGTCGGTCCAGATGAACCAGTCGCGATACGCGCCCGGAGTGCCCAGGGCGCTGTCAATAAACCACGGATGCGCGTCCGAGACGTGGCCGGCGACGAGATCCAGCAACACCCGCATCCCGCGTTGGTGTGCTTGGCTGAAGAGCTGGCGCAGATCGTCATCGCTGCCATAGCGCGGATCGACATGCTCGAAATCGGCGATGTCGTAGCCGCCGTCGCGAAACGGTGAGACGAACACTGGATTGAGCCACACCGTGTTGCAGCCGAGAGCCTGGATGTAGTCGAGCTTGCCGATGAGTCCCGGCAGATCACCAATGCCGTCGTGGTTGCTGTCGGCAAAGGAACTGACGTAGACCTGGTACACAGAAGCGGTGGCGAGCCAGACAGGGTATTTCATGTGGTGCGGAGCATGGCACGATTGAATGATTAAATCAATTAGACGCCTTGGCATGCACCATGCCGGGAATAAACTATCCGCCTCGCCTACTTAAACGACCGGCCAGCTTACTATCACGCGCATGCCGCCTTCGGGGCGGCGTTCGAGGGTGAAGCGGCCGCCAATGCGTTCGCTACGGAAGGCCATGATGCGCAGCCCCATGCCGGTGCGCGGACCGTGCAGGCTGGCGGGGCTGGGGGGGATGAAACCACTACCGTCGTCGGCGATGATTAATTCACCGCGGCCGTGGTTGATGGTGCCGGTGATCCACAGGTGCTTGGCGCCACCATGGCGGATGGCGTTTGACATCGCTTCTTGGGCAATGCGGTAGAGATGCATCGATGGCGGCGTGTCATTGCTATCGACGAGGCCGTCGGAGCTGTCGTCGTCGGTGACGTGCGGGATCGGCAGGTCGTCATCCCACAACACCACGGCTTGTACCGCGAAAACCTTTTCGGCAATGTCGCCGAGGTCACGCATCGCCGTGCCCAGGCTATCGGCTTCGGCTTCGACCGGATGCAGCATGCGCGCCAAGGTGCGGGTCTGGGCAATCGCCTGGGTCACCTGGCTGGTGATGTCAGCGGCGCTGGCCCTGGCTTCGGCAAGGGCTTCGGCGTGGATGTCGGTGACGCTCAAGCGGCGCTGCAGTGCCTTTAGTTGAAAGCTGATGCCGGTCAGCACCTGGCCCAGACCATCGTGCAGATCCTGGCCGATGCGCCGTTCGAGGCGGCCGCTGACTTCGGCTACCTCGCGTTCGACGGCGGCTTCTTCGGCGAGTTCACGGCTGTCGATTTCAGTGCGGATGCGATGTACTACGGGGCGGAAGATGAGCAGCACCTCAGCCACCAGGACCACGCACAAGATCGTGAAAAGAGTGCCTTCCAGCAGGCGTGTTTGCTGCACCCGCTGACGGGCCTCGCGGTCCAACTGTTCGACCACGGCTTCCATGCCTTGCAGATAACGGCGTTGCGCGCTCAGCAGATCCCCGACTGCATGCGCATCGAGGTGCTCGGTCTCGATCGCGATCGAGATGCGCTCTGAGAGCTCGAGGAAGATGGGATCCAAGGCGTGCCAGCGCGTCGCCAAGGCCGGGCTATCATTGGCCGGCAAACCAAGGCTCGGTTCGCCGATCAGCAATCCGCCGTGAACTTTTTTCCAACGTGGCAAGATGCTGCGTGCTTCGGCCCACGCGATCTCGGCTTCGATAGTGGTGAGATTCAACGTGGCGATCAAGTTCTTACACAATGCCTGACTGTAATTGCGCTGACGCCCAGCGAGATTAATGACTTGGGCGTCATGGACCTGCAGCGAAAGCGCCACCTGCACCAGAACCTGTCCGGCACTGGCAAGGATGGCGACCAGGATGATGGCGAAAAGGTAGCGTGCGGTCAGTAACCGGGCGGTTTTCCGCCCCACGCCGGTGGATTCATGCAGCACGCCCTCAGGCGACATTGGCTGCCTGCTCTTTGATTTGATCAAGAGCGAGTTTGGCTTCGAGCACCAGGGCGGTCAAAGCGACGTCATTGGCTTTGGCACCGGTGGTGTTTATTTCGCGACCGATCTCCTGGGCCAGGAAGTCGAGCTTTCGCCCGGTTTCGCTGCCGCCACAAAGCAGCGCATCGAGCGCATCGAGGTGCGCAGCCAGACGCACCAGTTCTTCGGTGACGTCGATGCGTTCGGCGTAGATGGCCAGTTCACGCACAAGGTGTTCAGGGGTCACCAAGGTTTGCCCGGCGAGGACTTCGTTGAGGCGTTTACCGAGCTGTTCACGGTACGCGGGCAGGCGTTCACCGGCACGGGCACCCAGGCGCTGGTGCAGGCGGCGCAACTGTGCGGCATGCTGGGTGAGGGCCTTGAGCAAGGCGGCGCCTTCGGTAGCGCGGGCGCGTTGCAAACCGGTGATCGCCTCGTTGATCGCTATACGCACCAGATCGCCCCAAGCGGTGGGGGGGCTGCGCGTGGGCAGCAGACGGGCCACGTGTTCGATGGCCGGCACCGGCGCTGCCAGTTCACGCGCCAGCTGGGCCAGCTCGTGCCACACGGCTTTAACGGCGGCGTGATCGATGGTGGCGACGCTGGCGGTGCTGGCGGTGAAGACGGTGATCTGGGCGCTGACCGAGCCGCGCACCAAGGCCGTGCGCAGCTGAGTTTTGAGTTCATCTTCCAGGGTCACGTCGTTCAATTCGCTGCGCAGCTGCAGCTGCCAGCCGCGATTGTTGACAGCACTCAAGGCGACACGTACTTCACCACGTGCATCTGCGGCTCGGCCGGCACCGAAACCGGTCATTGAAAAAATCACATCATCTCCGTGGCTGAACGTATACTGTGCGTTTGGCGGCGCCTTCCGCGATCAAGTTCTAGATTGAGGGCGCGGGTTATGCGCCCGATCGCGCCTCCGGCACCCAGGCGTTTGCGGGTCAGCGCGAGACCACGGCACACTGCCGTCCGCACCGAGCCATCCGCCCATTGCTGCATGAGGTGCTGCGCCAAGCGTTGTGGCGTGAGCTGATCCTGCAAGACTTCCGGCAGGATGCGGGCATTGGCGACGATATTGGGTAAGCCGACGTGTTCGGTCAGCAGCACGTGGCGCGCCACCGCCGCCGTCAGGCGATCGGTGCGGTAGGCGATCACATGCGGCAAGCCAGCCAGGGCGGCCTCCAAGGTGGCGGTGCCTGAGGCGATGAGGCCGCAGCGCGCCCGGCTGCACAAGGCCCGATAGCTACCTTCGATCAAGCTGAAGTGGGTGGTCTTGCGATACAGATCGAGGGGCAGTTCAGGGACGCGCGCCACCGCTACGTGTACGGTACGACCGCTGAGGCGTTCCAGCGTCGGCAGGGCGAGCTCGGCGGCTTGGTGGAATACCGGCAACAGTTTGGCGACCTCGCGCTGCCGGCTTCCAGGGGCCAACAACAGCACTGGGTCAGCGGCCGTCCAGCCTTGTTCGCGGTCGAGGTGGCTGGTGTCGACGCGATGCACCAGATCGACTAGCGGATGGCCGACGAATTCGGCCTGAAAAGCCGGAAAGCGTTCGCTGAAGCGATTGAAGAGCGGCGGTTCGAAAGGAAAGAAACACAGCAGGTGGTCAACGGTGGCGGCAATAGATTTGGCCCGACGTGGTTTCCACGCCCACACTTGCGGAGCTACCAGGTGCACAAAACGCGTGCCTTCGTGGCGCATATCCTGTAACTTGCGCAGTAGTCGCAGATTCAGGCCCGGATAATCAATGGTGAGGATGACTTTCGGCCGCCGGGCGCGGATCATCCGTTCAAGGCGAAGGCCCAGTCGGATGAACTCGGGAAGACGGGCAAGCACCGGACCCAGACCCATAACCGCGAGGCCGTCAATCGGTTGTTCGATCTCGGCGCCGGCTGCTCGCAGGTGCTCGCCACCCATTGCCGCGCACACCAGATCCGGTTGGGTGAAGCGCAGGGCCTCAAGGATTTCTGCCCCATAGGCATCGCCCGAGGGCTCCCCGGTAAGCACCAGGAGATCACAGGACGGAGCAATGGCCATGCTTGGACCCTACCCGGGTGTGCATGCCACTCAACGCTGCGGCAAGCATGCCCATGCCAGCGGGTAGACGTATCAGTGCGATGACACCGGCCACGGTTTGCCGTGCACGGTTTGCTAGCTAAGGTAGCTTCTTCTTAACGCCCCTCCAACGCGGACCCTGTTTCTTTATGGCTAAATTGGTTGCCCAATCCGGACCCACCGCGGGTCGTGAATTTCTGCTGGTGAAAGAACTGACGGTGATGGGGCGTCAATCGAATGCAGACGTGCAGATCATCGACAACATGGCCTCGCGGGCACACTGTCAGGTGCGGCGTGATGGACGACTCTTCAGCTTGGTCGACTTGGGATCGCGCAACGGCACCCAGCTCAATGGCAAGAAGGTCAACGAGCGCCTGCTGTCATTCGGCGACCGCATCCGCGTCGGTGAGGTCGAGTTCCTGTTTGTGAAAGAGCCCGGTGACGTCGAGCTCAAGGATCTCGTCGGCAAGTACGAGCTGCATGAGAAGCTGGGCGAAGGCGGCATGGGCATCGTCTACAAGGCACAACAGCGGTCGATGGCTCGCGAAGTGGCGTTGAAAATCCTCGGCCCGAAATACGGCCAGAAAAGCAAGTGGGTCGATCAATTCATCGGTGAAGCCCGTGCGGCCGGCAAACTGAACCATCAGAATATTATTCAGGTGCACGACGTCGGCACTGAAAACGACATCCATTTCTTTTCCATGGAATACGTCGATGGCCCGACCTGCATGCAGATGCTCAAAAGCCATGGCCAGCTCGAGGTCGAAGCAGCCCTTGAGATCACCCGCCAAGTCGCGCGTGCCCTTGATTACGCGCACGCCCATCGCCTGATCCATCAGGACATCAAGCCTGATAACATCATGGTTGGTTCGAATGAAGTGGTGAAGTTGGCCGATCTGGGCATCAGCAAGACCTTTGACGAGATCGCTGCCGAAGAGGGCCCGAAAAAGATCATGGGCACGCCGCATTACATGGCGCCTGAATCTGCTTTGGGTAAGAAAATCGACCACCGCGTCGATCTGTACTCGTTGGGCGCGACCCTGTTCCATCTGCTGTCCGGTAAAACCGTTTACCACGGCAGCACGCCTACCGATGTGCTGAAAGCCCACGTGATGGAGCCCATCCCGTCGCTAAAAGCGCATAATCCGCAAGTGCCACAAGATGTCATTACTCTCGTCGAAAAAATGCTCGCCAAGAATCCGGATGAGCGTTATCAGACAGCTAAAGACATTGAGGTCGAGATCGACCGCATCTTGGCGGGCAAGGGCTTTTCAAAAGACCGCGCCGGCAGCGAAACGGTGATGTTGCGGCGCTATGCGCAAGGCGTGAAGCCAGGTAGTGACGATCCCATCGACCTCACTCCTGAGGAAAGCGGTCAGGTCAACATCCCGCCGCCTAAGAGCCGTCTTACGCAAACACTGATCGCTCTGCTCTTGGTAGCGGCGCTGGTGGCTGCTCTGCTGTTGGCCCTGCGATCAGCACCCGGGACAACCGAGGTGACACCGGCCATGACGGTGACGCAAGTGGCCGTTGCCACGCCCAACGAAGTGCAGGCGGTGCCGGCCGGACCGGACATGAACCGGGTATTGCTACAGTTGAACGCATTAGATCGCGAGCTTGGTCGCCCTACCGATCAGGTGAAGCTACCCGATTTGCACAAGATGCTGGCGGACATTCCTTCCGCCGGCTTGACGGCGCAGTTGTTGGCTAAGCGCGCCGCCCTGGCTGAACGCATCGAAAGCCTGGTGCATCGGCATCAGATTGAACAGGTGCAAGACGCTTTCGTCGTCGTCCAGGCCGAGGCTACTAAATTAGTCGATGAGCATAATTTCGACCTCGCCGAGCAACGCCTCGATACGTTCAAGGGCAAGAATGATCCGGCGGTAAAAGACCGCTTTGCCGATGTCCTGCAAAGCGTGCAGAAAGCCAAGGCTGATTATGTCACCTGGCTCGGCGAGCAGGTGAAGTTGCTGTCCAGCCATAAGGATCTGGCAGCACTCAAAGCCTTGCGTGAAGGCCTGCCACCGGCGTGGCTGAACACCGCTCAAGAGCAGGACATCGTCAAGGCCATCCAAACGGTCGAAAGTGAACGCCTCAACGGCACCAACCTGGTGGCCATCCAAGCTGGAAAATTATTGCAGGCGTGGAACTTCACTGGTTTGAACGAACTGATCCGTGCCCAACGCAAGGCCGTCGAGGGCACGCCGGCGGCGGCCAAGCTCGATGGCTATAATGACGCAGCCAAAAAACTGGCCGAGCTAACGATGCTCATCGGCAATAAATTGGTGAGCTTGCAAGGCGTACGTTACCATGGCGTCTTGGCTGGATTCACCGAAGCGGATTTGGTTGGCGCCAACCTTGAAAACGGCCTCGAGTTGAAGGAAGCCGCCGGCGGGGCGGTTTACCTGCGCTGGAACAAGCTGACCGCGAAAGACCTGCAGGCAGTTGCCACGCTGGTGCTCAAGGCCGAGGCCCAACCCTATCAAGCCGCCATCAGTCAGTTGGAAACCGCCGGCAAATGACCGAGGGCAAGCATCAATTGTTAGCGGCTCTTGATTGATCCATATGCTTGACCCACATGCCTGATCCACGCCCATCAAAACATAAAGGTACTACCAGTCACCATCCACGGCACGGCTTAGGCCGCCTGCGGCGGGCGCATGCGGTGGATGCAACGCGCATCATTGGCTGGGAACAACGCACCGAAGACGAGGCCTTTATCGATTCGCATGGCACGACCCAACGGCGCAGCCATGCCGGCGAACATCTCTTGGCCAAGTTCAACCGCCTGGCCGGCATGGTACGCCCGGAAGCCATCGGTGAGCATGGAGTCATCTGCGGTTTCCTCGGCAAAGATGTCTCGGTGCGTTTTGACGCCGATGGCCGGGAAGTGCTGTGCACCGTGCGTCAGGTGCTGAAAAAGCAGGTTTCCGGAGTCAAGAATCCGCTGTGCGTCGGTGATCTGGTGCAGGTGGATTGCAGCAACGATCCAGTGATCACCGCCGTCGCGCCACGGCGCAATCAGCTAGCGCGAACCGACAGTCACAACCGCGCATTAATCCATATCTTTGCCGCCAACATCGATCGCTTGGTGATCGTCTCGTCGGTGCGCGACCCTGACCTCAAGTATGGTCTGATCGATCGCTATATGCTGATCGCGGCGATGAATGACATCCCGGTCGTGCTGGCGCTGAACAAGGCCGATCTCGGGGCGGCTGATGAAGCCATTGCTTTGTATCGCAGTCTGGGTGTCACCGTCGCCGTGACCTCGGCCATCAACGGCGGCCCGGCCTTGGAAGAGCTGCGTGGCCATCTGCAAGGATTGTCATGTGTCTTCGCCGGTCAGAGCGGCGTCGGGAAATCATCGTTGGTGAACGCCTTGTTCCCGCACTTTGCCGCACGCATCGGCGCCGTCGCCGACGAAGGCCACGGCCGTCACACCACCACCGCTGCGCGCGCCTACGCCTTGCCCGATGGCGGACGCCTCATCGACACCCCAGGGGTTCGCGAATGTGCCATCTGCGGTCTGACCCCAGTCGACGTGGCCCTGCTGTACCGCGACTTCGCGGACCTGCACAGCCACTGTCATTTTGCTGATTGCAGCCACCTGCACGAACCAGGGTGTGCGGTGCAGGCAGCGGTCGCCGACGGGCGCATCGCCAAGAGCCGCTACGACAGCTACAAATCCGTCGTCCTAGAAGATCTAAACACCGGTCGAGGTAATCCTGAACTAATCGGGCGCCGAGTGGTGGTGGCGGGATATAATCGGCGCAGCCGATCCCGCCACGATGTCAGCGGTTTCCGCTG
>JAYVTR010000304.1:0-14425 GCA_043788625.1 Planctomycetota bacterium
GATATGGATCATTAATCTTCTTGAGATTATCCATTACTTCCCGGTCATAAAGGCCAAAGCCGGTAAAATTAGGAATCAGCTGAATATCCGATATTCTACCGATGGTGTTATAATATACCCTACGGAGGAAGAACATGAATGGCGATTCTTTGCTCACCGGCTTGACGCCCACAACAACCTTGATGCCCTTCTCCCATTCTTTGATAAATTTTTCAATCATCTCGGGCGGGTCTTGAAGATCGGATGCCAGAAACAACACAGCGTCACCTCGTGCCTGCATCAGGGCATGATATGGCGAACGGATGTGGCCAAAATTACGCGTATTGAGGATGACTTTAATATGGAGATCTGCCACAGCGAGCTCGCGCAAGCGTCCTTGCGTGCCGTCAGTCGATGCATTATCGATGATCACTTGCTCATAATCATAGTGGGGAAACTTCTCCATGACGATCTTGGTCCTGCGACATAACTCATCGATATTCTCGATTTCGTTATAGCACGGATTGACAATACTTATGAGTTTGCGTCGGTCGTCGGTCATGATGGTTTCAGTTAGTAAGTTTTGCGGTCATGCCGCGAATCAGATGACCAGTGCCATTTGATCGGTGACAGCATCAATCGAAGTCCAACGTGGAGAATAGCCGAAGACCTGCGTGGCAGCGCTATTGCCACTGGCGTAATACGATTTCGCCCCGGTTGGAGAGGCGTTGACGTCTTGTTGTTCAACCACTATCTCCAGCCCGAATTTGGCCGTGGCGACGGCAAGTAATTCCGATTTTTTCAAAGCCGCCCGACTGAAGACGTCGACCGCCGTATTGATGCCGATGCCCCGCGATGAGCGCAGCATAAGATCAGCAAGGTCTTCAGGGTGAACGAAGTCGCGAACGATATCGTTCGCACCGGTGACCAGCGGACGGCGCTCGTGGATGCTGCGCACGATATCGCAAATGAGATAACGCGACGAAAAATCAATATGCCGAGAAAAAAAACTGAACAACCGCAAATCGATAATCGAGGCCGATTGCCAAGCCCGGTGCTTGCGTTCGCAATGCAATTTCGCGAGGCGGTAGTGGTCCGAATCGCGAGGGTAATTCAACTCCATGGTAAAAACAGCCGCGGGCCCGATCAACGTTTCATGAGCCGTACCATAGACGGCACCACTTGAAAAATTGACGAAAACTGCCTGAGGATTCCGTTCGAGATAGGACAAGCACAACTCATCCATTCGGTCAGTGAGCCGATACAGGTCCAAACCCGCCGCCGCCACTTTTTCGGGTGTGCCAAAACCAACGCAATTGATGATCGCATTGAATGCTGTGGTGGCGGTAGCAAATGACTCGAAAGTGAGGACCTGCTCCTGCTCAACCGCAGAACTACCCGCAAATCGCTGCAGATGCTCTCTGACCCGGCGCGGGTCCCTGGCGACATGTGTCAGGGATGCATGCTGACGCAGGTATTCCATGGTGGCTTTAGCCACGTGGCTGGTCGATCCCAGCAGAGCAATCTGCATCATGCGTCCACGGTGGTCAGGTCGGCCATCAGCCGCTCTTGCTCGGCGGCCGGCAAGAACGGCGACATGACGTGTAACGGCATGGACTCCATGCGTCCATCTTCGAGACGCTTGGCACTCACGGTCGGAAATATCTCCTGACCCAGATTGGTATGCACGTCCAAAAGGCGCGGGCCTGGATTGGCATACAAATCGGCGATCGCCACCTTCAACTCATCGGTCGTCGAAATGGAAACATACGGCAAACCATACGCATCTGCCAACTTTCGCAGGTCGGGCAAGAATACCCCGCTCTTGCGGTCTACCCCGGCATAGGTGCTGTTAAAATAGGCATCCTGAGTATTCTTGATCGACACATAAGACACATTGTTCAGAATCAGGGTGGCAACATTCAGTCGGTTACCGACGTGAATCGCCAATTCATGCACATTGGTTTGCAGCGAACCATCGCCGGTTATGGCAATGACGGTCTGCCGAGGATCGGCGCAGGCCGCGCCGGTAGCCGCAGGCAAAGACCAACCCATCGCACCAAATCCACCCGACATCAAGACCCGCTGGCCCGACTTGACCCTGAAGCCCTGACCGACGGTATAGAAAGCCGAACCGGCATCCGCAATCAGCGTGGTATGCTCATTCAAAGCGGTGCTGAGAACTTCCATCACCGCATAGATATTCAGACGACCCACCTCAACTTTGTGCGGTTCAGCTGCCACTGGGAATTGCTTCTTGGTCACCTGAAGCTTACGCATCCAAGTCGCATGGTGCGGTAATCCCTGCGGCGCGTGCGGGCGAATCGCATCGATGAATTCACGCACACCCGACAGGACCTTGATGCCGACCCCGACGGACTCTCTCATAAAGTTAGCCCGATCAATATCGACCTGGATCTTCAATGCCCGTGGGGCAAATTTGTCGAGCTCGTAACCGGTAGTCGATACGTGGTAACTTGCACCGAGGGCAATGATCAGATCAGCCGCCTGAAGGGCGAAATTACCGGCGCGATCCCCTTTTACGCCAGGATGACCAATGAACTCGCTGGCGTCATATGGCAGAATATCCTTAGCCAACGAATTGGTCACCACTGGAATGCCGGCGGCGCGGGCGAGAGCCAGCAGGTCACCAGCCGCACCAGCGACGCGTACACCATGTCCGGCGAGAATGAGCGGCCGTCGAGCCGAGCGCCAAGCGTCGGCAATAGCCTTCAAATCGCTCGGGCGTGGGGCTGGCAAGGGGTCAACAACCCGAGCCGGTACCACTAGCGCCGGAATCTCGATCGAAGCACCCTGGATATCGAGGGGGAAATCCAACAGCACCGGACCAGGGCGGCCGGACTTGGCGGCGGTGATCGCCATTTCCAGCAGGCGCGGAACATCAGTCGCCTTGTCCATGAATTGCGCAAACTTCGTGATCGACTTGACGGTTGGCAAGATATCGATCTCAAACATACCGAACTGACGTAAGCCTTCGATCCGACTCCCTTGGATGGTCTGACTCACCTTGCTCTGACCGGTGAAGAAGATGACCGGGACCGAATCCAACCACGCCCCGGCAATCGCCGTACTGAGATTCGTTGCACCAGGGCCACTGGTAGCGAAACATGCCCCCAGTCCACCGCTAAGTCTCGCATAGCCTTCAGCAGCAATACCCGAGGCCTGCTCATGGTGATTGCAGATAATCTTGATCCGCTCATTACGCGCCAGCCCGTCGAGGAGATGCATCATCCCACCCCCGGATAAGAGGAAGACACTGTAGATGCCTTCTTCGGCTAAGCGCCAAGCGACGTAGTCAGCAACGCGAATCTTCATGGGTTTCCTGCGAGTCGAGTTGTGATGGCCTGTTTGAGTACGAATGCGTCCGGCTTCAGTACTTGCATGGCGCGCATGCCCGCCTCCTCTGCACGGCACACATCCACCATATAGGCAACGCGCTTGCCGGCAGCGCGCACGGCCTCGCGGATCTTGCGCGTGGCGGCCACCACCAGCGGATGATCGACCTTGCCCGGAGCACCGGCAGCGCACGACAGATCGTAGACCCCGATGTAGACCATATCCACGCCGGCAAGCGCGACGATGGAGTCGATTGCTTCGACGGCCTTGGCGGTCTCGATGATGGGGATGACGGTGGCGGCCCGCGGACGATAAGCGGCTGAAGCAGCGTTCCCCAGATAGTCGCCAGCCCGGGTGAAGGGATTGAAACCACGTGTCCCGTGCGGCGCTAATTCAATAGTGGCACAGACCTCGAAAACTTGCTCAGCACAGGTGATCTGTGGTACGATGATACCGGCAGCGCCCAGATCGAGGACCTTTTGCGTGAGTTCCTTATCAACCTTTGGGATGCGCACGAAGGGCGTGCAATACGGCGCCGCCACGCGGATACAGTCGGCCAAAGTTGATATGCTGAACTGCCCGTGTTCGAGGTCCAGGTAAATGGCATCGATGCCCGAGGTGGCGATGATCTCGGTGATGGCAGGAGAGTCGATGATCGACCAGATGCCGGTAGCTACCTGCTTGTGCTCGAAACTCGACCTGCTCGCATGCATCATGATGCCGCTTCAATCCATTCTTTGGTATTGGCCACCGATTGCTCAAGCGATGTGTAAGTGCGCACGTCGAGTGCCTGTCGTACCGCTGCCAGGTCTGGCACGTACGAGGTTCTTGACGAGACGCCGGCCAGCGCGCAGTTCAGCATAATTTGTGGTTTAGGCTGAAACCGGTCCGCCACAACCTGGGCAATCACCTTCATACTATGGCCCGTATCGGCGCCGACACTGTAGGTCATCCCGTCGCGACCCTTTTCAAGCATCACCAGCATCCACAGAGCCAAGTCCGCTCCGTACATGACCGTACGGACGCTCTCACCATCACCCAGAATACGGATCGAGCGATTGCCCATGGCATCGCGCAGAAAGGCATTGGCCGCCCATGGCGCATCCGCTTGCTGATAAGGCCCGAGAAAGCTGTAAGGGCGCACTTGCACCACCGGCAGGCGCAATTCACTTCGCGCCGCCTGAAAAAGCGTTTCAGCGTAACGTTTCGCCTCGACGTAAGGAGCACTCACGGTCCGCGTGAGATCGCCAGGGGCGGAAGTCCCGATATGCGGGATATTTCCTGAACTGACATTGAGAATCTGCCGCAGACTGCCCAGACGCTGGGCGGCAGCAATTACCGCGGCAGCACCTTCTGCAATCACGCGCATGGTCTCAACCGGACGTGAAGCATGATTACGCGAGTCAGAATCAGCCGCAGCGTGGATGATGTGCGAGGTCCCCTTGGGCAGGTCACCGATCGAGCGGACATCACTCCGCAGCAGCTGCAACCACGGCAGGCTGGCGATGTGCGGCATTGATTCCTTGAGATGTTCGACATCCCGAGCCAGCACCGCGACCGAGATACCAGCACCATGACGAGCATTCAGATGGGCGATCATCTCAAGAATCCACGAGCCCATGAACCCGGTACCGCCGGTGATCAGAATCGTCGATCCGACAAGACCCTTGAGCGGCTGGCCGGCGGTCGCGTAAACGCGTTCGGCATCTTCGCTGGTGATTTGCTGGCGAGACCGTTTCATCACGCAACCCCTTTGGGTACCGACCGTCGTTTAGCTAGGTCCTGGGCCACTTCGATGATGAGGTCCTCCTGCCCGGCAACGACCTTGCGCCGTCCCAACTCAAAGAAGATATCACGAGCATCGACCCCGGTTTCGAGGGCGATACGCTGGACGGGCCTGGCGAAGCCCGAAAAGACTCCCGACAGCCCACTGACAATACTGATGGATTTGATCGAAGGGACTTCTTTCATCAGTTCTTTTTCAGCGAGGTCAGCCGCATCCAGCAAGGCATAGAGATCGATGCCGGTTGGAATGTTCATCCGCTCGAGCACGGCCACCAGGGCTTCGATCTGGGTATTGCCTGCCCCCGCGCCGAAACCACGCGCGCAGGCATCCAATATGGAAGCCCCGGCACGGATTGCGGCAACCGAGTTGGCCACTGCCATGCCCAGATTGTTATGTCCATGGAAACCAACCGGAATGCCAAGGCCGGCGCACAGGGCTCCGATACGCTCAGTGACGTCCTCTGGCAGATAATAACCAGCAGAGTCCATGATGACGATCGCCTCGGCGCCGTATCCCTCCATTTTACGCGCTTCATCGCAAAGCGTAGCGACGTCGGCCATGTGCGACATCATCAGCACACCGAAGACATTCTTGCCCTGATTACGGCAAAAACGGATATGGCGCTCGGTGATGTCCGCTTCTGTGCAATGCGAAGCAATGCGGAACACATCCACGCCGTAGTCGATAGCCGGCTTGAGATCGCGTTCGATGGTCGCAAAACCTGGAATTACATGAATACCAAGCTTGCTGGTGCGCAAAGCCTCGCGCGCAGTCTTGAGCATGACCGGATCCGGAGTTCTGGCCAAGCCAACCTGGAGCGACGACGCCCCGAGGCCGTTGCCGTGACCCACCTCAACGATGGGAATCCCGGCACGATCAGCAACCTGGCAATAGGCACGCACCTGGTCTTGGCTGAGCTGATGGGCGACCGCATGGTTGCCATCGCGTAAACTGGGATCGCAAATGAGAATTCGCTCGGTCATGGGATTGCTCCTTGCAGGTGCTTACGCGCATGCTCTTCGGCGATGGCGATCGCCGCACAATTGATGATGTCGAGGTTTCCCGCGTATTCAGGCAGGTAGTCACCCAAGCCGCGCACCTTGACCATCACCACGATCCGACCGCCATCCAGCCGCGGTGCCATCAACAATTGATAACCGGGGACGTAGGTCGAAATTTTTGCCACCATGGCGGCTACCGCCTTTTCCAGGGCGGGGATATCCGGCTTTGCCACCTTGGCAAACACGGTGGTCTGCATATCAATGCAGGGAACCGCCGGATTCAGATTGAGAATCGCCTTGGCATGGACGGCACCCGAGAAGTGCTTGATCCCAGCCTCGGTGGTACCGATGTATTCGTCAAGATTGGCGCGAGTGGCCGGCCCGGCGCTGCGCGAGGCAATACTCGAGACGACTTCGATGTACTCAACCTCACCCTGGGTTTGGCCGATGGCATAGGCGATGGGGATCGACGCTTGGCCACCGCAGGTAACCATGTTGAGATTCCCCTCGCTCAGGGATTCGCTCATGTTGACCCCGGGAACGCACATCGGGCCAATGTGCGCAGGTGTCAAATCGACCACGGTGATACCCAGATCCTTGAGGATGGGCGCGTGCACAAAATGATCCTTCGCCGAGGTCGCGTCGAAGACCAGCTTGATGTCGCGATGATATTTTCTGATGTAGGCGATACTTTGATCGGAACAGGTCACGCCCAACGACTGCGCCTTGACCATGCCCGGAGAGGTGAAGCTGCGGCCGACGAAGGCAACGCACTCCAACAAGGCCGAACGCCGGCATTTCACCAGCAAATCAGTGCCAATGTTGCCTGAGCCAAGAATCGCGATCGGGTATTTACTCATGGCGTCTCATTATGCCCGACTGGCGGGATGGGCCGTGGATAGAGGTGACGCACGCCGATAAGGCCGAGCGAAGTCACGTTCAGACTTGGCTGGCCTTACGCACGGTGGCAATCATATGCGCAATATGCTCTGGCTTCAGGCCTGGATAGGTACCAACAAACAGTGATTCATTCATCACCCGATCGGCACCTGCCAAATCGCCAATGACGCGATAGCCACTGCCGAAAGTATCGGCCTTGAGCTGCACAAAAGCCGGCTGACGCACCAGGTTACCACCAAAGAACATACGATTGCCGATCTTGGCGGCATCAAGGGCCTTGGCTAAAGCGGTACGGGCCTGAGGGCCACCCTTGACCAACATCATGAAACCAAACCAGCTCGGCTCGACCACTGGCTTACCTGCCTCCCATGAGAATCCCGACGGCGACCACGCCGTGGCGTGAGCCGGCAACATGAAGTCCATGCGATCTTCAAGACCGACCAAACCACGACGCAAGGTCTCCCAATTGTCACGGCGGGCCTGGATGAATCCCGGCAATTTCTTGAGCTGCTGACGACCAATCGCGGCCTGGGGATCCAATGGCTTGAGATTCCAGCCGATATGGCTGTAGATGTACTTGTGGTCGTAACCCTTGGGCAATTCGCCCAGCTGCCATTCGAAGCGCTTCTTGCAGGTATCATCCTTGCCCGATGGGCACCAGCAGTCGCGACCCCAGTCACGGAAACTTTCAACCAGGACGCGCAACTTGGGATCGCGAACGATATTGATCGATCCGCCCTCACCCAGGGTCAAATGGTGCGGAGGATAGAACGATTGCGTGGAAAGGTCACCAAAAGTACCGGTCAGCTTGCCATCATAACGACTGCCCAAGCTATCGCAGTTGTCTTCAATCAGCCACAGACCCTTATCCCGACAAAAACGGGTGATCTCGCCCAAATCGAAAGGGTTACCAAGGGCGTGGGCAATCATCACCGCCTTGGTCTTGCCTTTGACATAGGCCTCTTCGAGCTGATCGACACGTGGCCCCATGGTGATCGGATCCACGTCGACAAAGACTGGAATACAGCCATTCTGAATGATCGGTGAAACCGTAGTGGGAAAGCCGGCTGCGGCGGTAATGACTTCATCACCGGGGCGGATCCGTCGCTCACCGAGCTTATAACTGGTGAGAGCGGCAAAGGCCAACAGATTGGCTGAACTGCCGCTGTTGGTCAAAATACACGACCGCACGCCGACAATCGCCGCCAATTCTTTTTCGAACGCATCACCGTGCTTGCCAAGGGTGAGCCAGAAATCGAGCATGCTGTCGACACCTGCCTCGACCTCATCGGCATCATAGACGCGACCGGCATATGGCACCGTGGTTTGGCCTGGAACAAACGCCGGAGGAACCTCACGCAAGCTGATGAGTTCACGGGTCTTAACGAGGATCTCTGCGCGAAGTTGAGCGATGCGGTCGGTCATGGAGTTATCGGTTTTTCGTGATGATTATTTTTTGAAACATAAACGGCTGAGACAATCTGCGGGTCATCTCAGCGGCAATCAGTTGGCCCAGGCCATCCCGGCCTTACGGGCATCCGCAGCATAGGCCGCGATCTGCCCACGGGTCACTGCGGAAACATCAATGCCACCTTGATGCTGGGACTTGTACCATGCGACGGTCTCGACGACCGTGCGCTGAACATCCCAAATGCCCTTCCAGCCGAGCTGGGTTCCGGCTTTACTGACGTCCAACTTGAGCAAACCCGCTTCGTGAGGCTGGCCGGCGTTACCAGGTGTTTCTACCACGCCTGAACCCCAGGCAGCGACGAGGCGGTCAGCAAGATCTTTCACCGACGCAACACTTGCGTCTACGGGGCCGAAGTTCCAGCCATCCGCAAACCGTGCGCCGTTCGCGGGCAAAAGACTCGCAGCCAACAAGAGATACCCGGAAAGCGGCTCTAACACATGCTGCCACGGACGGGTCGCACCGGGATTGCGCAAGCGCAATGGCTCACCGGCAACAATCGCTTTGACAAAGTCGACCACAATTCGATCGGCTGACCAGTCGCCGCCACCAATCACATTGCCCGCTCGGCCTGAAGCCAAAATGGTACCGGCAGGGTCTTGGAAAAACGACCGCCGCCAGCTGGATACGGCAATCTCAGCCGCGCCCTTGGAAGACGAATAGGGGTCGTGACCACCCATCGCGTCGGTTTCACGATAGCCCCAGACCTGTTCGCGATTTTCGTAACATTTGTCCGAGGTCACGACCACACAGGCCCGCACACAACCCACTGCACGCACGGCTTCAAGCACATTGACAGTGCCCTGAACATTGGTTGCCCAGGTGGCGGCAGGCTCGCGATACGACAGGCGCACCAGGGGCTGAGCCGCCAGGTGAAAAACCACTTCCGGCCGTATCGCGGCGACGGCAACTTGAACCGCCGCTGCGTCGCGCACGTCGGTAAGCCGATGCGATGCCATACGCTTGCTCAAGCCAAGCACGTCAAACAACGCCGGCACCGTGTCAGGAGCCAGCGACAAGCCGTGAACTTCGGCACCCAGATCGAGCAACCACTGACTGAGCCATGAGCCCTTGAAACCAGTATGGCCAGTGACCAAAACCCGCCGACCACGGAATGAGTCAGCGAACATTACCACACCCTCCATGGCGCCTGATCCTTGGCCCACAGCTCTTCCAGCAACATCTTATCGCGCAGAGTATCCATGGGCTGCCAGAAACCACGGTGGTGAAAGGCACTCATCTGCCCCTCACGGGCCAATGATTCCATCGGTTCGCGCTCCCAGATCGTGCTATCGCCGGAAATCCGCTCGATCACCTTGGGAGAACAAACGAAGAAACCGCCGTTGATCCAACTACCGTCGCCCTGTGGTTTTTCTTGGAACGAGGTGATGTGCTGACTCTGATTGATCGCTAGAGCACCAAACCGCCCGGGTGGCTGCACAGCCGTCAGCGAACAGAGCGTCTTCTGCGCCCGATGGAAGGCGATGAGCGCGGTAATATCGACATTACTCACACCATCGCCATAGGTGAGGCAAAAAGCCTCTTCATCTTTGACATACGGTAGAATGCGCCGAATACGCCCACCCGTCATGGTCTGTTCCCCGGTATCAACCAAGGTCACGCGCCATGGTTCAGCATTACGCTGATGCACTTCCATCTGATTGTGCTGCATATCGAAGGTGACATCCGACATATGCAGGAAATAATTGGCGAAATATTCCTTGATGACATAACCCTTGTAGCCGCAGCAAATCACAAAGTCAGTAATGCCATGCTGGCCATACCCCTTCATAATATGCCATAAAATCGGCTTTCCGCCGATCTCGATCATCGGCTTAGGACGAATGGAGGACTCTTCGCTGATTCGAGTCCCCATGCCACCGGCAAGAATAACTGCTTTCATAGGTGCGGGGGAGGCTAGGTAAGGTTGGCTAAGGGACAAGGAGGTTTAGCCCCGCATGCCCATGTTAACGTCCCTAATAATGCTCAACCCCATACGCATTCATTAATCCTAAAATAATTTACGCTTAATAGCACAGACGTGAATAGGTTCGTATTATTAAATAAATACATTTTTCATTTGGTAATTCGTTATTATTGCAGTGATAAAGGATCATACGATCTAATAATAAACCATGACTGAAAATAAAAGAGGCTACTCATTGACCCATTCATTGACGTACGAACACTGCTCGACCCCATGAAAGCCATCATTCTCGCCGGTGGCGCAGGTTCGCGTCTGCATCCCTGCACCAAAGTCGTCAGCAAGCAGTTGATGCCAGTCTACGATAAGCCGATGATCTATTACCCGCTGTCCACGGTCATGTTGGCAGGGATTCGCGAGGTCTTGATTATTAGTACGCCTTCAGACCTGCCGCGCTTTCGCGAGCTGCTCGGCGATGGCTCGCGTTTGGGGATGTCGTTCACCTACGCTGAACAGGCGGTGCCCAATGGCTTGGCACAAGCCTTCGTGATCGGTCGTGATTTTCTGGCCGGTGGGCCGGTATGCCTGGTACTGGGAGATAATATTTTTTACGGTCATGGCATGACCGAAACTACGCGCAAAGCCGCGCAGATTACTTCCGGCGGACTGGTGTTCGCCTATTATGTCGCCGATCCATCGGCCTATGGCGTGGTCGAATTCAATGCTGCCGGCGCTGCCATCAGCCTTGAAGAAAAACCTAAGAATCCTAAAAGTCATTTCGCGGTGCCGGGCCTATATTTCTATGGGCCCGAAGTCTGCGAGATGGCCGCAACTATGCAGCCAAGCGCACGTGGCGAATATGAGATTACCGATCTGAATCGACAATTCCTTGAACAAGGCAAGCTGCAAGTCGAAAAAATCGGTCGTGGCACGGCCTGGCTTGACACCGGCACTCATCAAAGCCTGCTTGAGGCGGGCAATTTCGTCGAAGCCATCGAAGCCCGACAGGGCTTGAAGATTGCCTGTCTCGAAGAAATCGCCTGGCATCAAGGTTGGATCACCCCCGAACAGGTCAAAGTCGAGGCGGCAACCATGGGTAAAAGCGCCTATGCCAGTTATCTATGGGATCTTTTAAAACAGGCGGGACATTGAGATAAAGCTGGGCGTTTAAAGCCGGCTAAAGAGGGATGCCCTTGAATGGGTATGGTGCTTCTTTTCATATCAATTCTCGTTGCGGGCGAGTCGCCCGCTCCCCCAGATGCGAGCTTCCTTCGCATACCTGCGGCTTAGCCTGAAATTATCTCCATGCCGAGCACATCCTCCACCGCAGATCCATGGGCACTCGCACGTCGTCCACCGATGGTCATTCCCGCCGATGAGGTCGAATCGGTTGAACGGCAGTGGGCCATATATGCCACCATGACCCCGCAGGCGCGGCTCAACCTGGGCCTGCAGATGTCAGAGGTTGCGCTAGCCCAACGTCGAGCCCGGCTGCAGCGCAGCTTTCCGTCCGCCGATGCTGCTGGGATTTCATGGGCGGTAGTACGCGAAATTCTCGGACTTGAGCCTGGGACCGCGCCGGTGGCACGCTGATGGAAGGAATGGCCGCTCTCTTAGCTGGCATGCAGCGCATCGGCGCGCCATGGATGGTAAGTGGCTCGGTGGGAGCCATGTACTATAGCGAACCCCGGGCAACGCTCGACGTCGATTGCATTGTGGACCTTAAATCAATCCACCTTCGTCATATTCTGAGCGCATTCCCTGAAGGCGATTTTTATGTCCCGTCGGAAACTGTCATTGCGCATGAAATCCGACGTGGGGTGGTTGGCTCATTCAACATCATCCATCACGCGTCCGGTTTCAAGGCCGATTGCTATCCTTGCGGCGATGACCCCTTGATGCGCTGGGGTCTTTCGCGGGTAAACTCCATGTCCCTGGTCGGCCTTTGCGTACCGGTCGCTCCACCAGAATATATTGTCAGCATGAAATTACGCTTTTTCGCCATGAGCGGCCAAGACAAACACCTTCGCGATATTCGTTCGATCGTTCGCCTGACTCCAGCCCTCGATCGCGCTCTCATCGGCCAATGGGCCAGCCATTATGGTGTCGCCGATGCCTGGCACATCGCCCAATTCGCCTAACCTTGAAATCTCATGCTCCGCATCCCTACCGCCATTCCCGACGTATTTATCATCGAGCCGAAAGTTTTCGGCGACGAGCGCGGTTATTTTTACGAAGCCTTCAACAGCAAGACGTTGGCGACGTTGGGCATCATCGGCACGTTCGTGCAAGACAATCAATCGCGGTCACGCCGCGGGATTTTGCGCGGCCTGCATTACCAGGTTCGGCAATCGCAAGATAAGCTGATCCGTTGCCTGAGCGGTACCATCTATGACGTGGTCGTCGATCTGCGCCGCAGCAGTCCGACGTTTGGCAAATCCGTCGGGGCAGAACTCAGCGCTGAGAACAAACGCATGATCTGGGTGCCAAAAGGTTTCGCCCACGGTTTCGTGGTGGTCAGCGAGGTTGCTGAAGTTTTGTACAAGGTCACTGATTACTGGGCCAAGGAGCATGAACGCGGCCTGCGTTGGAATGATCCGGCAGTAGGCATCGCATGGCCTGATGTCGGAGTTACGCCCGATCTGAATACGCGCGACGCGACCTGGCCGACCCTGGCAGAAATCCCTGACGCCGATCTCTTCCCATGAAGATTCTGCTCACCGGCGGAGGTGGCATGCTGGCGCGCACATTGGTGCAGCGCTGGTCGCAGCATGCGATCGTGACTCCAGCCCGCGATCAGTTGGATGTCACCCGCCTCGACCTCGTCAGCAGCACCATCGCCGCAGAGCGACCTGAAGTAGTCGTGCATTGCGCTGCCCACACTAAGGTCGACCTCTGTGAGACGGAGGTCGAACGCGCTTATGCCATCAATGCTGTAGGTTCGGCCAATGTCGCCATCGCCTGCCACCGTGCCGGCGTGCGGCTTATCGCTATCAGCACCGACTACGTTTTTCCCGGCGATCTCGGGCGGCCCTACCACGAATGGGATGCCGTCGGCCCACGCACGGTCTACGGCGCCAGTAAACTCGCCGGCGAGGCTGCCGTGCGCGACCATTGCCCAGATCACGTGATCGCCCGCGTCGCTTGGCTCTATGGCGCCGGTGGCCCAAGTTTTGTGCATACCATGCTGAAGTTCGGCCGGCAAGCCGGGCCAGCCATGAAAGTAGTTGCCGATCAGATCGGCAACCCGACCTCCACCACCGCGGTGGCCGATGCGCTCGAGCCGTTGTTGGGGCGCAGCGGCCCGGTGGGGACTTTCCACACCACCTGCGCTGGCGAGGCCACGTGGTATGATTTAACTCGTGAAATATTCCGCCTCAGCAGCTGCACCCGCGAATTAATTCCCTGTGCCACTGCCGAATACCCGCGTCCAGCCCCTCGCCCCGCCAATTCACGTCTTGAGCCGCGCGCACGGCGCCTTCACGGATTGCCGACCATCGCCATGTGGCAAGATAGCCTCGCTTCTTTTCTTCACGAATTCCCCAACGGTTGATCATGTCCCACGCGACGCCTCCTGCTTCATCAGCTGGTCCATTCACTAGCCATCAACCCAAGGTCGCCTTGGTCACCGGCGGAGCCGGCTTCATCGGCTCGAATCTCATACGCGTGATGTTGAATGAGCATCCTGATCTGACCATCATCAATCTCGACGCCCTCACCTATGCCGGAAATCGCAGCAGCTTGGTCGATGTCGATGCGGCACACGCCAAGCGGCACGTATTTGTGCGCGGCGATATTTGCGACGCCGAGCTGGTCGCCAAATTGTTTCGCGACTATCTCATCGATACAGTCATTCATCTGGCGGCCGAAAGCCATGTCGATCGGTCGATCGATGGCCCGATGGCCTTCATCCAGACCAACGTCGTCGGCACCGCTACCTTGCTGCACGCTGCCCGGCATGCCTGGGTAAAGCGTCCGGCGTGCGGAGCCGGCAGCGTTCGTTTTCACCA
>JAYVTR010000305.1:0-9740 GCA_043788625.1 Planctomycetota bacterium
GCGGACATGACGGCGTCGATGCCATGCATTGTGAACGCTTCACTTTCCGCAAGTGCTCATTCCGTACTGGCGATGACTGTATCGCCGGCGCGGGCAACCGCGGATTCCTGTTTGAAGACTGTCTCTTCAACACCGCATGCAACGCCATGCGTTTTTCATGCCTCGGGCTGGTGGTGCGCCGCTGCCGCTTTATAGGCAACGCCGATTTCCCGCACAAAATAACCGGTAACCGGGCGATGTTGGCGGCCTTCATCCACTTCTCTCCTGAGGGTCGCGTTGGCTGCCAGGGGCTCCAGCCGCATAGCGATGAGTGGCTGATCGAGCACTGCACCATCGATGGTGCCCAGCAGCTCTATGAGTTCGATCACCGCACGTTGTGGCAGAGCGGCAGGCCGGTGGCCCGCATCGTCTTCCGCGACGTGGTCGCCACCGGCCTGCGCAAGCCCATCTGGGTGTGCGGCGACGTGCGGCGCCAGTTCAGCCTCAGCCTTGAACGGGTCACACTCGCGATCCCTCCTGGCAGCTGGTTCCATCATCCTTTCATCGATCTGCGCTCCTTCGATTGCCTCGACATTCGTGGTCTTACCTGTCAGGGCGTGGATGACAGTCACCCGGCTATCAGCTCGGTCGATGGACTGCGCATGGAGCTGCGCGATCTACGCACGTGAGCGCCACAGGCAGCATCATGGTGTCGGATAATGCGCCTGATGATGTGAACGGACAGTCGCTGTTACGAGATTCCCATCGGGGGCTTTGCCGGCTTCACCACCGGTTGAGAGGATTTTCCGCGCAGCTTTTTAGCCCTGACCATAATGGTGCGGAACAGCTCGCCAGTTTCGCCACCCGTGGTCGGAGGTTCACCTGGCCAGGGGTCCCGCGGCTCTCGCGCTAGCACTTCGGCGAAATCGCCATGGCCGGTAACGCTACCGGGAAAATCTTCGGTCAGCTCATTGGTAGAGGCCAGTTCGTCCTTGTGCTTGATCAGCAACCAGGCTTTTGGGCCGGCGCGTTCGGTACGGATCAAGTTCCAACCGCCTTTTACTTTTTCGGCTAGCACCACAAACGGCAGGTTGCCACGGGCGAGCGCGGCGTCGACATCATCAACCAGCGGCTGCCACACGCCCTGGTCCCACAGCACGACGATCCCCGCCCCATAGCCAGAGGGGATCACCCCCTCAAAAGTGCCGTATTCTCGTGGATGATCCTCGACCTGCATCGCCAGGCGCTTGATGCTCGGATTCGGCGACGGGCCTTTTGGCACCGCCCACGACAAGAGGACGCCGTGGTGTTCGAGACGGAAATCGTAATGCAGGTGGCTCGCCAAATGTTTCTGGATGCAGAAGAAGCGGATTTTCCGCTCCCTCGGTTGCGCCCCCGCTGGCTCGGGGGTGGTGGCAAAGTCGCGTTTGTTGCGATAGGTCGTCAACAGATCCGTCGCCTCACCAGCTGGGTTCTTTGCTGCTGGCTTCGCGGGTGGTTTTTTATTTTTGGTCGGCGCGGTCATGGGAAATCTCAGGGCTTCTTAGCGGCGGTCGATGGCAACCGTTGTTTGAGAGTGAGGGTAGGCGCGAACAGATCGCCCAGCTTGGCCACCCGCTTGATGACTTGCGCGGCCTCGAATCGCAGGAGTTCTGGTCTTCGCCGTTTGCGTGCATTTTCGACTTCGTCCCACGTCACGGGCGTCGACACCGTCGGAGCTTCCCGGGCGCGCAGGGTGTAGGCACAGGCGGTGGTCTTGCCATGGTCGTTCTGACTCCAATCGATGAAGACCTTGCCGCTACGCTTCACCTTGGCCATGATGCTGGTCACCCGTTGCGGGTCACGCGTAGCCAGCGCCTCGGCCAGGGCATGGGCGAAGGTCTTGGTGGCTTCGAAGGTGGCGCCGGAAAGGGGAATACCCAGATGCAGGCCTTTTCCCCCGCTGGTCTTCGGAAATGACTGCAATCCGAGTTCCGCAAGCAGATCGCGCAACACAATGGCGACATCGAGGCAATCCAGCAGCGTTGCAGGAGCGCCCGGATCAAGGTCGAACACCAGCATGGTGGGGTGGGTTTCGTCCCCACCGCGATACAAGTAGGTGTGGAACTCCAGGGCCGCCCGATTGGCCATCCACACCAGCGCGGCGGCATTATCGATCACCGGGAACTCAATGGTTCCGTAGCGATCGCTGGTCGAGGTGGTGGAATGAAGAAAATCTGGATGGGTGGCGGCGACGCGCTTTTCGAAAAAAAATTCGTCGGCCACCCCATTCGGATATCTCTTCACCGTGACCGGGCGTTTGGCTAGGTGCGGTACCATGGCATCGCTGATCGCCTCGTAATATTCGATCACCGCGCCCTTGGTAAAGCCGGCTTCGGGATACAATACCTTGTCGATGTTGGTGATGTCTACCTCCTGCGTGCCAATGGCGATGCGTGGCATGATCAGACCTTTCCTGGCCGGTGGATGACTTCAGCCGGCTTCTTGTCGCTGCGGATGCCCAGGAACCCCGGGTGACGGAGTGCGCCGTCGGGCGTCCATTCGGTGAAATGGATCTGTGCCACCAGCACCGGCTGGCACCACGTGATACCGTTCTCGCGTGGCGTGGCGTTGGTGATTTGGTGTTTTTCAATGGCGATTTTACTGAGTACGCCTTCGAGCTGTACTCGCGAGGCTTCGGTGAAGCCCGTGCCAACCTTGCCGCAGTAGGTCAGGTTGCGCCCCGCCTTGGCATCGGCGAGAGAAGGATAGCAGCCCAGCAGCAATGAACTCAGGCCGTGCTTGCCGCTGGACCAATAGCCGATGATAAGGAATTCTTCACTCTGGTTGAGCTTGATCTTGATCCAGTCCGCAGACCTTTTCCCCGCTCGATAAACGCTGCTGAGCCGCTTGGCGATGATGCCTTCCTGGTGGGCGGCACGCATGATTTCCAAGAGGGCCTTCCCATCATGGTGCGCTGGCGGAACCTGCCAGGCAGGCCCTTCCAGGTGCATAGATTCGAGGATGTGCCGCCGGGCCGTCAGTGGCAGTCCGCAGAGATCGCGACCGTCCCAGTGCAGGATGTCGAAGATCATGAAACGAATAGCAAATTTTTTGGGGTCCCAGGTCCGTCCAGAGCCGGCGCCGCGCATCTTCGGCATGCGGGTTTGCAGGGCGCTGAAACCGGGGTGGCCGTCCTTGTCCATAGCCACCAGTTCACCGTCCAGAATCACATCCTGCTTGAGGGTCTTCGCGATGGCCTTGATCTCGGGAAAGCGCTCCAAAAGATCGTGCCCGTTGCGGCTGCACAGGAGCAGCTCGTGTCCATCCCAGCGGGCCAATGCCCGATATCCATCCCACTTCACTTCATAAGAATAATCCTGCTCGTCGCTGGGCATGGTGCCCAAGGTCGCCAACATCGGCGAAGTGCACCCCGACGGAAGTTTGGCGATAGTAGCGGAGTCGATGTCGCTGGCGTCGAAGGAAGGTGTGCGAGTACCGGGCATGCCTTAATTCGAAGAGAAAAGCGTGCCAAAATTACCGCGGATAATCGCAGGTCGAGTACTGCCGAATGCATGGAAAATCGTTTGAGCTCAATGCATGGGAAAATCCCGGTTCCGGGTGACCGGGCGATGCCGACAAATAGCATCTGCGCATGACGCGACGTCTGCCAATCGACGCTGATCATCCAGGCTATGACCCAAGCTCCTGCGGGCCGGATGGTTTTCCGCAGTGCCGGCGCTGCCTGCGGCAGATTGTACCGCCGCGCCAGGGAGAATTCTGCAGTCAAGAGTGCCAGCATGACTTTCTCATGCGGGTGAGCAGTTCCTATATGCGCAAGATGGTCTTTGCCCGTGACCGGGGCGTGTGCACTCATTGCCGCACGGCCTGCGGTCAACTCGATCGCGTTATCCATCACCTGGCCCACTGGGGGACAGATGAGGATCCACAGGCGGGAAAGACGTTGGCTTTACGCGCCATTGCTGCGCTTGGGTTCGGTCTTCGCCGACAGGTCATCTCACTGTGGCAGGCAGATCACCGCATTGCCATTGCCGAAGGCGGCCGCGACTGCGGCCTGGGCAACTACCGCACGCTGTGTTTGCATTGCCATGCGCTGCAGACCAAGGAACTGCATCGACGCATGCGCCAACGGCGTCGCGAGGAGGCGGGCTAGCGAGGTATCAATGAAGCGTTCATAACCGCCTCAAGGCCTAGGTAGGTTAATTTTAGCGCTCCGCAACCACCACGCCAACGAATGAGTCGGCGCAGCCGTAATAAAGCAGCCACTTTGCATGGTGCAGCACCAGACCCTCGATGAAGGTCGTACCGGCGGCATACTGCCCGCTGGCTTCCCAGGCGAGTTCCGGGCGCACGAACGGCTCGTCCATGCGCTCTATCAAGCGCGTCGGGTCCTGGCCTGCGAACAGCGCCTGGCCGCCGGAGTAGGCACCGGCAGGCAGTTGTGTGTCACGATCGGTGCCGGTGGCGTTCTTAGCGTTGTAGAGGAGCACGATGCCGGCGTCAGTGAGGATTGCCTGCGGTCCGCCTTCGGCGAGCCCGCTGTCAAAGCGCCCCGGCCGCGGTGGCAGCAGGGGCGCGAGGGCGCCACTCGCGTCGACAACCGGGGTCCAACGCAGGAGGTCAGTAGAATGCGCCGCGAACACCGTGCCTTCGCCCCAGTACATCCAATAACGTCCGTCGATGCGTACCGCCAGCAAACGCTCGCCGTCGATGCGATGCACGATCGCTCCGGATTTGCTGGCGATGTCGACGAAGGGGGTATTGGCAAAGGCCGGCCCGTGCTTCACCCAGGTGATGAGATCGCGGCTGGTCGCCACCGCCAAGCGCGGCACCTGGCGATTCCACTGGGTATAGGTCAGCACGTAGGTGCCATCATCGGTCTCGGCGAGGCGCGGATCTTCGCAGCCCCCGTCCCACTCGTTGGCTCGCTGAGTATCAACATCAGGAAACAGCACCGGCGACGGCCGGCGTACAAACGACAAGCCATCCGTGCTCGTCGCCAATCCGAGGCGCGACGTATGGGCCCCGATCACCATCGTGCCGGTGTCGTCTTCAGCGCGGTAGAGCAGATGGATCTTTCCTTCGCGCACCACCGCAGCGGGATTGAAGGTGTGCAGCGCTTCCCAGCGGATGTCCTGGTTGCGCATCGGACAGCGGAACCGTGACGTAGCATCAGGGGTGATCACCGGCGCCGCATTGGCCGGCCGGACGAACGGGCCGAGGGCCCAGGCCGGAAGGCGCAGCGCAGCAGAAGCGGCAGAAGGATTGTTCATAGGGGGCGACCTGACGGTGATAGGCATAGCGAGCATGGCGGATGAAATCAAATTGCGGTTATGGCTCAAGCCGCAACTGGGACCTTGGCCGGTGCTTTCGGTCACACTTCCTAATCCTGGTGGGCGAACGAACAGCGGCTCGATCTCCCACAAGTGGTCACCTGCGAATCAGGATCCGATACGTCTCTGGGCATTGATAACGTTGCATTTCGTCGAGCTCGCCACCTCTGCTGATCATGGTGCAGACGCCAGCGGGCGCTGACGGCCGGTGGCCAAGAGCATCGCCCGGCCGGTGTGGTAGGTAGCCTTAGTCGGGTGGATCTTATTGCCCGCCGACAGCTTCAGTGGATTGACAGTGAAGCGCCAGCCGCCCTTCTCATGATCGATGCCCCAGCGGTCGACACGTCCACTGGCGCCGGAAGAGCGACCAATCACGCAGATCACCGGTGCGCTGGTAGAGGAGGAGAAACGTGTTGAGCGCCTCTGCCTGACGCAGGGCGTTGCCGCGCTCGATAATACCGCCGTACTGGTCGTCCCAGGCGAAAGCGAGCGCGTGATCACCCGCAAACGCGTGGCCAAGGCGCGCACCTGATCGCCACAACCACCGTGGGACTCCTTTTAGGAAGTGCTGTTCGCGGCTGCAGCTAGGTCGCCAAGCATGCGTGCGTCCTCAATGGCGGAGCCATCGGCAGTATTGTTGAAATAGGCGAATGCCGGCATGCCCGCCGTCCGGACAGCGGCGATGCGTTGCGCGTCCGCCAGTAGGCGATCACGGCCGTAGATTCCCCGATAGCGGCCCGCGGTGCCGTGGCGCCTGAGGTAGAGCATGCCCTTGAAGGGCGGCTCGGTGATCGTCGATCCAGGCATGTCGTGCACGCAGCACACCGCCCCGGCACGTTTCAGTTCGGTGAACACCGCCTCGCAATACCACGAGGGATGGCGGAATTCACAAACCATCGGTTGAGATCCAAGCGCTGCGCGCGCCTCGCTGAGAAATTCGCCCAACAGCGGGGCATCGGCTTCCATGCTCGGCGGTAGCTGGAACAACAGCGGGCCGAGACGTGCGCCGAAGGGTTTGATGGCAACTGCGAATTCTTGCAGAGCAGATGTACATTGGCGCAAGCGACGGAAGTGGGTTATGAGGTGCGGGGCTTTCAGCGCAAAAACGAAGTGCTCTGGAACCATTGAGCACCACCGCTCCACGGACGTGCTCTGCGGCAGTCCGTAGGCAGTGGCATTGACTTCCACACTCGGGAAATGCTCGGCGTAGCGGGCGAGGTAATCACCCGCTTTGGTGCCGGTCGGATAGAAACCACCGCGCCATTCGCGATATGACCAACCGCTGGTGCCGATATAGGTCCCGTTCATGCCAGCTTCATCCCCGTGTGTGCTCTTAGTTTTAATTCACTAAAAAAAGCAGCTTAGGCAGGTGCATGACCGCGTGAGGCTGGTTGCTTGGCCTGCTTGAGCTCTTTGGTGTCTTTGGTCTCCTTGGCCTCTTTAGTCTCCTTGGTCTCCTTGATTTTGGCATACTCCTCACCTAAACGCTGGAGGTCTTCCTGCGATGCTTGCTTCTTCAATTTCGGCAAGGCCTCATTTTCTTCCTCCTTCACATGATGGCGTACGTTTTCCATGAGCACCGTTGCTTTGGCGAACCAGCGCGGATCACGCGGCTCCAGATCACGCAGCTCAGCTAAAAGACGTTTGATCTGCAGGTGTTCTTCCACTGCTTCCAAGGCAATCGGCTGCGTTTCCTTTTCTGCTTCTAGCAATGGGTACACCTCCGCCTCCTCGAAATCGGCATGGATAGAGAGATCATGATCGATTTTGGCGAAAATTTCAGCGCGCTTTTTCTCGGCGCGATCGGTGGTTTTGTCGAGCTGTTCGAACAGTGCCGCTACTTCACGGTGTTCGGTGGTGAGCATGGTGATGATGTTGTTTTGCATGAGGGCCTCAGGTGGTTCTTGGTCTCGGGTCCCTTGCTTGGATCATGCCAAATAACCTGGCGCATGTACACGGCTTACAGCAGAGCTCGCTCATGCAAATTCATCGAAATGCGGCATTCGAATATAGTAATTTGAAGGACTATAATCTTTTAGTACGTCAATGCACTTTTCTTATAAGCCCGGGCCATGTCGATGAAGGCGCGCAGATAGTCGATGTCGGCATCGGCTTCACGGAAGCCGAGAAAGATCTGCTTGGCGATGCCCTTGCGGCCGAGCTTCACGGCGGTGACGTTGAGTTTGCCGGCGTATTCCTCGACCAGCCAGCGCGGCAAGGCGGCGACCCCACGACCGCTGGCCACCATCTGCAACATAATATCGGTGGTCTCGATCGGTTTATGACGCTTAGGACTGATGCCGGCAGGGGTCAGGAAATGGCTGTAGATATCGAGTCGGTCGATGGGCACCGGATAGGTGATGATGGTCTCGTCGGCGAGCTGTTCTGGTCGTACATGTGTTGCCAACCGCAAAGGATGCTGCGGACCGACGGCCAGGACTTGTTCATAATCGAGCACCGGCTCAAAGCGCAGACTCGGCTTGCGCAGCGGATCAGGGGTGACGAGCAAGTCGATCTCATAGCCGAATAAAGCGCCAATGCCGCCGAACTGGAATTTCTGCTTCACGTCCATGTCCACCTCTGGCCAGGCCGCGAGATACGGTGAAGCGATCTTCAGCAGCCATTGGTAGCACGGATGGCATTCCATGCCGATGCGCAGCGTGCCACGTTGGCCGGCCGCAAACAAGCGCAGGCGCTCTTCGGTATGAACAAATTGCGGGGCGAGACGATGGGCGACCGCGAGTAAGTATTCGCCGGCCTGCGTCGGCCGCAGGGTGCGGCCTTCGCGTCGCCAGATAGCCACGCCCAGGCTGTCCTCGAGCTTGCTGATGCTGTGACTGAGCGCGGATTGGGTCAGATGCAAAGCCTCAGCGGCAGCGGTCAGCGAGCCATGCTGATCGACCGCACTGAGGATCTCTAAATGGATCCGTTCAAGTACGGGTCGGGATTTATCATTATGAGCAGGTTTCATGTGAGAGTGAATAAATTACATTTTTATTCATGTGTTCAAGGTCCATCCTCTGCGCAACAACGGCCCAGCCGAACTCAGCGAAAAGGATATTTCATGGTTTTTACCCATAATCTCGGTTTCCCCCGCATCGGCGCCAAGCGTGAATTGAAGTTCGCTTTGGAATCCTATTGGAAGGGCGAATCGTCACGCGACGCGTTGCAGGCGCTCGGCGCTGAGCTGCGCCAGCGCCATTGGCAGGCGCAGGCAAGCCTTGACCTGGTGCCGGTCGGCGACTTCTCTTTTTACGACCAGGTCTTGGACACCAGCTTCATGCTCGGCAACCTGCCGCAGCGCGTGCAGGGCTTTCATGGCGACGCGCTCGACAATTATTTCCGGGTCGCACGCGGCCGCTCGGCAGCTGACGCAGAAGCGCACGCCCAGTGCTGTGGTGGTGTCGCCGCTGGCGAGATGACCAAGTGGTTCGACACCAACTACCACTACATTGTTCCCGAGTTCAGTGCCGACACCGTCTTTACCCTTGATGCATCGCGTCTGTTGGCGCAGCTTGCCGAGGCCAAAGCCCAGGGCGTTAAGGGCAAGCCGGTGATCGTCGGCCCGCTGACTTATTTGGCCATCGGCAAGGCCAAGGACAATTCGAACAAACTTGCCTTGTTGCCGCACCTATTGTCGGCCTATGTCGAACTGCTGAGGGTGCTCGCTGCACAGGGCGTAGAATGGGTGCAGATCGACGAGCCGATCCTGGTCACTGAACTTGCCGCTGAGTGGACGCAGGCTTTTTCCGTCGCTTATCAAACCTTGAATACCGGTGCGGTGAAGCTGCTGCTGGCAACTTATTTTGGCACCCTGCAAGGGAATTTGGCGTTGGTCGCCGGCCTACCAGTCCAAGGCGTGCATGTGGATGCAATTAACGCGCGGCATGAGATCGATACGCTGGTCGCCTGCTTGCCGGTTGACCGCGTACTATCGCTGGGGGTCATCAATGGCCGCAACATCTGGAAGACCGACCTCACCGCCGTGCTCGACTGGCTGGAGCCGCTGGCGCAGGCGCTCGGTACACGCTTGTGGATCGCACCATCATGTTCGCTTTTGCATGTGCCGGTGGATCTCGCCAGCGAGCACAAGCTCCCCGCGGACATCTTTTCTTGGCTGGCTTTTGCGATGCAGAAGCTGACCGAGTTGCGGGTGTTGGCTACTGCGCTCGCTCATGGCCGCGCTGCCGTCGCTGCCGAGCTGAAGGCCAACCAGGATGCCATCACTGCCCGGCGCATCTCGCCACGCGTCAACAATCCGGCGGTACAGGCCGCCATCGCCAAGATCGACGCGCGTCTAGGCCAGCGCCACAGCCCGTATGCGCAGCGCGTCATCAAGCAGGCGGCCCTGCTCAAATTGCCGAAGTTCCCGACGACCACCATCGGCTCTTTTCCGCAGACCGCCGAAATCCGCCAGGCGCGCAACGC
>JAYVTR010000306.1:0-3603 GCA_043788625.1 Planctomycetota bacterium
TTGCGATATTTGAACAGCACCGAACCGTCGGTGGCACCGCTGACTTCAAACCATCCGTGCGGATCGAATTCGACATCGAGATGAGTGGTCAGCAACGGCATGTGCTGCAAGGCATTGGTCGCCGACTGGATGAGGTCATCCATGGTCACCGGTTTGACCAGGTAATCACAAGCCCCGAGGCGCAAGCAACGCACGATGGTGTCGTCTTGGCCGAGGGCGGTAAGCATGATCACCGCTGCTTGGTATTGGCGCCGACGCAATTCGGCGAGCAAACCTTCGCCGTCGAGGCGGGGCATGATGATGTCGCTGACGATGAGATGGAACCCATCCGGATTGGCTTCGATCTTGGCCAGCGCATCCAGTCCATCCACCGCCGTCGTGACGTGCACCTGGTCGCTGATCTCAGCGATGGTTTCAGCGGTGTGCCGACGCAAGGCCGGCATATCTTCAACGACCAACACCCTGGCGATCTGTTCGGGACGGAAATCAGGGACGATAAGCGTCATGCGGACACCGCTTCCGAAATGAGTTCCGCCTGGTGCGGAATGCGTACCCGGAATGAACAGCCGCGACCATGCGAGCCGTCGGCCAATGCCACCGAGCCGCCATGCAAATCGACGATGGCCTTGACGATCGCCAACCCCAGACCAACCCCCTCGCCGCGTGCCGCCGCCAAACCACGGTGGGCAAACGGCAAGAAGATGCGCGCCCGATCGGCTTCAGGAATGCCCGGACCGGTATCGCTGACGGTAAACCGCGTTTCGACGTCATCGGCATCGATGGTCACTGCTACATGCCCCCCTTTGGGAGTGAACTTGCGCGCATTATCGACCAGGTTGATCAAGACTTGCAGAATGCGCCGACGATCGAGGTTGGCCATTTTTCCGGCCAACGACGCGTCTGATTGCCAGCCCACCTGCAAGCCGGCCTGACGCAGCACCGGCTCGGTCGCGGCACGTAAGTCGGCCACCAGCTCGGTCAATGCGATCGGGTTACGGCGAATCGCCATCTGCCGTGCATCCAAGGTCGACAGATCGAGCAGATCATTGATCAAGGCTAGCAACTGGTGGCCATTACGGTTGATGGCTTGGATGAAGTCCTGATGCCGTTTGTTGACCTTGCCACCTTCGCCGGTGAGGATCAGGTCGCTGAAACCGATGATGCTCGACAGCGGTGTGCGCAGGTCGTGACTGATGCGTGCCAGAAACTCGGTGCGCTGATGATCGATCTCGAGCAGATGCTTTTTTTCATGTTCGAGACGCTCCTTTTCAGCCAACAATTGCACATTGGCCTGGAGGACATCGAGTGTTAAAGAATCAGGGTTTGGGATAGTCACGGGCAGGGATCGCAGTGGGACAAGCATACACCGGTAATGGTGCCCTGCGCAATCCCAGTTCTGGCCGATAAATTGCCGTGTTATGCAGGTAGTCCAGCACTGGAATGCGCAGCAGAAGTTCACTAAGCATACACCTGGAACACTTGCATCACTTGCCGTGCTGCACCTGGAACGGGTGCGCGATAGATACAGAAACTAGCGACCAGTCACCTTTGCGAGCATGCAGCGATTACGGTCATACCGGTGGCTTGGCCGGGGATGGAGGCAATGCGCGAGGGTGATAGCGCCGGTGGATTTCCACCAGACGTTTGGCATCGACGTGGGTGTAGCGCTGCGTGGTGGTCAGGTTGGCATGTCCCAATAGCTCTTGCACAGCGCGTAAATCAGCGCCGTTTTGTAGTAAATGAGTGGCGAAACTGTGGCGCAATAAATGGGTGTACACCGGCCGGCCGATGCCGGCTAGTTCGGCGGTGCGCTTAACGATCGACCACAGTACCTGGCGCGACAACGGCATGCCGCGCGCCGACAGCAGCAGCGTATCCTGAGTTGCTGAACGCAGCAGGGTCGGGCGTAATTCAATCAGGTAGCGCTTGAGGTAATAACGCGCCTTATCGCCAATCGGCACCATGCGCTCCTTGCGGCCCTTGCCCTGCAGGCGCACCAAGGCGCGACCCTCTCTAAAATCACCGATGCCGACGAGGCAGACTTCCGAAGCCCGTCCGCCACAGGCATACAGCAATTCCAGGGCCACTCGATCACGCAGGCGCAGAGGGCCTTCGGCAACCGATTCCAAAATCAGCTCAACCTCTTCCGGCGATAGCACCCCCGGCAGCTCATTCCAGATATGCGGCAGCGGCGCGAGGGCAATACGGTCGCGTTCGAGTCGGCGTTCAAGCACCAGCCAGCGTGCATACATGCGCAAGGCGACCAGCGCCCGGGCAAGGCTGGAAGGTGCGTTGTCGCGTTCATCGCGTAACCATCCGAGCACGCGTCCCACTTCATCCGGGCCGACCGTGGCCATGGTCAAACCCAAAGCTGCAAACGCCGTATGCAGTTTAGTCAAATCATGGCTGTAGCTGGTCAGGGTATTGGCAGATAGGCCCAGTTCGAGCCGGCAATAGGCGAGAAAGCCGGCAACGTCGTCGTTCACCGCTGGTATTTTGCCAGGCTTGGGCATGCCTGCAGCGTGCGTCCTCTTCATCACCTTGCCATCACCGGCGCGTTGCTGGCCTGCCTGCTGCTCAGCAGCTGTGTCTGGCTGCGGCTGCTTGACCTGAAAAATCAATTCGCTGATTTCGACCGCTTCATCGAGGTACCGCCGGGCGCCGGCCTCGAATTGCGTTTTCGCCATCCGCTGTTGTTGGACGAGGATCTCGACACGCTTATCCACGCTGAGCCGACCGCCATCGCCAGCAGCGGCAGCGGCGCCGACACATTGACCGTGCGCAGCTATGCCTTCGTGCACGTGGCGGCCGATAATGGCCCCGATCCCGCCACCGCCGAGCCCATCCTGGTGCTGACGGCCGGCATCGTCCGCGGGAAAATGACCTTCATCGATCTGCCGGATGAGGTTTTCCGTGTCATCCCGCGTCCGCTGGCCCTGCGCGCCATGCGCTCGCTGGGCCATGCCACCATTGATCGCACCAACCGTACCGCCACCGCCGCCCTGGACGCACACGACCTGAACACGCCCCTGCCTACTGGCGGGGCGCTGGTGGCGCTCTTCGGCCAACCCAATCAGCTCACCTTGCGTGATGGCAAGCTGCGCGCGTTGTGGCGTTATCGATTGGAAGGTAAATCACTGCGCGACGACAACCAGCCGGTGATCGCCGCCTTGGCATTCACATTCCAGCCCGGGCCGCTGCCTTTCACCGAACAACAACCGCTGCGTTTTCAAGTCAATGTCAGCGGGATGTGGCTGTACCTGGATCTACCTCCCCAGCTGCTCCCATCGAAAGAGGCGAAAGAGGCGAAAGAGCCGCCGCCAGCTCTTCCGCTGCCTCCAGCAAACGCGGCCCCGGGTCCTCCAGCAAATCTCCGGTGATTTCGATATAACGCGTATGCTGCAGAGTGGCGAAGCCATTCAGCGCCTGCAAGGCTGTCGCCATGCCGCGTTTGGTGACGATAATCTCGGGCTTGAGCGTAAGGACTTGCTCGACGCTATACTGAGGCCAGCCGGAGTAAGCTGTCGCGGCGATGTCCACACAGCCGGCGGCTTCGAGTACTTCGTGGTAGCTGGTGCCAGTGGTGCCGCCAAATAAAGTTCC
>JAYVTR010000307.1:0-16233 GCA_043788625.1 Planctomycetota bacterium
GCGCGCGGGTACCGCAACCATCGCACGTTCATCCTCATGGCCTACCTGATCGCAGGGAAGCTCGACCTGGGAAGTACCCACACGAAATGACGCAGAGCCATATTTCACGAAGCCGTAGAGCAGGCGATTACTCGCGCCAAGCCGTTTCTCGATTTCCAAAAACGCTTGATGATTGTCGACTGGTAGGTCTCCATAATTTCGTAAGGAGAGGCATTCATTGGGACTAGGCGAACAGAGGATCTAACAGATGATAATGCCAGTTCTTCAATGCCAGATCGAACAGCGAATTCCGTTCAACCTCCCATTGGAATCCATTGGCTAGGAGCAAGACGAACAATGAATCCTGGTCGGACTCGATCGCGACCTGCAATGCGGATGCAGACTGGCGTCGTCCAACCTGCTCTCCCATAGGCTTCCATTGCAGTGGACGCCCAAGTTGGATCCATCGCTCGACTTCATAGAGCCGACCTTCCCGGCATGCTCGCATCAACTCGTTCAATTCCTCCTGTTCAGCCGCCAGCGGGGGCGACCGCCTGGGGTGCAATGGAACCGTCTCGATCCTGGGGTCGATCCATGGGCATATGTCGAACACCTAGCAGGATTTTCCTCTTACTGAAGGTGAGGTGTGTGTGTCGAATAGTGGTACGATTTGACCTCGAACCCACTGGTTCGCTTCCTCAGGGCGTGACAGAGCACTTGAGTAAGCGGCAAATTCATTAATTTGCGACGATACCTGAATTTCCACTCGCCCGGGACTGGCAATTTTCGATTTACAGAGATGGATGCCGGCATGTAAATCATTGAAAACATCGACTTGTATTTGAATTGTATGAGTTCGGATGACGTCCTTTCTCGCGCACCAGCAGCAAAACCTACGGTTAACGCCGTGGGTTTTGGCTTTTTAGTGGCTCGTTTTTACTGGTAAATTCGGCTATTAGGGACCCATTGCAAACTGACGAGCGAAATCGCACGACGGCCACGTCTGAGAGTTCAATTCGGTGTTGGCCCACCGGACATACCGGCGAATCTGGGCATAAAGTTCCACGGCGTGCATTCCTCACGCTGGACCCAGGAACGAACCTGGGAACGAGCGTTAAGGTACCTACCACCGCCGCATACGGGCTACCTCGTCGTTCCAGACCGGCTCTTTCGTGCTGCGCACGAGACGCCGATGAATCGCCTATCTAAAGCCATCGGGATGACCCTCAGGCTGAAAATAGGCAATCATCGGAGTTAGTTCATAGAACAGATACGGAGCGGTCAGGTCTCACCGAAGACATTCGGCACGTCGATGTTGCGCGGCTTGCCGCCGGCAGCGAGGTGGCTGATCTCAGCGACGGCGGCGCGTACGTTGGCCTCCATGTCCGGACCATAACGCAGGCAGGGAATGGCCGATTTGGTTGGGCCGGGATAGTTGGCATGAGCGATGATGGTCAATTCGCGTGGCAACTCCAGGCCGGCATCGATGGCGCCAGCGGTGGCATGCGGCAACAGGTTGTCGTCCGTGATCAGCAGGCAGTCGGGACGCTGGCGCTCCGACCCTGACAGCAGGAGGTGGGTGACGGTGCGGGCGGTGAGGGCCGTCGTCGGTTCGATCGGCAGCCCCAGCCACCACTCCTGACGGGTTTCCATACCCAGACTGCGCAACAGGGGCTTATAGGTCGAGTGGAACTTCCTGGTAACCGTCAGGGCGGTCAGCGCGGCCAAGCGGCTACGGCCGGCGGCGTGGAAGTGGCGCACGATCTGGGATGGGACATCCCCGTCTGCGATAGTCATCAGGGACATGTTGTAGCGGGCGATAACCTCCGCATCCCCGCCGCCGATGCACACCCGTGGTACGGGGTGGGCGAAGATCGGTGAACCGTCGAGGAAGTGGGGGGGTGATGAAGACGATGCCAGCCAGACCACCATCGGCTAAGTCTTTGCATAGTTGACGGTGGCCGGCCGAATCGGTGCGCCGACCGGACATGCAATAGACACGGAAACAGCCTTGGCCGTCGGGCCACGTTTCAGCCACCCGCTTGGCCGTGCTATAGAAGCGGTTCCACGACATCTGCTCCGGATCATCGGACAGGATCATCGCATAGGTCGATTGATGGGGCAGCAGATGGGCGACGTAGGTTCCCTGGGCGCCATGCAGCCCGACATAGCCCTGCTCGACCAGTCGATCGAACGCGCGCTGCAGCGTCGCTGAGCTGGTTTTAAGTTCGTCCTGCAAGTCGCGACGCGACGGCAATCGCGACCCAGTAGCATAAACACCCTCGCGAATACGGCGGCGTAACGCCTCCTCTATGCCCTGCTGCGACTGACTCATGCCGGACACTAGCTGCTCTACGCATTTATTCCCGAACGATGCGTTCTCGGCGACACCATGTGCGTCGCACATGGTGTCGCCGAGAATTCGGCACCATCGGTATCATACCGTAGGCGTGGGACCACGGCCGGGCCTCAACGGTCGTGTTTTAGTTGTGCAGTGAAACACGCGACGGAACCATGTGATAGGTCACCCTGACGGACGTATTCGCTGGTGCAGTCGCCCCATGCCCGTCCCTACCGCCTTCGTCCGCACCTCACTCATCCTCGTGGCTACACGTTTCAGCAGCGGCCTTTACGCCGCGCAAACTAACAACCATGGCATCCGCGCGGTGCCGTCGGCGCCGTTGGCGTTGGCGTTGGCGTTGGCGTTGGCGTTGGCGATGGCGATGGCGATCCACATGAATCTTGAAGGATCATCGATGAAACTCCGCACCTGCCTCCTGACCCTGACCCTGACCCTGACCATGTCCGCGATCGCCACCAGCGCCCTGGCCACCGAGACCGAAAACCTGGCCTTGAGCGTCCTGCCCGCCAAAAGCGTGGTTACGGTGGATGGTGATGTGGCTGATTGGAATCTGACCGGCGGCATCTTTGCGTGCAGTGACGTGGAAAATCAACGCGATCGTTATGCTTTCTGGGCACATGCCAGTTGGGACAAGGACAACCTCCATCTGCTGATTCGCTTTGTCGATCCCAGCCCCCTGAACAACCCGGGCCAGGTCGAAGGCGATTATGGCTTCTCCGGCGACAGCCTGCAATTCCGTGTCATTGTCGGTGATGACGGCAGTGCCGAAAAAGGCCGGGCCTCGCATTGGACCTGCTGGCAAGGCCGCGACGGCAAGGGCATCCTGGACGTCAGTTACGGGCTGCAGTTCAACAAGGGGGCGTTGAAAGATGCGCAGACCAAAGGTGCCAAGCAGGCCTTCAAGCGTGATGCGGATGGCAAGGGCTATACCCAGGAAATCTCGGTACCCTGGTCGCTGATCGCCGACCCTGATTTCAAACCGGGCGCCAAGCAGAAAATCCGCATGACTTTTGAACCGAATTTCACCGTTGGTCTCAATGGACGCCTGTCGGTGAAAGATTTGTTCGTCGCCAACGCCCCCATCGACCGTGTTTTCACCTTCTCGGCCAACGCCTCATGGGGTTCGGCGACGTTGCTTGGCGAGGCTCCGCAAACGACCGCGCCGCTGCGCCTGTCCGATCATCGTCAGTTCGCCATGATCATGAAGGACGGAAAGCCCGAGGTCGATTGGACCGGACTGATCGTCCAGAAAACCTTGGCTGGCCATAAAACCATTAATTTCGAGATGCCCTTTGATGGCTACATCTCGCTCAACCTGTTTGCAGCCGATGGCACGGTCGCCCGCCAATTGCTGAATGCCGCCTTTTATACCAAGGGCAAACAGCAGGTGCTGTGGGATGGACTCAGCACCTTTTCCTGGCGCAATCCCGGCGATCCCGTGCCGGTCGGTACGTATACGTGGAAAGCCCTGGTGCATCCCAACCTCGACCTGAAATTGGTTGGCTGGGCTGCGAATGGCGGCAGCGAACCCTGGGACGGCGCCAGCGGCAAAGGCAATTGGGGTGGCGACCACGGCCTGCCGATCACCACCGCCGCAATTGGCGATACGGTTCTGCTGGGCTGGAACGGCGCTGAAGCCGGCAAGGCCCTGCTGGCCTGCGACAACCACGGCAAGGTGAAATGGAAGGTCAGCCGCGGCGCCTGTACCGATGTCGCCAGCGATGGCGGTTTCGTCTATTACGTGGGCGACGAAAAATTTGTCAGCCGCTTGGCGTTGGCCAATGGCGCATACGTGAGCTGGCCCGGCAATGACACTCCGGATCTGCGTCTGCACGAGCTCCTGGACGACGCTCAGCGCAAAGCGATCCCAGATATGATCAATGCCGTCGCCGCCCGCGATGGCCAACTGTTTCTTGCGAGTACGGCTGGCAACCTGATCGCCGTGGTCGATGGCGTCAGTGGAAAATTGAAGAAGACCATCAGCGTCCCGGGCCCGGTGGCGCTGCTCGCGTCCGCTGGTGGTGTGCTGTACGTCAGCAGCAACCACACGGGCATCGTCGCGGTCGACATTGCCAGCGGCAAGGCCAGGCCCTTCACCACTGCCAGCGACGTCTGGGGCCTGGCCGGAGGGCCCGATGGTGAGGTATACGCCGCCCTGCGTGGCAAGCGTCAGCAGATCGCAGTTTTCAACAAAAGCGGCAAGGAGATCCGCACCATCGGCCACCTGGGCGGGCGGGCAATCAACGGCAAATGGGATACAGGCGTCGTGGTCAATCCCGAAGGGATCAGCATCGACAATGACGGTAAGCTGTGGGTGACGGAAAATCTGGACAATCCCAAACGCATCAGCGTCTGGGACGCTAAGACCGGCGCCTTTGTCCGCGAGTTCTTCGGCCCCACCGGCTATGGTGCCCTGGGCGGCAGCATCAGCTCGATCAATCCCCTGATCATGGTCGGCCAGGGCAGCGAATGGCAGCTGGATGCCAAGACCGGCCTGGCCAGTTGCCTGGGCGTCATTGACGAAAAGGGCTTTCAAAGCAGCCGCCTGGCCATCGGCAGCAATGGTAAGGAATACCTGGCCAGCTGCTCCAGCTCGGTCTACGGCCTCGGGCCGATGCATATCTATGAACACACGGGCCCCGGCGAGTGGAAGCTGCGCTCGGTAGTGCTGTATCGCGATGGCAACGGTACGGACATCTCCTTGCGTGAAGGGGAGCACCCACCGGGCACAGGCACCACCCTGTTCTGGGCCGATCGCAATGGCGACGGAAAACCAGACGCCGGCGAAATGGGCTCAGCCATCCCCGGCTTTCTCAAAATGAGCAGTTGGTACATGAACGTCTCCCCCCGCATGACCATGTATTCGGGCAAGCGGCAGTTTGCTTGCACCGGCTTCACCGCCTGTGGCGCGCCCATCTACGACCTTGCCAAGCCAACCGAGATGCCCGCGCCCGGTATGGGTTCGGTTGATGATAAGCTGGTCCTCCAAGACAGCGTCTATGGTGAGTCGTACGCCCGCTTCACCTGTTACGACATCGTCTCCGGCAAGCAGCGTTGGTGGTACCCCAGCACCTTTGTCGGCGTCCATGGCAGCCATCGGGCACCCCCGGCCGAAGTCGGCCTGATCCGCGGCGCTTATGAAGTATGCAGCGCCATCAAGCTGCCCGCCCCGATCGGCAACGCCTGGATCATTTCCACCAACGTCGGCGAATGGCATATCCTCACCGAGCAGGGTTTCTACCTGAGCCGTCTCTTCCAGCCCGATCAGTTGAAGGTCGCCTTTCCTGAACAGGCCGTGCCCGGTGCCCTGATGAATGACGCGACGTGTGGCGGTGGAGGCGAGGACTTCGGCGGCACGGGTACCGTCGCCGCCGATGGCAAACTGTACATCCAGGCTGGTAAAACCGGTTTCTGGAACATTGAAGTAGTCAACCTGGACCAGGTGAAGGAGATCACTGGCACCAGTGTGACCATCAGCGAGCCCGACCTGGCCATGGCCAAGAATTTCAAGGAGCAGGCCCTGGCCGCCGCCAACGGCCAGAAAAAGCTGGTCATCCACCGCGCCACGCCCGCCTTTACCGGCGACCTGGTCAAGGATTTCCCCGGCGCCACGCCGCAGAATTTCGATAAGGGACCGGGCACCAACGTCACCGCCGTGATGAGTTGGGACGACGGCCACCTCTATGTCGGCTGGAGCGTGCAGGACCGCACGCCCTGGGTCAACGGCGCGCACGCGGGCGAGGAGATGTATTGGGGCGGCGACAGTGTCGATCTGCAACTGGGCAGCGATGGCAACGCGGATCGCGCCGACGCCGTCAAAGGCGACACGCGCATTTCCATCGGCAGCAGCGCCGGCAAGAACCTTGCCCACTTGTTCCAAGCGGTATCCGATCACAAACACCCGGTCACCTTCAGCTCGGGCGTGATCAAAGCCTACACCATGGACAACGTCATCGCCCTGCCCAACGCCGTGATCAAGGTCACCAAGAGCAGCGATGGCCATACGGTAGAGGTTGCCATCCCCAGCGCCGATCTGGGCCTGTCTCCCAAAGCCGGTTTGCTGCTCCACGGCGACCTGGGAGCGACCTTTGGCAACCAAGCCGGAGACCGCACGCGTCTGCGCTCGTATTGGTCCAATCAACATACGGGCATCGTCGATGACGTGGTCTTCGAATTGAAGATGGAGCCGAAGTACTGGGGCGAGATCACCTTCGCCGAATGAGCGCAGGGGCTACGCTGACCAGGCCCACACGTCCATCAATCTGAGAACAGGGAACACACGATGCGTCCATTTTTACGAAGCATTTTCCGTTACGCGGCCGTTGCGCTGCGGGCTACGGTTGCTGCCGCCTCAGAGGCCGGCGATGGAATGCGCGCTTGGTGGGACGAAATAAAGCGGGGAGGTAGTCCGATTGCCATGTGCACCCGCGCCACGGAGAATCCTTCATGACTGTGAAATCCTGTTTCCTGGCCTTCGCGATACCGCTGGCCCTCGCCATGCCGCTGGTCCTCACCATGCCACTGGTTCTCGCGCTGCCACTGGTCCTCGCCATGCCACTGGCCGCCAGCGAGATAACCTTCATGGACAACCGTGGGCCTGATCCCGGGGTGTTCGCCACCCCGCTGAACGCTGCGGACTTGGCGCCGGGGCAGGACGCGGTGTGGCTTGATGGCAAGACCTCGTCGTTCGATTCCATGGACAAGGGGCGGCACAAGGTGTTGTGGACCCGCACCACCTCGACCATCTGGCAGGTCCAGACCTATGGCGTGGGGTCCTCGGTGGGCCTGCGCCACGTGCGCTTAGCCTTCACCCGCGACCTGGCGGTAGGCTCGGTTTTAGCCGTCGGCAATGGCCGGCTCAGCATCCTCAAGCCCGGCGTCAAAGGCATGGGCGACCTCAGCATCGAGGCCCAGTGGATTCCGGCCGAGCGTCTCGAGGGTCGCAGCATCAGCAGCGCCCAGCCGACCAGCGACAAGGCCCTGACCCTGTGGGTCCTGCCCCCGGGCAGCACCACGCGGGCCCTGCGTTTCAGTCACCAGCCGGAGCCTGCGGACAACGAACCGGCGGGCAGTCTCGGCGGCGTCTACCTGCTTACCGGGCGCTACGCCAACCTCGCGCCGCAGGGCCGGGTCGCGGTCTCCGCCGAGGCCAATCGGGCGCGGCTCCTGAACGATGGCATCGACAATACCTGGGGTCTGTGGAGCAACGGCGACAAAGGTTCCGAACAGGTCGTCTCACCCGATCATCCGGCCGACATCGTCCTCGCTTTCCCCGCCCCCGTGGCCCTGCGCGGCATTGCCACGTGGGCCTGCGGAGCCAGTGCCGCAAGCCTGGCCAGCCTGCCCAAGGCCGGCATCCTGCCCGGTTTCGACGATCCGGCGTGGAAGCCCCTGCGCGACGCCAGCGATCTGGTCGACTGGTATCCCCTCAACCTGCGCACCAGCTGGCTCGATCTCGGCAGCGACGCCGCCCTCGGCAGCCTGCGCGTGCGCCTGACTGCGCCGACTGATCCGAAGACCCTGCATTCACACCAGACCGACAACCCCAGGAACGGACACCGGGTGTGGCTCGATGAAGTCATCGCGCTGATATCCCTGGCCGACCGCCCCCTGAGCACCGCCATCCTGCCGGCGTGGCCGCAGACCACTGCCCATCCGCCGATCGCGGTGCCCTTCCACCTTGCTGAGCCGGGCCATGTCACCCTGGTGATCGAGGACGCGGCGGGCAAACGTCTGCGCAACCTGGTCGCCGACGCGCCCTATCCGGCCGGCGACAACATCGCCTGGTGGGACGGTCTGGATGATCTCGGCCGCGATACCGCCGCTGCCATTCATGGTCTCTACCACGTCCCCGGCAGCCTGGTCGCCCCCGGTACCTACCGCGTGCGCGGCCTCAGCGGGCCTCAGGTCACCGTGCATTACGAATTCTCACCTGACGACGCTGGCGAACCGCCGTGGTCGACGGCCGACAACACCGGTGGCTGGGGCACCAACCACACCCCGCCCAGCTGCGCGGCATTCGTCCCGGCCGAACGCACTGTGCTAAACATTCCATTGGTGTTCATCGGCAGCTATGTCGCCGAAGGCGGCCACGGCTTGTTTTGGATCGATCTCGACGGCAAGAAACGCGGCGGTGTCGGCTGGCTCGGTGGAGCCTGGACCGGGGCCCAGACGCTGGCGGCTGATGCAGGCTCGAAGCCGATCCCGACCACCGCCGTCTACGTCGCCTCCGGCTTAAGCGGCGAGGTCCGTTTCACCTCGCTCGCCCGCGAATTGAACGAAAGCGGGATCCTGAAACTAACGATCCTGAACCGCACCGACAAGGAGGTCAAACCGGGCGATCCGTCGCAGGTCGTCATCGACGGGACGACGGCACCAGCTGAGGCCTGCCAATTGCGCGATCTGGCGGCCCGTGATGGCCTGCTGGTCGCCAGCCTACCGAATCTGGGTGAGCTGTGGTTCGTTGATGCGCCAAGCAAACGGCTGATCGCCCGAGTGACCCTGGCCAACCCCTCCGGCGTCGCCTTCGACAGCGATGGCAGCGTGCTGGCGACCAGCGGCGACCGCCTGGTGCGCCTGGTCCTGCCCGAGCTCGTGGCGGCCCGCGCCGCCACTGGCCCGGCCGTGCACTTGTCGCCGGCCGAGCACTTGTCGCCAGCCGAGCCGAGCGTGCTGCTGCGTGGTCTCGACCAGCCGTATGACCTCAGCCTGACTCCCACCGGCGACGTGGTGATCAGCGAATGGGGCGCCCGTCACCAAGTGCGGCTGTTCCGCCGCGATGGCAAACTGCTGCGGGTGATCGGCAAGGCGGGGGCGCCGGCCGTCGGGCGCTATGATCCCCTGCACCTCAACCGCCCCGCCGGCGTCACCGCCGACGACCGCGGCCGCCTGTGGGTCACCGAAGCCAGCACCCAGCCCAAGCGGGTCGGGGTGTGGGGCGCAGACGGGAAGCTGCAGCGGGCGTGGTACGGCCCCAGCCGCTACGGCGGCGGCGGCACCCTCGACCCCTTCGACCGCACACGCTTCTACAACATCGGCATGGCGTTCCGCCTCGATTGGAAGACCGGCACGGTCGCGGTCGAGCGTATCCTGTGGCCAGATCCGGAAACGGCTGGCGCCGTGCGCGGCCAGTTCCCGCCAGATGCCTACGGCGCTGGCGGTCTCCCCGAGACCCCGCACCTGGTCGGTGGTCGACACTTCTTCAGCAACTGGGCCAACAGCAATCCGACCAACGGTGCCGGCCTGGTGACGGTATGGGAAGACCGTGGCGGCAGCCTCAGCCCGATCGCCGCAGTGGGCACCCCGTGGGGTTGGAAACTGCTCGAAACTCCAACCTTCGCCGCCTGCTGGCCAGTTGGCGTCACGCCGCTCATGCACAACAAGCCAAAGCTGTGGTGCACCTGGACCGACCGCGATGGCGACGGGGTGATGCAGCCGGCCGAATTGAGCATCCGCCCTGGCCAGAGCGGCGGCGTGACGGTGCAGGCCGACCTCTCCCTCATCCTCCGGCTCGATGACAAGATCGTGCGCATCCCGGCGAGCGTCCCTGTCAGTCCTGCCCCCGTCACCTGGGCCTTCGACGCCCCCGAGGCCCTGCTCAGTGGCGCCCAGGGTAACGCCAGCACCGGCGGTGACACCAATCTGCTGACCGCCGACAAGCGCGTCTTCAGCTACCCGCCGCCCCTGCCATTCAGCAACTTCAGCGTCGGCGGCGGCACCGTCGGGGCCGCGACCTGGAGCTATCCCAACATGTGGCCGGGCCTGCACGCCTCGCACGAGGCGATGGTGCCGGATCGTCCGGGTCTGTTGATCGGCCCCACCCGTCTGCTCGGCCACGACGTGACCCCGCGCGGCGGCGACGCCGGACCCGTGGTTTTCCTCAATCAGAACATGGGCAACCTCGCGGTGTTCACCAGCGACGGCCTGATGGTCACGACCCTATTTGAGGACTCGCGCACCGGCCAGGCCTGGCGCATGCCAGGACGCACGCGAAACATGCGCGTTGAGCAGCTGTCCTTGAAGGACGAGACATTCTGGCCGACCGTGACCCAGTGCCAGGACGACGGCACGATCTACCTGTGCACTGGTGCCGCCTCGGTCTCATCGCTCGTCCGGGTCGACGGCCTGGAGCGCATCCGGCGCTTTCCCGCCAAGACCCTGACCATCGATGCCGCCGTCCTCGCGCGCTGCACCGCCTGGCAGGTAGACCTGGAACGTGAACGCCAGGCCCTCACGGCACCGCGGCTCATCACGGTGCCCCTGGCCATCGCCGCACCCACCGTTGATGGCAACCTCGCCGACTGGGCCGGCGCCGACTGGGCAGCGGTTGATGAACGTGGCGCCGGCGCCAACTTCGACAGCAACTCGAAGCCCTACGCCGTCTTCGCCAGCCTGCGCATCAGTGGCCCCCGCCTGTATGCTGCCTGGCGCAGCAACGAGAAGGACCTGGCGGCGAACACCGCCGAGCAGGCGACCGCCCCATTCAAGACCGGCAGCGCCCTCGACCTGATGCTGGGCACTGACCCCTCAGCCCCTGCAGCCCGCCGCCAAGCCGCCCCAGGCGATCTGCGTCTTCTGGTTACGCGGCGGCCGGATGGAAAGGCCACCAAGACGTGGGCGGTGCTCTACCGGGCCGTGGTGCCCGGCACCGTCGACGGTGCCAAGGTGCCATTCAGTTCACCGTGGCGCACCATCACCTTCGATGTGGTCTCCGACGTCAGCACCGAGGTCGAGTTGGCGCAGAAGGATGGCGATTATGAGGTGTCCATCCCGCTCGCCGCCCTCGGCCTCAAGCCGGTGGCCGGAGCGCGACTGCGCGGCGACCTCGGCGTGCTGCGTGGTCGCGAGGGCCAGACCAACCAGCGCGTCTATTGGAGCAACAAGGCCACCGGTATCACCGCCGATGTGCCCAGCGAAGCCGAGCTGCAGCCCGGCCTGTGGGGGACCTTCGAGCTCAAGTGAAGGAGGACACCTGCCAGATCGACTGTCTTGCTGGCGCCAGCGGTGTCGATTATCCAACCGAAACCGCGTCCAGTGGTGTTCGTGCAGGTGTAACCCGACCAGTATGGCCCATGCTCAATCCTCCATGAACTGGGCCACTCGGGCGAAAAACCTCGCGGGCTCAATCGGCTTGGCGATGATCCGCAATATGCGTCAGCATCAACTGCGCGGCTTGGCCGCGCTGCGCAACGAACGCATGGCGAATGTCCAGACGTTGCTCAAGCCGGTACATCATTGGATCGCGATCAGCAAAGCTGATTAAGCGCAGCAAGCCGTCATGAGCCGGGCGTGACAATCGGATATGAATCCGGTCGCCACGCTCGGCTCATTTCATGCACACGTGATACGGCGACCACCCACGGTAACGATCACGACTCCCTCGCCATCCTGGCGTAGCCTGACGGCCCCATTGATCATCAGCGCTTCGGCGGCTGGACCGGTGCTTTCGAGGATGGTATCGCCGACACTAATGCGACCTGCTCCGAGCAGGATCAAGCGCACGCCATCCGTTCGTACGAGACAGGCACCGGCACTGCCTGAAAAATTCCACGTGGCATCGCTGACCCCACACGGTGTCCGTCCCAGCACAACTCGATCATCAATCCCAACGCCGGTGATGTGGGCGCCGACACAACGACCGAGCGCATGCAGCGGTGTGCTGACCAGGGGCGCGGCTCCCGGAGCCAAAGGTCGTAACACTGCCAGCCAATCTGCGGCCCCTGAGCTGACGATTTCGAGATGACGCTGGGCGACACAGCGTTCAGGTGGCAGATGGTATTCCACCATACGCACGTCGTTGACCAACCACGAACACTCACCACCGCTCGGCAGCATGACTTGCAAATCGGTGCCGAAACGCCCCTTGAAACGCAGGCCATTGACGAGGTCACCCGTTTCTGACCCGGCCATCACCTGCAGATTCCAGCGGTGAACAACGTCATCAGCCACATCGAGTCGATCCCAAACCACCACGTACTCGTCCTTCACCCAAACCCAAGCCCGGGCGGCGGCTGGCTTGGTGATACGCGCACGACGCAGCGCTTCATCGACCAACTGATGTTCGCAGCTATCGCTGAGGAAAATCGGATCACCAGGCTGCAACACGACTGGATGTACGCCCTGGGTGTAATCGAGCGATGGCAGACTGGCGAAACGTTCGATGCGACCGGCGGACGGCGGCAGTCGCGCCTCGTGGTAGGTGATCGTGCTGTGACGCCACGCTTCGCCAGCTTCGCCACCGTCGTAGATCAAGGGCCGGCCATCCGCGATGAGGATGAAGGAGCCCTCAGTGCGATGATACCGATAGCCACCTGGCCCGAGCTTGGCCAACAGCATGAATTCATTTTTCGCACCGACTGCGCCACGAAAAACGGCGCCAAAACCTTCGAGACGTCGACTCAGCAATTGGGGAGCTACCGACACTGGGCTCAAATCCGATGCATCTGACTGCACCAGCAATTGCGCCGCGGCACCAAAGTACCCACCATTGCGGCCACCCTCATCCCACGCCCAGCGCAAGGCGCTGGCAAGTGCTGGCTGCGCTTGGCCCAACCATTTGGCCACCACCGCCGCCATGTCGGGAACCCATGGCCCGAGGTGCGCGTGATCGCCGATCGGTGCACTGCGGCGGGTCAACGACATCTGTGTATATTCAGCATGCGTGCAGCCATCACGCATGACGTCATAGGAAGTCGGCAACCGTGGAGTCAGTGTCGCCAGCAACCATCCCATATAATCCGCTATACGTGGAACCGCAGCAAGATCGAGTTGACCGCGCGCCGCGAGATGACTGGCGATGGCCATCCGGCACTTCATGCCGTGCTGGTAATAACAGGCAGGATTCTCGTACCATTTGCCACTGCCCGGCACGCAGTAAGCGCCAAACGCGGCGCTCATGCGTTCGATCACATGGTCGATCATGCCCTGGGAATCTGGGTTGTGCGGAAAGCACAGGCCTACAGAACCGACCGCATCGACCCGATCTGCTTCGAAATTCGCGTTGCGGCCGCCATAGCGCCAATTCATCAGATCAGGGCTGTGGAACATATGCCCGGCCAGCAGGATTCCGGCACGCACCTCGCGCTCTTCAGCGGGCGTGAAGACGCCACTCGCCGCTACCGCATCAAACACCAGTGCTTGCGGTGCCCACACACGCCCGCCAACTGGAGACCACACATCGCCATTCTCACGCGACAACAAGAGACAGCGGGCTTGCGCCGGTACGATCCTGGCCAAGCGACGGCCTAGCCGCCAACCGGTAGCTGGATCACCCGTCAGCACAAAGCGGATCGCCTGATTCTCACCATCACGGCTGTCTTCCTGCAACCGCTGCCACAGCTCGCTAAAGCCAGGCTGATCGAGCCGACCACGCAATTCTGCGAGGTGTTCGCGCTCGGCGATGAAGCACGGACGCGGTGCGGCGTCCGGTACATCGAGGTGCCAACGGCGCAGCTGATCCAGGCGTGGGAATGAGGTCTTATGCCGAACCTGCTGCAACTCTTTCAACGGACCATCACCGCGGGCGATGTCTGATGCCAGCAGGCCCCAATGCCGCTCGCCGGCAAAGCGTGGGAAACGCATCTCTAACCGGCCATCCGCCGTAGTGACAACCGTGATCATCGATATCGTCGAGCCGACCATTTCCGGAAACGGCCAATCGAGCTCCGTCTCACCCGCAGGTGGTCCTTTGGTAATCGCGGCGAATGCGTGATCGATCCAATCACCGCGACGGCGGGTGAAAACACCGATCTGATCGTGCTTATCAAGGCCATCGAAGCTTGCTGCCCAGGCGAAGCCCGCCGGTGGAATCCACCACGGCACGCTCTCTTGCAACCGCGCCAACTCGCGATCGGCATCGATCAGATCATGCCAGTGCGGCGACTCGCCCTCGGCGCACCAATGCAGGTAGCCACGTCCGCCACGGAAATCCTCAAGGCCGAGCACGAAAGCGACTCCGGGCACGGCTTCACCGCGCTCTTCGACCAACAGATATTCTTCACCGGCATGCGCCGTCAGCAAAAAAGTACAACGTTCACCCGTGGCAAATCGATAAACGATTTCGACAACGCATTCGAGCGGGCCATCCGTGGTGATTGTGACTGATTGGTGCGGTGCACGTTGCTGCGCCAACTGCCAGCGTCCCTGACCACGCCATATCCCATCCGGACCTTGCACCGCGAGCACCGGCGGCGCCCCTACATCAGCTACGCCCCATGGGATACGGAACGCACTGCGACCAGTGTCGAGCACGGCGTTGCGTCCGTCCGCCGCTGGTCGCAACAGCGACGGAGTCACCGAATCATCGACAGCTACTCCATCAGAAAAATACCAACCGATTTGTGTCGCACTGCGTTGGGGCGCGGCTGCAAATACCAGCACGGCACCACCACGATCGACCTGATGCGGTACCATGGCGTCTTGGCACCATGCTAATGCGTGCTTTCCAGCTGGTGGCAACGGCCATGAGAAGCGCAGATCCTGACGCGGGAAATCATGCCAGAATGGATTGTTTACTGATTCAATCGCCTGTTTGCGCCACTGCTGTCCGGCATAGGTCACCACCTCGGGCAAGGCATCTGGCATGAAAGCTGTCGGAGCACTACTCCATTCCGTACTCACCAGATCCAGATCGAGAAGCAGACGACCATCGATTCGGAGATCGCGCGCCAGAAAGCGCGTCGGGACTCCATCCCAGTGGGTACTGGTCAACGCAATGAAACCGATTCCAGGTGTGGTCGTGCCCGTGATCGCAAACGAGCCATCAGCCGCCAATGGGGCGCACATCGTGGTGATCTCACCGCAGGTCTCGTTATCGATCCCGATCACATGCGGATTGACGGCTAGCGGCTCTAGGCATGGAATCACAGCCTCGATCCCGAGGGTCACCGTTCCAGCTGGCACCACACCTGCAGGGAAACGAATCCGACCGCGCAGTGTAATCAACACGGCCTGGGAGGTTGCGACGTCAGATTCTGACGCGCTCACCGGCTCTCTGTCACCTGTAGTGGGCCAACGAAGATTCAACTCAGCCAACGCTGGGCCATCGCTGGGCGCACGCCGCTCGTGATCGCCATAGGCGCGCTGCAAAACGATGCGGGCGCGATCGGCCTGACGATGATCCGCAAGACGCGCCAGCACGAGCTGTGCGGCCAGGGCTCGCTGCGGGTGGCGTTCGGTCAAGAACTCATCGTAACTGAGTCCACGTGCCGCCTCGGGAGAATTGCGATAGAAGCCGTGAAACCCCGAAGCGCGAAACAAATTATCCAGTCGGCGAATAGCGACTTCGAACGAATCACCGGCTTGAGCCAACACAGCGATGGCTTGTGGTAGATCCCCGAGGTGAGCCAGGGCATCGTGCAAAACCAGACGCAGGGCAAGATCATCGGCGGCGGCATCTGAGCTGGTCTCAGCAGAACCGCTCGTTTCAGCAGCATTGGTTGCCATACGCTGGCGGGCTTGACCGCTGACCTGCAATCCACTGACCGCCAGCCGGCGCGCTGATTCAAAACGTTCTTCGTTCAGGGCGATACGGGCAGCTGTGCTTGATGCATGCGTCATGACAGCAAGCGTACCACCGCAACGTCACCTTCGGTAGCCCGCTGTGGTCCTTACTACAACTCGGATTTGAATCATCACACTGAAGTTTGGCGACAGGGTCATTCGTCGTGCTACATCACTCGGACTACCCCACGAAGCTACTTCACTTGGCGAGTAACATTTTAGAAATGACGTTTAAAAATTTCGAGTAACGTAGGGTATACTCTTCGCTGAGCCCTCATGCGACACCATCGGCGCTTACTAACCGGAGCCATATAAGTCGTAATGTTTTACATATAGCATCGTCTTCCTTCTTATGCCTTCTACTGACACTCGCCGCCTGACTCAAAAGACCC
>JAYVTR010000308.1:0-3715 GCA_043788625.1 Planctomycetota bacterium
GCTGGGCGGGGCGGCGAGCGCCGCTCTCGGCGTTGCCCGCTTTTTGCCCGGCCCCGGCGGGGCGGTGGCGGACCTGGCGTGGACGCTCTTGGCACCCGGTCCGCACCGCCAGCAGGACCGTCAACAACAAGCGGATGCGGATGCCTATCAGCAGGTTACCGATGTATTAGCGAGTCTGGCCCCGCATCAGACCGTCGCTGATGTGCACAATCGCTTGGCAGCATCCACGACGATGTCTAGTGCATAACTGTGGCTTTGTAGTTCATAGCAGATCTTAATGACGTGATCTATACAAATAGAAGGACGAATTGCGCCGCTTATTATTTATTTACCTATCGATCATCGGGAATCGCTCCCGAGTTCGCAATAAAGATTTACATAATAGGGATGGTCATGCAGATGCCTTGCCGGTGAGGGGAAACGCCTACGGTACTGCCCGCTCATGCCCTATTTTACATTTTATATATCGCGTGCCCGAGCAAGTCTGCTCGCCGCCGCCTTCTGCCTGTCGGGGTGCGCATCGCATCGCGCAGACTCATCACTACCTGATGCTACTCACCATGTCGTGTCGGCAGAACCTATCACCGCTGCACCGGCGAGCGCGTCAGCGGCGCCCGTACAGGAGGCACGCACTGTTGCGGTTACTCCGTCTGCGCGGATGGCCCCGGCGGAGCGCACACGGCAAGTGAGCCCTGAGGTCGAGCGGCAGTTGCGCACGGTCGATCCGCAGCGGGTGTTCGAGACCGCCGAGGCCAAGCCGGGCGTGCCGCAATTGACCATCGTCGGGCCGACCGAGCAACGCATCACAGCCGGCGGCTCGGCAACCGTGGCGGTGCAGACGGCCCCCGCTGCGGTGGTCACGTTCGCTACGTCGGACGGTGGCGAGTTCGCGAATCATGCCGCCAGCATCACGGTGTTGGCTGATGACCAAGGGTTAGCGCAGGCGGTCATGACCGCTCCACGCGGCACCCTTGATGATGTGCCGGTGCACGTCGGCAGTCCGGCGGCGGTTGGCACCGTCACGATGTTCGTGCATGTGTTCTATGCGGAAAGTCCGCTACACACGCTGACGGCACCGTGATTGGTCGCACCATGCACTCCTCCCTTTTCCTGAACTCCAAAAGCTATTCTGAGAAAGTTTCCATGCCCGTACTCCGTTCTGTCCGATTGCTGTCCATTCTTCTGAGCGCGATCGGTTGCGTGGAAGCCGCTGATGCGGTGACGTGGACCGTGACGTGTAATAATGGGAATATCGACTGTTCCAGGGACTGCAGTGGAACCGTATCGGGTGGCCCAGAGTGCGATGCGACCTCAAACCAGCATTCACGGATTAACAATCTGAGTGGCTCTTTTGTTCACGATGCCAACATCTACAGCGTCAACGATCAGCCCGTCGGCGGTTGCCGCACCTGTGGCGGTGGTGACACCGTGTCGTCTCCCAACGGCCTGCCGGGTTTGACGCTTTCGCGCTATTACCGGTCACGGGTCATGGATCTGCACGGTAGCCTCGGGTATGATCACTTCCTGTCGACGGACACACATCTGATCGTCACCTGGGCCGCCGATGGCACGGGGGTGGTGGTGCGTTATTTCGATCCGGCGGATTTGAACACCAAGATTCAGTTCGGTGAAAAGCTGGGCGCTGATACGCTGAACGATGGCATTTTGCATACGTCGGTGGGGCTCTTCCACGACCTGCGTCTGTATGATGCGACCCAAGCTCTCACTGCCAATGGCTTGCTCGCGACCACGGCGGTGATCACCGATATAGATGGTGGCACCAGGACATTCGAGCTGATCAATGTGGCGGGCAGCAGCACGTCGGGCTATGCCCGCTTACTACGCATCACCAATCGTGCGGGCGTCAACCTCCAGACGCTGACCTATCGTTTTGCGGCGAGCGCGTCGTTGACCGACCTGGGCAATGACCGCAGTCGCCTGTGGCAGGTGGCGATGGTCACCGCCGCCGATCAGACCCTGGCAGCCTATACCTATGACACCGTCAAGCGCGCCGGGCGCTTCTCGGTAGCATCCATCGCGCTGCCAAACGGCACCACTACGAATTTCCGCTACAGTGGCAGCGACCTGATCGCCAATGACCTGCCCGGCCGTGGCACGGCGACCTTCACACGCAGTTACGACACCGTGCTGCAAAAAATCAAGACCGTCATCAATGATTCCGCCGCTGAGGCCGGGCATCAAAAGAAAACCGTCTGGTGGTCGGGGACGTCCTACATTTTACCAACCGGACCGACCATCTCGCAAACCGAGGGTCAGGTTTTTCGCCGCGACAATGCCGTTGGGGAAACGGCATATATGGCATGGTCGGACGCGACGTTGTCGGATTCTTACGCCGCCAACAAGACGGTGTGGTCGAGCGAAAAGGGTTTGGAATATTACGAGGTCACCGCAGCTTCAGCGCAGATGAAGGCGTACTCGCGTGCGCCTGGTTTCGTGTTCGGGCAGGACCCGGCGAAAGCCGTGTTCACCGAACGGAAAACGTTCGTGAACGACACGGCTCATATGCTGGTGAAGAGCCAGATCGACAGTGTCGGCCGCGCCAAGAGCTTTTCTTATGATGTGTCGACCCGCCAGCTGTTGGCGGTGACAGATGAAGCGGGCGCTACGCATGGGGCGACGTACAATGAACGCGCCTTGCCGTTGACCATGACCGACGAAGTCGGTCGGGTCACCACGTACACCTATGACGTGCAGGGCAATCGTCTGACGAAGACCACCGGTAGCGGGGCCGAGACGGCGACGTGGCAGTGGGGTTACATGGCCAACGGCTTGGTTGCTGATGAGATCGACGCCAACGGCAACCGCACCGATTACGAGTACGATACGGCGGGCCGTCTGGTGCGGAAGATCGAGCCTGCCGATGTCAGCGGTGGCATCCGCAATGTCCGCACGTTTTCCTATGACGCGGCGGGCCGTTTGCAGACCGCCAGCGATGAGGCCGGCCGCACCACGACCTACGGCTATGATACCGCCAACCGTCTGATCAGTCGTCTGTATGCCGATGGTTCAAGCGAGAGCGTCACCTATGGCACGGGCGTCATAGCTGGGCTGGCGGTTGCCACCACCGACCGCAACGGCGTCGTGACCAGTTATGGCTATGATGCCACTGGTCGGCGCATCACCACGCGCGTCGCTGACGGTCGCCCGGAAGTGTCTATCGAAACCGTGACGTATGCGCCAGGCTCGGCTGATCGCGTACTGACACGCGTGCGCGACGGCGATACCACTGCATATGCCTATGATGATGCCGGCCACGTGGTGTCGGAGACAACCCTGCCGCACCTCAGCCAAGCGCTGACCACGCACCACGTCTATGACCAGGCCGTGCGCCGTTTTGCCAGCCTCGATGCGTATGGCCGGTGGACCTATCAGGTTTTCGATCAGCTCAACCGCGTCACGCGCAGCTTGCATGAACTGGTGCCGGGTGCGATCGGGAATCCGGATCAGTTCCTGCAGCAGGCGGTGGCAACCTATCCATTGCTGCCATTGGTTGGGGCCGACATCGGTAGTCCGACGGTGGCGGGCAGCAGTACCGTTGCCGGTGGTCTAATCACCGTGCAGGGTGCCGGCAGCGACATTTGGAACGGGGCTGATCAGTTCCAATTCTACGCTCGTCCATTGGCGAGTGATGTTACCCTAATGGTCCATCTCGATAGCCAGACGCAGCCCGATGTCTGGTCGAAGGCCGGCATCA
>JAYVTR010000309.1:0-12695 GCA_043788625.1 Planctomycetota bacterium
CTGGCGATCATCGCATCAGAAGGTTTCTCGCGCATGACATCGGATGAAAAAAAACGCTGGCTGTGCCTGGCCAGCATCGTTGCGGTGATGATCGCAGGAACTTTTTGGCTCTACCGCTTTGCCAGCGGCGCGGCTCTGACCGATGCCAATCGCCTGGTGCTGATAGCGGGCTTATGGTGGTTGGCATATCCTTTTGTGCTCGGCGCTGCCGGTTTAGGCGCGGTGCGAGCCCGCCGTCGCCAAGTGCTGCGCCGCGTACACGGCATGGTTGTTGAATCACCGTGGCGCTGCGCTTTCACGGTCGGCTTTACCTGGTTGATCACGCACACCTTCCTGGCCGCCACCATGGCTCGCAGCGAGTATGGTTGGGATCTTGTTTTCGTCGTCCAAGCGGCGCATAACGCGTTTTCTGGTCCAGCGACTTTATGGAAGACCATCGAGGGCAGTCAGTCGTACTTCAGTCACCATTTCGTCCCTTATCTGTATCTCTTCTGGCCGGTGGCGCAGCTGCCCTTGGCAGCGGCGTGGTTCTCGCTGATCCAGGATCTCGCCAATGTCGTCTTTTTGGCATGGTCGATTCTGCTCGTCCGCGAATACATCTCATCGAGGATCATCCGCCTGGTGCTGATCGGCTGCTTGGTGGCGAATCCGTTTTGGACCGGCGTCATCCATTACGAATTTCATGAGTACGGCTTTATACCATTGTTGGGTCTGGCGCTGTGGCGGGCATACGTCCACAAATCTCTCTGGGGTTGGTTGGGCGCCTGCGTCGGCATCCTGGCTTTGAAAGAGACCATCGCCATCTCGGTGGCGTGGAGCGGTATCCTGCTCATCGGCTGGTCTGTATGGAAACGGCAGGCTTTTACGGCGGCGGCAGGAATTTCGGCGGTGCTGTTGTCGACGGCAGTGCTGGTTGGTTATTTCGGCTTCCTTCTGCCGCTGTACGTCGGCAATGCCGGTTTCCGCTTTGATGCGTATTATCAGACCCTCGGCAATTCCATCGGTGAGATCGCTTTATCGCCACTGCGCGCGCCGGCTGCCTTCGCCGCCGCCTTGTTTACTCGCACCAATGCCAACTGGGTGCTGGTTTGGAGTGCAGCGCTGGGAGGCCTGGGACTGCTCGGTTGGTATTGGCTGCTCTTTCTTGGTCCGGAAATTGCCATCATTGTGTTGGCCTCGTTTACTACCATCAAATCGACCCTTTTTCAGTATGGAGGGCCATTCATGCCAGTGGTGGTGATCATGCTGCTGACTGCCGGCCAGTGGCTGGCCACGCACCGGCGCCAACGACTGCGGCTGCTCAGCGGCATGCTGCTGGCGGCTTGTCTGGTCAGCACCTGGGCCGTGCCTGATCGCTTACGCAGCCTGGTGAGCCCGCTCGGTTTCCCCAGCATTCCTTTTGTGTTGCGGCAATGGGGTGATGCGCCAGCGGCGACCAATAGTGCCGCTGGGGCCATGCACTTGGCGCAACGCCTCGAACTGGAAGTGCGCTTTCCTTTGCCCAACCAGCCGGACCTGCCGCAGCTGATCGTTGATGGTCAGCACGCCCGCTACCTCATTGATGAGCGCCTGCCGTACCACTTGACCGTGCCGGTCACGGAGGTTGATCGTTGCGGGCCTTACCGGGTGGTGGTGCCGGTGGCATCAATGCCATGAAGGTACTCTTTAAATGTGCACGATCGACCCGCGCCATTCACGTATGGTGCAGGGAAAGGTTGAAGCGGAGCTGATGGGATCGCTATCGAGATGCCATCGGCTGATTACCTGTATTGGCATGTCTATCGCTGACCGCGAGTGAACTCATCTATACGCGAGAGCTTTCGCGACCCCATCCATCTCAAGCGCATCCACGACGAGGCAGAGACCTTGGTTGACCAGGTCCTGGCGAGAAAATTATGACTACCAAAACCATCACCTGTTTGTTCGTCGACATCGGCGGCGTGCTGCTGACCAACGGCTGGGATCACCGCTCACGCCAGCGCGCAGCAAAATATTTTCATCTGAATTACCGCGAACTTGAAGAGCGGCATAAAGTGATCTTCAACGATTTTGAAATCGGCAACCTCACGCTTGAGCAGTACCTCACCCGGGTGGTTTTCCATGTGCAGCGGTCATTCACCCGTGCTGAATTCCGGCGTTTTATGTATGCACAGTCGTCGGCGCTGCCAGGGATGATCCCTCTGATCAGCCGTCTCAAGGCCAACCACCATCTGAAGGTAGTGGCAGTCAGCAACGAGAGCCGGGAATTGAACGCGCGGCGCATCCGCACCTTTCAGCTAGCATCAGTGATCGACTTTTTCGTCTCCTCATGTTTCGTCAAACTGCGCAAGCCGGACGCAGATATCTTCAGCCTGGCGCTGGATATGGCCCAGGTAAGGCCGGATCAAGTGGTCTACATCGACAACACCGAGGAGTTTGTCCACCTCGGTGAAAGCCTGGGGATTCGCAGCCTGCTGCACACCGGCTACCGGTCGACCTGCACCGGACTAGAGGCCTTGGGGCTCCGCCCAATGCGATGAAGCTCAGCTGTAAAGAACTGCATCGAGAAGAGCTGAAAAAATCGCGCCAGCTCATGGCCTCTCCCCATGACCTCTCCCCATGACCTCTCCCCATGACCCGACACTGACCTTCCGCCGCTTATTAAGCACACTTCCGCGCCGCTGGTTGCGCCGACAGAAGTCTTGGACCGCCGTAGGTCGTGCTCAGTCTGATCAGCATGAGCATTGTGGGTTGTCGCGGCTACGAGGCTACGTTGAACGAGATGCAGGTGCGCCTCGGACGTAGTTGGGGTGGATCCGCACACGTGATGTGCTGAATTCATCGGCGCTAAGTCAGGCGCGACTCATTGTAGGATACGGGTCGATGGTGGTCTCGATCGGTTCCCCAGCTTCGCCGGTCAGTCATGGTCGAGCTATGTTTACGCCACCCACGAGAAAAGGATCGGCGCAGATTTGCAGGCTGCCGTCTGGTTTGTGCAGCGGCTCGCTCGTGTACTGACACAGGTAGGCACGGCGCAATGCCGGGGTCGTGTTAGCTCCTGATTTATGGAAGGTCTGACTGCTGAATACCGCCATCGAGCCGGCCGTAATTTCGACGAGGTCGCCGATATCGGTGCCGTGGTACCCGACCATGTCGTTGGTGCCGGCTTCCTTGACGTGGGGCTTGATGGCCGGGCCGCCGGCGCGCGCGTACGGCAGGATGCTGATGGTGCCGTTGGCATCGCTCATGTCGTCGAGCGCGATCCAGCATGACAGGTAGGGCTTATGCGGGTAGCCGACGTACCCACCATCCTGGTGCCACCCGAAACGCATGCCAACTTCTGGGCCTTTGACGACAAATTGGTCGAGGAAGAGTTGCACATCAGGTCCAAGGGTCGCCCGCGTGACCTCGGTCATCAGATCACCGAACAGCCAGGCGCGACACACAGCTGAGTTATTCTGGTTCACGCCCAGGAAATAACGGCGGCCTTTGTGCGTGATGCCATCGACCTCGATGCCTTGCGCGGCCATCACCGCATCACGTTCGCCGATCAAGCGGTTGCATTCATCCTTCAACGCCGCGAGCTGGGCGGCGGGAATGACGTTCTTCAGGATGAAAAAGCCTTCTTCACGGAACTGCCTGAGATGGTCGGCGGTGACGAAGCCACTTGCAGTATCGGTGTGGATGGAGGGAACGTCAGGGATGGTGAGTGGTGCGTTCATGCCCACCATCCTAGCCGGTTTCGCCGCGCATCTTCTCATGGAGATGCCCTCAACCTCTCATATTTTGCCTACATGCGGAAAGCATTGAAGATCGCGCCGGAGCGTGACGGTTTCGTCGGCGCATATCGCGCCAAGCCGTCGATCGACTTCCATTCGCACGACGAGCTCGAGTACAACCTCGTGTCACGCGGCACGTGCAGTTACCTGGTCGGCGAGCGACGCTACGACTTGCGCCGCGGCAGTCTGCTGTGGTTGTTTCCCGAGCAGGAACACGTGTTCATCAATCCCTCACCTGATTGCGAGATATGGGTGGTGGTGCTGCGCCAAGAAGCCCTGCGCCGCACCGTGCGTACGGGACTCGATCCACATCTGTGCGAACGGAATCCGCCGTGGATGCTGGCGCGTCCGTTGCCCCCGGCGGCATTCACGGCGCATGACCGCCTGCTGACCTACCAGTACGCCCATCGCGACAACGTCGCGCAATCCAACGCCGGTCTGCCGTATGCCGTGCTCGATGCCTGGGCTGCTTTCCAGGCCGCAGATGAGGATGACGTGAGCAAGGTGATTGATCCAGCCGTCGACCTGGCGGCGCGCCTTCTGTCACGGGCCGATGCGCCCGAAGATCTCGACGAGCTGGCCAAGCGTGTTGGTTGGTCACCGAGCCGCCTGAGCCGCCGCTTCAATCAGCAGTTGGGTGTCAGCATCGCCGACTACCGTAACCGCATTCGTCTTGAACGCTTCCTCGCCCTCTATGGTCCAGCGACCACCGTCCTCGACGCCGCGCTTGAAGCGGGCTTCGGCAGTTACCCGCAATTCCATCGTGTCTTCCGGCAGTTCCTCGGCGTCGCGCCACGCACCTACCTGCTCGGCATCACCTCTGGCTGATCACGGCGCCACCAGCCGTCAAAATGGAGGCCACCCACCGTGCGGGGTTGGCCGTGAGTACGCGCATCTGAAAGCGCGCAAACGGGTGGCGATGTCCACGTCAGCAGCGCTTCTGCGCCAGGTGATGGTCGATGATGATAATGATGTGGCAGCCGGTTTCGGTGTCGATGCGTTTTGCCCAGCTGCCATCCGCGATGCCGCAGTCGATGGTGATCATCAACTGGGCGCCATGTTCTGCCTGAGGTACTGACTTTCGCCGTGTTATTTCTTGGGCAGCGCCGCAATTAACGCTGCACTGAAACGTAGCGCTAGGTGCACGTCGGCATTGCGTGCGCCGTTAGCGCGGGCCTGGTCGAGATACAGCGCGTCGACGGTTTCACCTTCGTACACTGCCAAGGTGCCGGGCTGGTCGTCGCCCACCGACAAGGCGGTGCTTACCGAGCCGGTAAAGATCCCCGTCGCCGGGCCGGTCTCTTCACAGATCATCAGTTGCTGGCCGCCGTGCGATGGCTTGAGCGTGACCATGATCTTGTCGCGTACCGTTGCCGACAAGTCCATATCGCCGTCGATAACGCGCAGGCGCAGGGGCTGACCGGGGATCAGCAGTACTGGTGTGCCGCCATCAATCTGGTTGGCCAGTTCGAGCTTGGCGTCAGAGCCGGACAGCAGCAGATCGCCCCAGGTATCGGGCTGGGCATAGGTACCGGCTTCTTTGCCGGCCGACCAATACCAATCGGTACCGCTCATGGTCGAGATGTAGGTATTTAAGCCGATGATGCGTCCCGGTGCGAAGTCGGCATCGACGAGGCGCTCAGCGGGAATGCGGAATTCGAGAATGTAACCGTCAGCGGTGCGCGTACTCATGCGCTGCAGCTCGGCCTGGTGCAAGGTGTGTGGTACAAAGCTGCCGCCTTTCTTTTCCACCACCGATTCGCCACCCGCTAGGCTGGCGTCATCGGCCGAGCCTTCCGGCCAGATCCAAAATTGCTGACCGGCATGGCGGGCACGGAAACGCTCTTTGGCGTTGAGGCAATCGATCCATACCTCGACGTTGTCGGCCCGCCAGAAATTGCCGAGCTGGGCCATATCCATGTGGTGGTTGGGATCGATCACCGTGAAGCGGGCATAGATGCCATCGGCGCGCCAGCCAAGCTGCATTGACTGTAGTGAACGGTCGCCGCCGTATTCCGGTTTCAGCGGCAGGGCGGCGATGCCAGCCCATTTCTCGGCCTTGCCATCGATGACGAAATCACCGGGCAGATTGGGCACGGCGGCGAATGCCAGGGTCTTAAAGCCTGGCTGGTAGGGGGTGGTGTTGCCGACCGTGGTCGCAGCGAGGTGATTATCAGCGCCGGCGGCGCGTGCCGGGACCAGGTCCTTGCCGCTCTCGGCCTGCGAGACTTGGCCGGCGGCGCCGTTGCGCTCCCATTGCGTGCCTTGTACCGCGCCGCGATCGGCGATCAGCGCCGCCGCTTTACGATAAACTTCATCATTGAGGTGGTGCCGATCGCTGGCCATGAGGCTGCGCGACAGCGCGCCTTGGCGCAGACCGCCCATGGTGCTTTCCCCAAGGGTACCCATGCGGCCATTGCGCATGCCTTCGGCCATGCGCCCGATGCGCTCGCGCGCATCAAGGCCGGCATCGTCATTGGTGGTGGCCCCGCCAGTGGCTTTTTTGACCGCATCACTGTCGTGGCGGGCGTCTTTGGCGACAGCGCTGATTTTGCTGGTCACATCCGCAAGCAGCTGTTTCTGACCAGCGTCAAGTTTCTTATCGAGGTCACTGAGGTTCAAATTCAAAGCATCTTGGCCAGGTGCGATGTGTGCAGTGTCTGCGGCGGCTGGTGCGACATCGCTGAATTTCACCTGTACCTGTTCGCCGGCCTTGGCTAATTCAGGGACTCTGCGGGCGAGCAATTCGGCCGCTTTGGTGGTGACCTCAGTAACCAGCTGTGGGTCGTCGAGACCGTTGCGCTTCAGCTGCTCCGCAAATGCAGCAGCTAGCTTGGCACTGAGGCGCGGCACGGTTTCTTTACGGAACTGGTCGTTGAATGCCTGCTCGGCGGCCGTTTTCAAGTCTTGTTCGCTGGCTTTCTTCAGCGCCTCGCGCACTTCTCTCTCGCGGTCATCGGCTTTGGCAATGGTGTCGAGAGCGGCGGTGGTTGCCGCCCGTGCCTCGTCGATGGTCTTGCTCAGTGCTGCGCGGGCGCTGCTCTTGGTCTCGGTGGTGGCAGCCGCATCGGCGACCGTAGTGGTGGTCTGCGCCAAGGCGATTTTGGTGGCATCTACCGCCATGGTGGCGGTGGTCAGACTATCGCGAGCGGCGGCGCCAAGATCGGGAGTGCGCTCTTGGGCGGTGGCGACCTGCTTGGCGGCGGCATGCAATTTATCGACCGCGGCCTTGAGGTTCTCTTGGTTGCGTTTGGCGTCTTGCAGGTCGCGCTTGGCCAGCTCATCGGCGGCATCGAGCTGGTGTTGCGCTTCACGCAGTGCCTTGCTGCCGGCGTCGCGTTCGCGCTGGGCGGCCTCGCGCTGGGCGACGATCAGTCGGTCGGCTTGCTCACGCAACTGATGGGCGACGCGATCACGTACATCGTCCTGCATCTTTTGCGCTAAGTCAGGAGCCACCTGAGTCTCGATCTGGGTGAGGAAATTCTGCGCCAGGTCTTGGCCACTGCTGGCGGCGAGTTGCGCGTCGAGCTGCGTGACCAGATCTTGCTGCAATTGTGCTTCGAGGTTGCGCAGATCCTGTTCGGAAGCTTCACTGTTGCCAAGAGCTGCGGCATAGGCGCGTGAGCTGTCACCGAGCTCGTCCTTGAGCTTGTCCCATAATTTTTCGCGCTGCGATTCGGGTAGGGCGGCGGTCAGTTTTTCGACCTGCTGCTTAAGCTGCGCCTGCACCTGTTTGTTGGTTTGTTCTACCAGTACCTCTTTGGCGCGCGCCTTGGCTTCGACACTCCCTTTGGCGATGCGTGCTGCGGCTTCTTTTTGTTCTTGGGCCAAGGCCCGTTCGGCCTGGGCGCGCAGCAGCGCCGGCACACCCCAGGCGACGCCCCCACTCAAATGCGCGACCAACGACCACGCCACGAAAGTGGCAAGGCGCCAGTACTGCCGGCGTTTCACGGGAGGGGTATCAGTCATGGTGGCGGCCTGTGCGGACGGGGTAGACATCAAAATAGTTTCAGGGGGTCGCCGCCGGCACCACGCCGCTGGGATCCAGCTGGAAGCCGACCTGGGTGATGCCCGCCGAACGCACCGCATTCCACACCTGGATAATGCGTTCATAGGGCGTGGCCTTGTCGCCAACGATCAATACTACCGGCTCGCCGGAAGTTGCGGCGGCGAGACGATCAGTGCGCCATGTGCGTAGGTCATCGACCAAGAGGCTGAGTTTTTCGTAGCGGTCATCAGCGGCGGTGGCGAGGTTGTGCAGCACCGCTCCATCGCTGGTGACAATCACCGAACGCGCATCTTGCACATTGATCGATTGAGTCTCACTGGCGAGCGGGACCTCAACTTGAAAACCTTCTTTCAGCACCGGAGCGGTGATCATGAAAATCACCAGCAGTACCAGCATCACGTCGACCAACGGCGTGACGTTGATATCGGCCATCGCGCGCCGCTTGCCGCGGCCAAGACTCATACCCATGCCGACCTCAGCCTGCGCCAATGGCAGAAGCGGCCAGGTTTGAAGTGGCCAGGCCAGAAGCGGCAAAGCCAGAAGCTGCCGGAGTACTGATCACCAGGGTGCGCGGGGCGACGGTCTCAGGTAGTTCGGCGAGAGCGCCATTAGCGCGCATCACATAGAGGATGCGCTCCATCAAGCAGGTGGCTTCTTCGCTTTCCTCATCAATACGCGAGGTGATCCAGTTATAGGCCATCACCGCCGGAATGGCCACCGCCAAGCCGACGGCGGTAGCAATCAGCGCGGCGGCGATTGGTGGCGCCAAGACCTGCAGGCTAGCGCTCTTGGCGCTGCCGAGAGTTTGGAAGGTCGCCATGATACCCCACACAGTGCCGAACAGGCCGATGAATGGCGAGGCGCTGCCAGCGGTGGCCAGCACCTGCAGATGTTTTCCAAACAACGCCATCTCTGCTTTCAAGGCGTGCTCCATCGCTAGACGGACGCGTTCCTCGACGTTCCGAAAGGCAGTAAGGGCGATGAATTCGCTCGGCACCGGTGCCGCCTGGGCATCGCGCTTCGCTTGTTCGCGAGCTGCGATGCCGGCAGTGAAGAGCGCATACAACGGTGCGAGTTCACCTGAGCCCTTGCCTTTTTCGAGGACCTCGCCGGTGTGCGCCGCCGTGGCAAAAGCGGCGTGGAAGATCTTGTTGTTCTCGCGCATGCGGCGTAGGCCGCGCACCTTCATGATGATTACCGCCCATGACACGATCGATAGGGCCACCAGGAACAGCAAGACGCCCTGCTCGAGAATGCTGGCGGACATCACGGACTCACTGATGAGTCCCCAAAAGGAATTGGCTGACATACGGCGGGCTCTCTTACAGCGGAGGGATGGCAGAATGCAGCGGATCAAGCCGCTCACATCTGATGATACCCTGGTGTGGACCTCGCTGTTGAACGTTATCTCACCGCTGGGAGTTTAAACTACCGCGCGCTTCTTCTTATTGCGCTGAGCTCGCCGGCCAATTTACCACCAGCTAACGGGATAGCGGCGATGCTCGATGATGTTGTTGAACAATGCTGCCAGCACCACCAATAACGATGCGCCGCTGAGAATGGGCAAAACAAGAAAGGACAAATGAGGATGCAGATGCACGGCAATGATGGCGGTTGAGCCGGCCGGCGGATGCACCGTGTGGGTCAATTTCATGGCAGCGATGGCAGTGGCCACCGCCAATGCCATCACTGACCAATGGTCACCCAACAGGGTCACCAGGCCAGTGCCGATGAGTGCGGCCAGGAAATGCCCGCCCAAGGTATTGCGCGGCTGGGAAAAGGCGCTGTCGGGATAGCCGAACAACAAGACGCATGACGCCCCAAATGAAGCCAGCATCAACGGCGCTTGAGTCGCTTCCGATAACCAGCCGAGTGCGCCGAGAGTAATGATCGTGCCCAACCATGCCGTCAGAGCGTGGCCGATGGTGGACTGCCACGGCAGCGTGGGTGGTGTCGCAGAGCCGGTAAATTTTCCGGCATAACGTCGCATAGGGCGATGAAGTCGACGGCCGTTGAATGACATCAGGCGCAGCGATCGGTTCATTGCTGTAACATAAATGCTGCATTATGTAGCACTCATGTTGTCTGATCACGGATGCGATACGCCTGGTGTATGGCCATCAGGAACGCTAGTTCGTGTGGCAACGTGCGAGGCGCGTTCGGTGACGACACACGGCAAGATATCATTTATAGGCTCACGCTGCCGTCCGGTCAAACGTTCGACGAGGCGGTTGACAGCGTGTTCGGCCAGGGTTTCACCATAAGCGGTGATGCCGGTGAGGGTCGGCCGCGTGTAGCGACCGATTTCGCCATCATCAAAGGTGATGATCGCCAGGTCATGGGGCAAAGACAGGCCGAGGGCTGGGCCGTATTCAACCAAGGCCAGGGCGAGGGTGCTTTCGGTGCAGATGATGGCGGTTGGCCGCAACTCAGACTCAACGATAAGCTGAGGTAGTGTGGCAGCGGTGGCATCGCTGACGCGCAGCACCTGCTGCCAGAGGCCGAGTTCGGCGGTAGTGGTGGCATAACCGGCCTCTTTTTCAAACAGGTCATATCCAGCCGCCGTTTGGGCGTAACTAGCCAAGGCAATGCGCCGATGGCCGAGCCAGTGCAGACGGCGCACCGCATCGCCGACGGCGGCCCGCACGTCACGCCGCACACAGTCGAAATGCACGTCTGGCGGGGTGTGGGCGACGACGATGGTTGGCCGCTCGGCGCGCAATTGTTCAAGCAGTGCCACATCGACATTTCCGAGGTAGATCAGTCCGTCGCTGTTGGTAGCCAGGACTTGGCGGCGGAAACGATCCGTCAGTTCGCCGAGGCCCAATTCGATGGGCCCGACATCGGCGAGAGCAGTGACATCAAGGCGCATGCCGTGAGCCTTAATGGCACGATTCATCGCAGCAAAGAAACGTGCGAAAATCGGATCACGACCGGGATCGGAGGTTTTGAAAAAGCATAAACCGATGGTGAGGATGCGTGGTTGATCAAGGGGCGTGACAAAGGTACCCAGGCCGCGCCGACGCTGCACCGTACCCTGTTGCACCAGCAGGGTCACAGCACGATTAACAGTTTTGAAGTCGACGCCGAATTCCGTCGCCAGCGCGCGCTCCCCGGGGATCCTCCCATTATAGGCTTGGCTGCGGATGCGCTGTAGTATTACCTGGCTGATGGTAGCGATCTTGCTCATGTGAAGATTCTAGAGGCGTTGGACGGAGCACCACCGGAACCCCGAAACAACTTTTATTTTTCAAAATATTGTATTTATATATATTGTAATAACTTAAGATTAAAATGAAAATGTACATGACACGCTTAATATATGGAGCTCCAATGGTGATCCATTTTTAGGAAACGTACTGAGAATCGTGGTCGTCCGACCACCGCAGACATGGAGTCCTCGCATGAATTACCATCTACGCGTCATCTCACTCAACCTGACGATCTGCCTGTTCCTGGCGAGCCCGTGCTTGCAGGCACAAGACCGTCAGCCAGCCCTGGTTAGCGCAACCGCAGTGACGGTTCAGCAATTTGAAAATGCTACCTTACCGGGCGGCAAGTGGGGCTTTTGGACTGGCGATGGCGGGGTCGTCAGCATCTCCAGCGATACCACCAAGAACTATCTCGCCAGCAAAGGCAGCATCAAAGGCAGCTATCCAGCGCGTTCAGCCGGCGGCGGTGGCTACATCTGGTGCGGTTACGATGTGTCGGCATTGGCCACCCGTGACCTGTACGTCGAATTCTGGGCCAAGATGCCGACGCCGACCAAACAGGGCCTCAAGTTCCTCAAGGTCTTTGGCACCCGAGGAACGGTCGACACCGGTAATTACGCCAATACCACCTTTGGCCTCGACTATACGGGTGTCAACGTTGGTGGCATGTATGTGGTGAGTTTCGGAGATGGTTCAACGGTATCGAACGATACCGCATCGGTGATCAGCTTCGATGGGTCGAATGGACCGTGGATGGGTCGGTCGTACGGCACGGCGGTGGTCACGACACCGCAGAATCATCTGTGGTCGGCCAGCAATTGGGGCACCACTTGGCATCACTTCCGTATGCATGTGAAGTTCAATAGCGGCACCACCGCGCAAAACGAAGTCGCTGACGGTGCCTATTTCGTTGAGATCGACGGCCTGGTGTACGTTGAGGCCAGTCACTTGTTCAATCGTCACTACTCAAATGGTCCCATCGATCGCATCGAGCTGTTCGGCTGGACGCAAACTGGCACTGCTCCTTTCGAGATTTGGTATGACGACGTACGCATCTCTACCGGTAATTTCTTAGCCAACATCAGCACCAACAGGGCACCGCTGGCCAATGATCAGACTATCACCACCGCGCACGATACCGGCGTGCCTCTGACCCTGTCCGCCAGCGATGCCGATAGCGGCACGACGTTGACCTACGCCATACTCGCTGCGCCTGCCCATGGCACCCTGTCGGGCAGCGGAGCGAGCCGCACGTATCAACCCAGCAGCAGCTTTTCTGGAAGTGATAGCTTTACCTTCACCGCCAGCGACGGGCAGGCGCTATCCAATGTCGCCACGGTGTCGATCAACGTCGAAGCCGGTACCGTGCCAACCTCGACCTCGACCGCCGACAGTGGCGGCAGCAGCGGCTGCGGTGCGGGGAGCTCGCTAGCGCTCTTCATTTTGTTCGGTGCCAGTCTCGTGGGTGCCAGAACGTGCAGTCGACGTTGCATGCGCGCCACAATCAATCCGCTTGAATGATGGCAATGCTGCGCGGCACGTGTTGCGGCGTGGCGTGGATGGAATTACCCGCATCACATGCTTGCCGAAAAAGTGGTGTTGATCACCAGGGTACCGCCCAATGGCGTTAAGTTAGCCCCTAAGCCAATGTGACACAGTATTTTACGAACATATATTTCACAGAGAAAGAACTTGACAGTGCTTGGTAAAAATCGG